>CAXUBB010000187.1:0-9738 GCA_964249105.1 uncultured Bryobacteraceae bacterium | reverse complement strand
AACCTGAAGTCGCCCACCGGTTCGCGGATTGAACTTTCCGAGCAGTATGTCGCCAAAGTGGAGAACTTAGTGCGCCAGACCGTGGGCCGCGATTTCAAAATGGTGGTTTCGAACATTGGCATGGTACCCGACTTTTCAGCCTTGTATACCAGCAACGCAGGTTCCTATACCGCGACGGTACAGACAGCTCTACAAGACGATCACCACCTCAGTAGTTTCAGCTACATGGATCGAGTGCGCAGTGCGATTACCCGCGATTTTCCCGACATCCGGACTTTTTTCCAAAGCGGCTCAATGGTGGATGCCACGCTGAATATGGGCATGCCCGCACCGATCGATGTGCAGATCACGGGCCGGAACCTGGACCAGGATTACGAATTAGCGCAGCAACTCGCAGCCAAGATCCGGGCGCTGCCCGGCGTGGATGAAGTGTATATTCCCCAGGACATGAACTATCCCGCCGTGCGCCTCAATGTCAACCGCATTCATGCCGCGGAGCTGGGTCTTTCGCAGAAAGATATCGTTGACAACGTCATCACCGCCTTAAACTCGAACGCCATGATTGCTCCGAATTACTGGGTGGACTACAAAACAGGAAATGACTACTTTCTGACGGTTCAATACTTCGAACACGGTAGTGCGGCCATCCATGACTTTATTGACCTGAAAAGCATTCCCTTGAGATCCCCTCATCTGAAGGATCCCACCACGCTTGACGCCGTGGTGAGTCTCGAACATGCCCGCACTCCAACCGAAGTGGACCATTATCAGATTCAGAGATCGGCCGATGTCTATGTAACTCCCAAGGGAGAAGATCTGGGCACAATTTCCAGTTCGATTGACAAGCTCATCGCCGATATGAAAGTTCCCGGTAATGTTCGCGTGAATCTGCGCGGGATGGTGCAAGGCATGCGGGAATCATTTAAGAGCTTCGCTTTCGGTTTTATTCTGGCAGCCGTACTCTTATATCTTATTTTGGTGGCGCAGTTCCGTTCCTTTGTTGATCCGTTCCTGATTATGCTGGCGATTCCGATGGGCTTTATCGGTGTGCTTCTGATTCTGCTGGTGACGGGAACGACGCTGAATGTGATGTCGCTGATGGGTGTGCTGATGCTCATCGGCGTGGCAGGGTCCAATAGCATCCTAATCGTAGATTTTGCCCATAAGCTCGAAGGACAGAATCTCTCGGTGGGAGATGCCGTGGTCACGGCCTGCCGCGTCCGTCTGCGCCCCATCCTGATGACCTCATTGGCCACCATTATCGGCATGTTTCCGATGGCCCTCAAAATGGGAACCGGCTCCGAGCAATACGCCCCCATGGCGCGCGCCATTATCGGCGGCCTGACATCCTCCGTCATTCTGACCGTGTTTATCGTGCCCGCCGCCTACCTGCTTGTGTACGGAAAAAAGGATCGCCCCCTCTCCCAGCAGAAGGAGCCCGTCCATGCCTAGCCGTTATCTGATGAAAAGAACGATTGTCACTCTCGGAACTCTTGCCGCCTCGCTGCCTCGCCTCTTGTCCGGGCAAACAGGAACTCCGACTCTCAGCCTGACGGAGGCTCACGCACTAGCTCTCAAGAACCACCCGCAGGTGCTCGCCTCGCAAGCCCTGTACCAGCGGGCGGACCAAATTACGATTCAAGAGAGATCCGCTTATTATCCAGCCTTGAACGGCGAGGTGACCGGGGCGCAGGCAAATCTGAACAGCCGACTCGGCGCGGGTATCCTCAACGATCCCCGCTTATTCAACCATTTCGGATCGGGACTCACGCTTTCGCAATTGATTACGGATTCGGGCCGAACTCCCAATCTGGTAGCCAACGCCAAGTTGCAGGCCCAAGCCAGCCGCGAAGACTACCGCGCGACCCGCTACGACGTGCTGCTCGGCGTGGATCAAGCCTATTATGAAGTGCTGCTGGCGCAACAACTCGTCAAAGTGTCGCGGCAAACGGTGGAGGCGCGGCAGACCGTGGTGAATCAGGCTTCGGAACTGTTCAAAAATCAATTAAAGTCCCAAGTGGATGTCAGCTTTGCGCAAGTCAACTTGACCGATGCCAAGCTGATGCTGTTGCGCTCTCAGGACCGTTTGGCGACGGCGTATGCCAACCTGGGCCAGGCGCTGGGCACGCAGCAATCGGTAGAGTACCAGCTCACGGATCAGCCCGCGCCGCCGAATCCGCCGGATTCCGCCGATCCCCTGATTGCGCAGGCCTTTCAAACCCGTCCTGAACTGGCGAGCCTGCGCCTGCAACGGGAGGCCGACCAAAAATTTGTATACGCTGAGCGGGATCTGAGGCGGCCCACCGTTAGTTTAAGCGCGGTGGGCGGGGCTCTTCCCTACATCGATCCGGGCAATGCGAATCCCAATATCTCAAACGGCTACGAGGCGGTGGCCGTTAACATACAGATTCCCGTGTTCAACGGGCACCTCTTCTCCGCTCGCCGGCAGGCCGCCGAGTATCAGTTGGAGGCGACCAATCAGCGGGTTCGAGATCTCGAAGACCGCATCGCGCGCGACGTGCGCACTTATTGGGAGCGGACCAAAACCTCGTTTGAAGCAATCAGCGCCACGGAACAATTGCTGCAACAGGCCAATCTGGCGCTGGAGCTCGCGCAGGGAAGATACAATCTGGGGCTTGCCTCCATTGTGGAACTGACGCAGGCGCAGCTCGGGCAGACGCAGGCGCAAGTCGAAAACGTGAATGCCAAATATCAGTATCAGGAGTCCTATGCGGCACTACAATACATTTTGGGTTCGTTGCGCTGATGCGCCCGACAAGGGAAGACTTCCGTGAGTGATATTCCCCCAAACACCGGCGGTCAAACCCAACGCTTTCTTCTGCTGGGTTTCGGCGGACTCTTATTACTGCTGGCGTTCACCGGTCTGAATGCTTTATCCGTTCTTAACAAGATTCAGACCAGGAATGAAAGTATCCGCCAGGACTACGTGCATCGAGACCGTATCCTGGAGCAACTTCGTTCCGACATTTACCTATCCGGCACCTACGTGCGGGATCTTCTGCTGGAGCCTGATCCCACTCGCGCGGATGGGCACAGGAAAGAGTTGGATGCCGCACGGGGGCGGATCGAATCGATGATTGGGGAGTATCAAGCCGTTCTTCGAGGAACGGAGCGGTCTCCTTTCCAGCAGTTCACGAAAGAAGTAGTGGCGTATTTCGATTCCTTGCACCCGGCGCTCCAGTGGGACGCCCAGCAACGTCGGCTTTTCGGCTACTCCTTCATGAAAGATTCCCTGCTGCCTCGCCGCCTGGTCATTGTCCGGCTGGCGGACCAGATCAGCCGTTTGAATCAGGAACAGATGGAAACGGGCAACCGACTGGTGGCCGACCTTTTCTCCCGTTTTCGAAAGTCTCTGGTGATGCTCCTGGTGGGGAGTATCTTGGCCGGGCTCCTGCTGGCAGGTGTCAGCATTTATTACATCTTGCGGCTTGAGCGTTTATCCAAGCTCCGTTTTGAAGAGGCGCTGCAAGCTCGCAGAGCGCTCAGCGATCTTTCCGCGCGCTTGGTCGAAGTACAGGAAACCGAGCGCCGCGCTCTTTCGCGGGAACTTCATGATGAGGTGGGCCAAGCGCTGTCCGCTCTCCTGTTGGCCATCGGCAACGTGGCGGCCATGATCCCGCTGGAGGAGCATCCCGAGGCTCGTCACCAACTGCAGGATACCCGCCGTTTGGCGGAGAGGACGGTCGCGGTGGTCCGGGATATGTCGCTGCTGCTGCGTCCCTCCATGCTGGACGATTTAGGGCTCTTGCCCGCGCTCGAATGGCAAGCGCGCGAGGTGTCGAGAACGACAAATCTTCGAGTCACGATTCAGGCGGAATCGATTCCGGAGGATCTTCCCGACGAGCAAAGAACCTGTATCTATCGTGTAGTCCAGGAAGCGATCCGGAATGTCACGCGGCACGCCAAGGCAAAGCATCTGCAAATTCAATTGAGGCAAGAGGAAGAGGCGTTACGCCTGACCATTCAGGACGACGGACAGGGCTTCATTCCAGAAAGGGAAAAAGGAGTGGGTCTACTGGGAATGGAGGAGCGAGTGAAGCATTTGCACGGGTGGTTTCAGGTGCAATCACGGCCGGGAAGCGGCACCGTCATTCAAATTGAGCTGCCGCGTCTCATCCACGGTTAACCTCAATATAGGATATGGTTTCCGTGCGGATTTTGTTGGCCGATGATCACACGATCCTGCGCAAGGGCTTACGTCTGCTCCTCGAGCGGGAGTCCGATTTCGGAGTGGTGGCCGAGGCGAGCAACGGGCGGGAAGCCGTTGACGCTGTGACCCGCGAGGTTCCCGATGTGGTGATTATGGATATTGCCATGCCGATCCTGAATGGCATCGAAGCCACGAAACGGATCAGCGCGGATCATCCGAGAACGGCGGTCGTCATTCTCAGTGTTCACTCCGATGAGGGATACGTTCTCCGGGCCTTAAAAGCCGGGGCGCGCGGCTATTTGCTGAAAGACTCGGCGGAAAGCGATCTTATCCAGGCCGTTCGCGTCGTGGCGGCGGGAAAAGCCTTCTTCAGCCCGGCCGTGAGTAGGATTCTGGCCGACGACTATGTTCGCCAAATGCAGCAGCAGGGCGCTGCGGATCGTTATGATCTACTGACCACGCGGGAGCGCGAGCTGTTGCAACTGATTGCGGAACTGAAACCGACCAAGGAGATTGCGGAAATTCTGGGCATCAGTCCTCACACGGTCGATACGCATCGCGGAAATCTCATGCAGAAGCTCAACATCCATAGCATCCCGGAACTGATCCTCTATGCCGTGCGGAAGGGAGTGATCAGCTAGACGGACGAGAAATGGGCAGTTTGCCGCACAAAGAAGGGGTAAACCGCCATGGCGAGCCCGAACGCGGCCATGGCACTAGCCGGCGGAGGCGGTTGGTCGAAATCGCTCTGGCCGGCGTTCAAGCTTCGAATCAGGCGGTGATAGCGCCAAAGTGAGAAAACCGGCACCACAACTCCGGTAAGAATGAGCACCGTTCCGGCGGAGATCCAAAAAGGAGGGGATTGCGCTTCCACAAGGCGGGTCGTCACAGCCAAGCTGCGCAGGAAAATTCCAAGACGGGCGAGCACAAAACCGAAACACAGGAGAGCAAGTCCCGTGCGAATTCAGGCCGGAAACGTTCTTTCGGCTGTCAGGTAGACGCGCGGATCTTTAGTCTGTTCGTTCATTCCTTTATGGTGTGTTGCTCTTGAATCGGCTCGCTGACTTCAGTCTGATTCGTAGTGGTACGCTCGACTGATACATCTCTTCCAAAACGTCCAGGCGGAATGGACCGCTTCGATCACTTCGGACTCTTGGAGCGGCGCTGGCAGTACTTTGCAACCTCCGTCCTCGAGAAACTCTTCACAAAACCGATCCTTCTCGCCGGTTGTCAGGAGGATGACGCAGCAGCGGTGAGCAGGCTGCAACAGCATCTGCAGGGCATCTCTCCAGTCCACCCCGAGCAGTCCTCGGTCCAGGAGAACGACTCCGATCCTGTGGTTCTCGACCACTCGAAGAGCGTCTCGCCAACTGTCCGCCCACAGAAGAATCCAGCCCTGATGGGTCGCAACCATTTCGAGCACATGATGAGAGGACTTCGAGTACGTGATCGCTAAAACCGTAACCTTTTCTTTGAATTGTTCTGAAACGATTCCTGTCATAAGTGAGGTGACTCCTTCGGTGTAGAAATCCGCAAAGAGAAAGCAACGAACTTCTCTAAGCCGCCATCGGAAACAAAAATCGGAAATTAACGATGGGCTGCACCGCCTCCCGCATGGCCGCCACCTGCCAATCCGCCACCGCCATGAAAACCTCCCCCGGCGGAGGCGCCGCCAGCATGAAAGCTTCCGCTTGCTGATCTGCCGCCGCCCCATCCTGCCGAACGAGCCGGAGCCATGACAGCACCACGGCCCGCAAAGCTCGGAGCCGGAGTGCCCCGAGCCGGTACGAAAACCAGACCCCGCCCAACTGCGTCCTGCTTCCGTGCGGGCCGCATGGTTAGCCTATGGTGAGGCAGCCGTAACTCCCGTTGCTCCCATTGCCGGTGGATTCTTGGGACTGATCGGAACGTGCGTTACTATTCCAACGTGAATTCGACATTAACTTAGACCGTCATCGCAGCGAGAAGAAGCTGATGGTCCTGGCTGGCAGTTGTTGTTGATAGGTCCAAAGCGGGCTTTTTCGGTTGAAAGGTATAGGCCACCGCCGCCGCCGGAATGTTCACAATGCCATTGGTCGCGCTGCGGTGCCGGGTATGCTCGACCTGACTGATATTCTTCAGTTGATCGTTGACGCACTCAATCAACGCTCGTTTGCGGAGCAGCACTTTGTCCAGCACCGGCATCAGTTTGTTTTTCATGTTGCGCTTGAGCTTCGTAATGAGTTGCAGGTCCTGATCCCATAGCTGTTCAAATCGTTCGTGGCTGAGAGAGCCGCGATCGCCACACAGTTTGCCCCACAAGTGGCGAACTGATTTGCGCACCGGACGGCGGTCATCGATCTGTCCCGGCGTTAAGGTCAGGCCGAGCAACTCGCCTTGTTCAGTAATGACCCAATGCAGCTTAAAACCGTAAAACCAGCCCAGACTGCCTTTCCCGCGTTGCGCCAAGCCCGCAAACACCTTATGGGAATGAATACGTCGGTTGTGGCAGACCCGAATCGGTAAAGAATCAATAAACTGCAGGCCCGTGACTTGGCCTTTGCGCGTCTGCACATAGGCGCACAGCGGAAGCAAAGTCAACGGAATCAACTCCACGAAGCGGGTGTAGCGGGGAAGGGTGGGAAACTCCCCACGCCGCTGCAGGAGCCTGTGGGCTAAATAAAAGTGCTTAAACGTGCGATAGTGCGAAGCCTGAAAAAAGATCAGGATGGTCATTACTTCGCTCAGAGTTAAGCGCGCGGAAGAGGGTTTGCTTGGAAGCGAAGGGGCTTCCAGTTGTGGGTAGCGGGCCGTCAACAAATGACGGCAAAAATCATCGATGTCACAGAAAACGGTTACAATATCCAAGCAGAACTCCGACGGAAATGGGTTTGGCGACCAATGGCAGATTCTATCTGCCACATTCCATAAGAGTTCTGCTCTCCTCGAACGTCGAACTCACGTTATTAAATCAAACTCCATCGTATCTGTGAGAATGCGACGAAGAAGAGCAGCACATTCTTCAATCGTTCGTACGACCATTACACCGTTGGTGACACCTGTTGCCAAATTGACCTGAATGCCAAGTGTGTATTCCGCTCGAAATGGATAATGGATTCCGCTCGAAGTGAATAATCATTCCGCTGATGTGAATAACCGGTTCCGCTAGGAAGTGAATAGAAAAGGCCTATGGGACCGGAACGATTATTCACATCAGCGGAAGGGAGTTCTTAACAGAACTTTGTTTGGCTAGCGGCGCTGGATAACCAGGGGTGCCGAGGACTCTACTGAGGAGTGGAGGAATCTGAGTGCCCCAAGAAAGGGTATCCGTGCGCAAAATCAAAGAGATCCTGCGGCTTCGCTACGATCTGCAACTGGGCCAGGTGCAGATTGCCCGCAGTTGCAACCTGGGCCAATCGACTGTTTTTCGTTATCTCCAGAGGTTTGAAGAATCCGGGCTGGCCTGGCCGCTTCCGGCTGACTGCAGCAACCGGCTTTTAGAGGAGTTGCTGTTTGCACGGCCCGGCCCACCCACCGGCTCACGGCCCGCGCTGGATTTTGCTGCGATTGACCGGCAACTGCAAACGCACAAGCATACGAGCTTGCAGTTGTTGTGGGCAGAGTATCGCGCTCAACAGCCCGGCGGCTACCGGTACAGCTACTTTTGCGAACTGTATCGAAAATGGAAAACGGCGCAGGGCGTGGTGCTGCGCCGGGAGCACCGGGCCGGAGAAAAACTGTTTGTCGATTGGGCTGGTGCCGCGGTGCCCCGCTATGAAGCCGGGACCGGAGAGATCGCGGAACGAGCCTCGCTGTTCGTCGCCACGTTGGGAGCCAGCAGCTACACGTTTGTCTTCGCCACACGGGGCCAGGATCTGGGCTGCTGGAATTGAGAGCCACGTTCGCGCCTTCGAGTTTTTCGGCGGCTGTCCCACTCTCGTGATCCCCGACAATCCACGCACAGCGGTGGATCGAGCGTGCCGGTACGAGCCGGATCTCAACCGCACCTGCCTGGAAAGGGCCCAGCACTACGGCGTGGCCGTTTTACCGGCACGCCCCCGTAAGCCGCGTGATAAAGCGAAAGTCGAAAACGCGGTCGGCATCGTCCAACGCTGGATTGTGGCGGCCTTGCGCCATCGCCGGTTCTTCTCTCTTGCTGAACTTAACGGAGGCATTGCCGAGTTGCTGGAACGTTTGAATCATCGTCCTTTCCGCCAACGCGAAGGCACGCGCGCCTCGCTCTTTGCCGAACTGGACCGGCCCGCGCTGAAGCCGCTGCCCTTGGAACGCTATTGCGCGGCCTCCTGGAAGACCTGCCGCGTCAACATTGATTACCACATTGAAGTAGAGCGGCATTACTACAGCGTTCCCTACCAGCCAGTAGGGCAGCAGGTAGAAGCGCGTTCCACTCTTTCCACCGTGGAAATTTCCCAGCAGGGCCTACGCCTTGCTTCTCATCGACGCAGCTCAGCCGCGTACCGCCACACGACGAATGCCGAACATCGTCCCCGCAGTCATCAGGCTCACCTGGAGTGGACACCCTCGCGCCTGCTGCATGGGGCGGAATCAGTTGGTTCCTGGACCGCACAGCTCGTGCAGACGATTCTGGAGTCTAAACCGCATCCGGAAATGGGCTACCGTTCCTGCCTGGGCATCCTGCGCCTGAGCAAAACGTACTCTCCCGAGCGCCTGGAAGCAGCCAGCCGCCGAGCGGTAGAACGGCAGGCCTGTTCTTACAAAAGCTTGCAATCCATTCTCCGGCATTCTCTGGATCAACAACCGCCGCCGGAGCCGGATCGTGAGCAACCCGGGCCTCGGCACGGCAACGTGCGCGGCTCGCTGTACTACGATCCGCCCACGGATCTTTTGCAGTAAGCTCAACCACCACGAAAGGAAACAGATGTTAAATCAACCGACGCTGGAAAAACTCCACAGCATGAAACTGCACGGCATGGCCGAGGCCTTCCGCGCCCACTTAGAAACGATCGACACCGGACAACTGAGTTTCGACGAGCGTTTTGCTCTGCTCGTCGATCAACAGTGGCTCTGGAAAGAAAACCGCGCCCTCGCCCGGCGCTTACGGGCCGCCAAACTAAAAGAGCGGGGCACGATGGAGGACATCGACTACCAGCACCCGCGAGGACTGGACCGCAAGTTGATGCGTACCCTCGCCACGAGCGAATGGGTCAAACAGCATCAGAACGTGATCCTCACGGGACCGACCGGGATTGGGAAAACTTGGCTGGGCTGCGCCTTGGCGCAGAAGTCGTGTCGCGACGGCTTTACGGTTCTGCATAAGCGGGCGGCGGAACTGTTTCGCGAGTGCAGCGCGGCTCATGCCGACGGCAGTTTCGGCAAGCTGCTGCTGCGCTTATCACGCGTCGATATCCTGGTGCTGGACGACTTTGCCAGGGCGCCGCTCAAAGACAGCGAGCGGCGCGATTTCCTGGAACTCTGTGATGAACGATATCAGAGCCGTTCCACGATTCGCACCTCGCAGGTGCCGATTGCCCACTGGCATGAACAGATCGGAGACCCCACGCTCGCCGACAGCATTCTGGACCGCTTAGTTCATAACGCGTACCGGC
>CAXUBB010000186.1:0-9777 GCA_964249105.1 uncultured Bryobacteraceae bacterium | reverse complement strand
CCCGCCATGATGACGTTTTCTTCGAGCACCGTGCTTCCCGCTAACCCGGTCTGCCCGCAAATAATGTTGTCTTCCCCCACTACGCACGCATGGCCAATCTGGCAAAGGCTGTCGATTTTGGCCCCTCGTTTGACGCGCGTTTCCCCCATGGTGGCGCGGTCCACCGAGGTCAGCGTTTGAATTTCCACATCATCCTCAATGACCGTAATTCCCGACTGAACAATCTTGTACTGCGTTCCATCACTTGCTTTCGCAAAACCGAAACCATCGCCGCCAATCACCACACCGTTGTGAAGTGTCACGCGATTCCCGAGACGGCAGAACTCTCGAACGGACACATGGGAATGAGCCGTGAAATCATCGCCAATCGTGCATCCTTCATAGATCACGGCATGGGGATGGAGCACCGCGTTTGCGCCTATGGTCGTATTCGGTCCCACCACCGCATAAGCGCCGACCGAAGCGCCCGGACCGATAACGGCGGATTCCGCAATGCAGGCCAATGGGTGAATGCCGGGGGCCGGTTTGACAGGCGGGTGAAAGAGCGCCAGCGCACGGGCAAAATCATGATACGGATTGGAGGAAATCACCGTAGCCGCGTTGATCCCCACCAGAGGTTCTGCGGCAATTACCGCGGCAGCACGAGTGGTCTTCAGTTTCGGCGCGTATTTCAAGTTGGCGAGGAACGTGATCTCGCCCTCGCCCGCCTTCTCGACCGTGGAAATGCCCGTAATAACGGTCTGCGGATCACCGCCCGTTAGCTCGCACCCGAGTTGCTGGGCCAGCTCTTGCAGCGTAAAAGAAGCCATACTTCAAATTACGTTTCCGCAACCACTGGGTTTCGCAGTTCACCAATCGCCGGAATTTGCACGGCAACATCATCGCCCGGTTGCAGAAATCGCGGCGGTTTACGCGCCACGCCCACACCCGCCGGGGTGCCTGTTGACACGATATCGCCCGGCTCCAACGTAAACACGCTCGAAAGAAAGGCGATCAAGTCAGGGATCTTAAAAATCAGTTCACGAGTGTTAGAGTTTTGCAGGATTTCGCCATTAATCTCCATCCGAATATCAAGATTATGGGGATCAGGAACCGCATCAGCCGTCACAATCCAGGGACCCATCGGCGCAAAAGTGTCAAAGGTCTTGCCCATCAGCCATTGCGTGGTGGCCCGCTGATAGTCCCGTGCGCTCACGTCATTGACAATCGTATAACCGAACACATGCTCCTTCCAGGATTCAGCGGGTATACGACGCCCGCCGCGCCCGATGATAAAAGCAAATTCCGCTTCGTAATCAGGCGACTGGGACACTTTCGGCAGAATAATATTTTCGCCGGGAGCAATCACAGCCGTCGCAAACTTGTTGAAAATCGTGGGCACGGCAGGGATCTCCGAACCCGTCTCCGTGGCATGATCGCGGTAGTTCAAGCCCACGCAAATCAGCTTGCGCGGCTTCGGAATCGGAGCGAGCAGCTTTACCGTGCCCAGGCTGTAAGCTGTATCGGCGGAGGCTTCCGGAAGCAACTCTCGCAATTTTCGGAGATCGCCGGAGTTCGCTTCAATGACATCGAGCATGGAAGAGAAACCCGCTGTCGAGAGATCGAATATGCCATTGGTTTCCAGGAGCACTCCGGGCCGGACTTTTCCATCGGCTTCAAAAGTAAGAAGGCGCATGCTTGCCATCTTACTGGAGGACCGATGGAAATCCGCGGTTTAAGTCAGATCCACTTTGGCGTGATCGCCCAACTTCGATGGATCTTTCGAGACATACGCACGGGCAAAGTTGATGGCGCGGCCGATCAGAGAACTGGCGGCATCCCAGTATTCAGCCTTTTCCACCGTCACTTTCAGCAGCGACAATTCAGGATCGTCCAAGCCTTTTGGGAAAAATGTCTTCAGAATCGGCTTCCAAAGCTCTTCCATCTTCTTGCGGTCCCGAAGGAGAACAGCCGTGCCGGAAGCAGAGAGATACGAATTCTTGCCGGGGTCGGAAAAAGCGACATTCACTTGATGGTGCTGATCCGTTTCCCAAACCTTTCCCGAGTGGGCGGCAGTAAAGAACCAGAGATCACCATCAAACTCCACCTCCTGCGTTGCCATCGGACGGCTGTGCAGCGATCCATCGGATTCCACCGTGGTCAGCATGGCAAACCGGATGCCTTTCATGATCTCCGCTAACTTTTTTATTTCTTCTGCGTGGGTATCTTCAGCCAAATTAAACCTCCAAAGATGGGACTTGCGTATGCCCGTTGCTGTTTCAGCCAAGCTGATTCATTCTAAAGAGTCGAAAATACAGGCAGACTATTTTCGCGTTCTCAGCCAATCTCGAAATGTGAGGAGCCGTGGTAAAGATTCTTTGTCTTTACTTCGATTCGCTGCTTGCTTGCTCAGAATGATGTCGTCTATGTTGCAAACCGGGAAACCTTCAGGTTGACTACGCCGTCGCCAGGCATCCTCAAACTTCTCGATCCCATCCGGAGCAAAAACCAAATCCAAATCGAATGGACCATTTTTCAGTTGTATGAAATCCTTTCCCCGCATAACTTCTCGTGACTGCTGATCAGTTAATTGGAAGCCAAGATTTTGAAGCGCCTCTACAAGCCTTTGGCAGTTACCCGCCTCTTTTTCAATGAACAGATCGGCATCCTGTGTTGTATCCGGATAACCCAACAGAATTGCTCCTGATTTTCCGATAAACAAATACCTGATTTGGCGGCGCTCAAAAACGTCCCGAATCTCTTGAGCTTGCCTGTAATCAAACGCGGCCATATCCCAGCCAACTTGGCAAATTCTCTTCACACCACTTACGGTAATCCGCCATGGTGTCAAAAGCCCGAAAGGGCGCGTCATCCAACACCGGCTTATAAGTACGGATAAAAGCGTACTTCATTCTTTGCTCTAAAGAGCGTTTGGCGGCGGCTTCGAAGTCCTGCTCCCATTCTTTTAGAAGGGAACGGGCGCTATCAGTTTTTGACGGAATCACTTTTCATCACCCAAATCATGAATCGTGGTTGGCGAGCTAAGACGTCCGCGAATGCGCAATTTCGGGAGCTTCTTCGATCGTGTGCTGCAAAGCCCGCTCCGGTTCCAGGTAGTAGCGCGTTAGGCCCTCCTTCAAGATGTCAAGAGCCGACTGGGGCGAGTCCGCGAACCGGAACAAGCTTAAGTCGGACTGGGAAATAACGCCGTGCTTCACAAGCGCGTCGAAGTTCAGGATCTCGCGCCAGAACTCAGAACCGTAGAGAACAATGAGAATTTTGCTTTCCAGCTTCTTGGTTTGCGCCAGGGTGAGGATTTCCATCAACTCGTCCAACGTGCCGAACCCGCCCGGAAAAACAACGATGGCCTTTGCCAGGTAAGCGAACCAGAACTTACGCATGAAAAAATAGTGAAACTCGAAGTTCAGTTCGGGCGTGATATAAGGATTGGGCCGTTGCTCAAACGGCAGGCCGATGTTGAGTCCGATGTTCTTTCCGTCCGCGTCACTCGCGCCGCGATTAGCCGCTTCCATAATGCCGGGACCGCCGCCGGAGCACACCACAAAGCGGTGATGCCGGTCGCCTTTGCTGTCCGTCGCGGAAACCGATTCCGCCCAGAGCGTCACCAAACGCGCCAACTCACGGGCATCGCGGTAGTAGCGGCCTAGCGGCCCGTCCTCTTTCAAACGGGCCGAGCCGAAGAACACAACGGTGTCTTGAATCTTTTCGCTTTGAAAATGCGAAAGCGGCCAAAGATATTCGGAGAGAATCCGGAGCGGACGCGAATCCGGGCTTTGCAGAAACGCTTCTTCCCGGTAGGCAAGAGGGCGGTGGAACTGATCTCCGTTTACGTCCAGTCCATTTTTATCTTTTGATTGCGTCAAATATGATTTTCTCACCGCGTCTCGTCGTAATTGTTGCCGCGAAAGTGAAACGGATCGCATCTGTGGGGAGATGGCGGAGATTTCCGCCCTAGGAGGAAGGCAGATGAATGTTGTTCTTTACGGCGGCACGGGCAAGGCGGGATCTCGGATTTTGGGCGAGTTGTTATCACGCGGACACCAAGTCAAAGCTGTCGTTCGCGAGACCGCGAAGCTTCCGCAAAGGCCGGGATTAACGGCGGAAACAGGCGCTCTGAACGATGTTGATGCGATCACTCAGGCGATCAGGGGCGCCGATGCTGTCATTAGCGCCTATGCGCCGCCGATGGATGCTGTTGAAGAACTAGTGGCGGTGACCAAGCGTTTAGCTGATGCCGCCAAAGCCGCGGGAGAACCCCGTCTGCTGATCGTGGGCGGAGCGGGCAGTCTCGAAGTAGAACCCGGCGTGCAGTTGATCGATACGCCTTTTCTTCCCGAGGAATGGAGGCCCATTGCGCTCGCGCATCGCGGAGCGCTGCAACTCCTTAAGTCATCCGACACCAATTGGACCTACCTAAGCCCTGCCGCCTTTTTTGAGCCGGGAGAACGCACGGGAAAATTCCGTTTAGGCAAGGATAACCTCATCGCGGATGAAAAGGGCGACAGCCGTATTTCCATGGAAGACTATGCGATTGCGCTCGTGGACGAACTGGAGAAACCGGAGCATCTTTGCCAGCGGTTCTCGGTCGGCTACTAAAGAGAAACAGCGGTGCGGTTCCGTTTGCGCTGAGCATAGGCAGCGACTTTGGCGCGGTTGCCGCACAGTTGCATACTGCACCAGCGCCGGGTTGCATTCTTGCTTGTGTCATGGAAGTGAAGAATACAGTTTTCGCACTGCCGCACTCTGCTGAAGTCCGTATCGACTAGCAATTCAGCCGCAGCGCGAGCGAGCGGACCAAAAAGATCTCGCGGGCGCTCGCCATCGAAGCTTTCAATCCTGTTCAATTGCCCGTCCTTTTCACACACCTTGAGATACGTGCGATGGTCGCATAGTAAGCGATTTAAGTCTTCGATGTTCTTACGGGGCGCAGCTTTGCTTGCCTCCAAAGCGCTAACAGTTGTACGCAAATCTTCCCGGAACTGTCGTAAATCTTCGACAAAATCTTCCGCTGAATGAGTGCCTTCCCATTTTTTGGTAAAAGACTGCGCCTGCACCCTTTCCAAAATTTTGGCCATCTGGAACCATCGAACAACCGTCTGCCAGTCAACAAGCAATTCTTGAGGGCTGCCTTCCATCGTTGGTTTTGTATTAATCAGATCCAGAATTGTATGATTTCCCACAAAGAGAAATCCTTCGCGCCATTCAGCATTTGATTGTTCCAAAACACATCACCACCTTCAATAATTACACACCATTCATGAATCATTTTGGTGGTTAGTGTATCAAAGCTTGTGAAAGGACTTCATTATGGAAGAACTAAACAGCACACAAGTTCACTACAAAACCACAACCGTAGATGGACTGACTATCTTCTATCGGGAAGCTGGTTCGCCCGCCGCGCCCACTCTATTGCTCTTGCACGGCTATCCAACCTCGTCGCACATGTTCCGCGATCTCATTCCGCAGCTTGCTGACCGTTATCATGTCGTCGCGCCTGATTACCCCGGTTTTGGGTATAGCGGCATGCCTGACCACAAGGAGTTTGCCTATACGTTTGAAAATCTGACGCGAGTAATCGAACGTTTCACTCATGTGTTGCAATTCGAGAAATACAGCTTTTACGTGATGGATTACGGCGCGCCTATCGGGTATCGGCTCGCGCTGCTTCATCCAGAGCGTGTTCAGGCCCTGATTGTGCAAAATGGAAACGCCTATGAGGAAGGACTCCGGGATTTTTGGACACCGCTCAAGAAGCTGTGGAATGAACCGAATGAGGCCAATCGTGAGGCTCTCCGCGATTTCACAAAGGCCGACGCCACTAAATGGCAGTACTCGCACGGAGTTTCCGATACGGCCCTAATCAGTCCCGACACATGGACATTGGACCAGGCCGGTTTAGACCGCCCAGGTAACGACGAAATTCAATTAGATCTTTTCTACGATTATCGAACGAACGTGCCGCTGTATCCCAAATTCCAGGCATTCTTCCGCAATTATCAACCGCCAACTCTAATAGTTTGGGGAAAGAATGACACGATCTTCCCCCCGGAAGGAGCTGCGCCATACAAGCGCGATTTGCCCAAAGCGGAAATTCATTTGTTGAACGCGGGACATTTCGCCCTGGAAACGCATAACCGGGAAATTGCCGGCCTCATGCGTGACTTTTTGAGCCGGAACGGGATTTGAGGCGACTGATGCCGAGTCGATACGCGGAACTGGCATTCACGCCCGCTATCAAAGCCATGCAGGAAAAACTGGGAAGCCGGAAAACATATGAGTGTATCGAACAATCCGGCAACAATAACAACCAGTTCAGCCCGGCTGAAAAAGAATTCATCAGTACGCGTGACAGCTTTTACTTGGCAAGCGTGAGCGAGACCGGATGGCCATACGTGCAATTTCGCGGTGGTCCTCCCGGCTTTCTGAAAATAGTTGACGACCGCACCATGGGCTTTGTTGATTTTCGCGGGAATCGGCAGTACATCAGTGTTGGAAACGTATCCCGCGATAATCGAGTCTCGCTGATTCTCATGGATTATCCAAGCCGGACCCGTTTGAAGATCATGGGCCGGGTGGAAGTGCTGGATGGAGCCGATTCCAAACAGTTGATCGAAACACTGCGTCCGCCAAATTATAAGGCCGTGGTCGAAAGGGCAATGCTCATTCACCTCGAAGCGTTTGATTGGAACTGCCCGCAGCACATTAACCCGCGTTATACGGAAGCAGAAATCCGTACCGCCATCGAACCGTTAAACGCCCGCCTGCAAGCTTTAGAACAGGAGAATAAGGAATTGCGCGAGCGACTCAATGTCTCTTAATCACGCGCTTCTGCACAGCCTTTGTGCATGGCGTAAGGTGAACCCACTGCAGCGGAGTGACCGGTTCGCCGTTGGCGTAAAGCGCCCAGTGCAGGTGGGCGCCGGTTGATCTGCCGGTCGATCCCACATATCCGATCACGTCGCCTGCCTGTACGTGGTCCCCTTCCCTGGCTGCAATTCCCGACATATGGAGGTAAATCGATTTCAGTCCTTGCCCATGATCGATGCCCACGGTGCCGCCGTGCAGCGCAAACTGACCGGCTAACCTCACATCGCCCGCTGCCGCTGCATGAATAGGCGTTCCCAATGCTCCGCGCTGATCTAAACCGGCATGAAAATCTCCCGTGGGTTTTCCATTATGCAGGCGTTGCACTCCGAACAGCGAAGTCAGGCAGCCAGGGAGAGGCGCACCCAGCGGAAAGCTCCAATAACGAACGGCTGACTCCTCCTTCTGAAATTCCGATACTCTGTCCCGTTCATCCGAAGTGGACCTTAGCTCCGACAGCGCTCTTGAAAGCACGACGTTCTGAACCGGATAGTGCGCATCTTTAATCATCACCGTTTGGGTATGCAGAACCGCGCCTTCCGCATCCAGCCATTCGAGGCGATATGCTCCCGGTTTTGTCAATACGGGGATCGGCATTAGGCCCAGGGACTCGCCTCCTTGTGACTGCTCGTAAAGCGGAATCGCGCGTTCATTTAGTCTTGCGCTACGCGAGTTGCTGTTCCCGATTACTTGCAACAACTCGCCCTGTGCCGCCTTTTCCGGCATCACACGAAAGTTTTGAGAAAAGATGCACAGCGGCATACTGATGCTGAGCGCAAGGTAAGATCCAAAAACAGTGAATCGCAATCTTTCAGCATAACGGGATTGCGATACCCGCTCCGGGATCATGTCAGGATTGAAAGATCCGCGCCTGAAACGGCTGAAGAGAAAGACTCATCCAGGATTGGCCGAAGGAAAACTGCGGTGCGGTTCCGGCCTGCGGAATGGCCCTTTCCGGCACGCTTCCCCAGGGCCAGTAGGAAAATTCAAAGCTCGTATAGCTTTCAGCGCCCGCGTTTGCGACCACTATGATTTGATCCGGCGAGCCGAGAGGGCGTCCGGCGGTGCGGCAATAGGCAAAGACTCGCGCTCCGGTATTTTCGTCGGTTTCGGGATGGAAGTAGAAAAATTCGATCTCGTTGCGAGTGAGGGCTTCGATGGAAGTTCTTAGTTTAATGAGTTCCGATACGATATTCCAAAGCGTTTGGTGGCCGGGTATTTGGCGACGGCTCCAGTCTACCGGATCGGACATCTTCAGACGGTCGTCTGAATACTGGAGATCATGAACGTCGGCGAATTCTTCTCCTGCTAGAAACATAGGAATTCCGACGGACGAGAGCAGGAGGACGAAAGCGCTGCGAATGCGGTCCAGCGCTTCATCGTGAGCGTCCCTAATGGGCCCTTGGTTCGGCAGATTGTCTACATTGGCTTTCACGTTATCTACGGTGCCATCGCCCAAGCCCCGGATGGTCAGGAGTGCGCTGAAGAGATAGTTCATCATGCGCGGCTGATCCTGCACGTCGTGAGAGGTGAAGTAATTAATGGCTTGAGCCAGATCCGCATAGCCTTCGCGCAGGCTGCCGCCATTGACTAGACCGTCCCAGACTTGGGAGCCGGACAGCAAGGCGCGAATCCGCTCGCTGCGGGAGGGCTTTCCCCAATCCGTATGGATCTGATTCGTAGCCAGCGCGCGGGCTTCGTCGCGGTAGGAAAAATTCCAGATCGCATCCACGACCTTGCGGCCGTTTGGATTCGTTTCCGCGTCATGGGTGGCGAGAAAGCGGCGGTTCGAATCTTCGGCCACGACCAGAAAAGGGCGGTCCGGAAACAGGCGGTTGTGCTCGGCCCAAGCTCGCTCACGAAATTGCTGAATAAAATCCCAGTTGTTGATTCCGGCAAACTCGTCAATGCGAAAGCCGTCGATGTGATACTCGCCTATCCAGTATTCCGCCATCTCATATTGAAATTCGCGCACGGCATAGTAACCGTTATCGGGATCGCGGTAGCGGAACACCCAGTCGCTCCATTGGGTGGCGCGATCAGGTTCGGGGTGCTTAGGGCCGACGTAATATGAGTCTGGAGCTAATGCGGTGAGCGGGCACTCTCCGTCCGAGTGATTCATGACCACATCGAGAAAGACACGGATGCCGAGTTGATGGCAGGACTTGATGAAGAACTTTGCGTCAATGGGCCCGCCCATGTCAAAATCGGGCGCAAAGAAAAAACGTGTGCTGTATCCCCAATTGAGCGTGTCCGGCGAGTCCTGGATGGGAAGCAGTTCGATGCAGTTGATATTGAGATTTTTCAGGTCTTGCAGGTGTTCAAAGATGGTCTCGTCAAATGTGCCGAGATCCACCTCGCGCGCCGTTTCACGGGGCATGGACATCCAGCGGAGAGGCATTTCATAGATAACGATCTGATTGTTCTGTTGTAGTGGATTGCCCGGACTGAGTTCGTCATCCCACCGGAACGGCGTGATATGGCGCTGGCCGGCGGAGATATAAAAAATTCCGCGATAACCTCCGAAACGAGTGATTTCTTCGGCGTATGGGTCGGGAACCGGATGGGCGGCATCTCCGTTCACGACAAATTCGTATTCGTAAGCGCCGTCCGGTAATCCGTATGAATCCAGGTCCACTTCCCACCAGTCTGGAAAATCGCGGGAACGGGATGCTGCTTCATGCCGCCAGCGAGCGGGATCGAAGAGGTCACGGTCGCTCAGCGGCGCAAAGCGGATTTCGAGCTGGTTTAGTGATGGCCCCAGTAAGCGCAGCAGGCCGGGGCGACCGGTGGGCCGGGGTGATGACATAGTTTCCTCCGCGGATCGGATGATGATATGAGAAAACTACTCTTTTTGCAAGGGAATTATTGGCTTGCGTGCGCCCCTCCGTTCGGCGGATCAAAGGGGATGCG
>CAXUBB010000185.1:8057-9778 GCA_964249105.1 uncultured Bryobacteraceae bacterium | reverse complement strand
CAGTTCGCGCTGCTCCTCGGTATAGCCGTTCGGACGCGGATTAGCGGTGGAGCGCCGCCCGCAGGCACGGCAACGATAGCGCCGGCGACCGTCGACCGTCGCGCCGTTACGCACAAGGTCCGGGCTTTGACAATGGGAACAGGAAACAACCAGAGTGACCATCGGGAAAAGAGACGCCTCAGTGTAGCAAAACACCGACGCTTGAGCCACTACCCAAGTTTGGTTATCCATTCATGTTTTACATCATCGCTGTTTTGCAAGGGGTCCATTTGACTTTATTCTTGACCAGCTTTATACGAGACTGTTATTAAAGCAGTACAGAATTAGCCCGGCTGCCTTGCAAACTTCAGAGAGGAATCCAAACTAGCCGATTCTCCCATTCCTTGGGATCACTGGCGGCCCAGATCAAAACCAACTCCTCAATAGCAGTCGCAATCGATGTACCCTCACGGAGGAGGATTACGCCGGGGCTTTTCGTTGTGGAAATAAGTTGGTAGAAGTGACCGGGCATCGTTCTACGATCCTGGGACACCAGAATCCGGCCCTGCTCGACCGTAATGTGAAGCACCTCGGGATCAGGCAGTCCTTCAAGGCCCGCCTGGGTGGCAGTTTGAAAATCGATATCCGGCACAGTCCGTTTCATCCCGCGCAATATACGTCCGTCGAGGTCCGCGTCAGCCTGGAATTTGACTCTCATGGTGGGCGCGTCTCAGATGTGTAATGAGTTCTGCATTCCCCTGTCGCGAAATCTCATGCTCCCGTTCGGACATTTGCCGACCTTCCCGCAAGTAAGCATCCACGACTGCTCGATTCGCAAGATAGAAAGCAAGAGCGCCGTGTACCTGCTCTAAAGTGAGCGATGGATAGCTCTCAACCATGCTCTCGGCGGACAGACCTTCGCGAAACAGATACACCAGCGAGTCCAAAGACACACGTGTGTTGCCAATTCGGTAAACACCCTCAACTTGGTTTACGTATTCAGCCATATTACGTGCATTCTTTTCCTAGTATCGCTAAAGCGGCTGCAAGCGGCTGCAAGCGGCTGTAAGTTGCTTGCGCCATGCGGAGCGTGATGCTCCTCAGTAGCTCAACGGCAGAGCATTCGGCTGTTAACCGAAGGGTTGTAGGTTCGAATCCTACCTGAGGAGCCAAACGATTCAGCAACTTCCGATTTTTTTTGCCGCAAATGCTGTTCGAAACACCCGCTGTGAGGATTCTTGTGGGTATCGCTGTTCAACGTGAAGCCTAGGTGTGGGTAGTGGCGCGTAGTCATGCGCTTTTTCGCTGAGTTCTGCTGCACGGTTGAAGTTGGACCGGCTGGAAGCGGCTCAAGCATCAAGGGTCTTGGCGCGCTTCCCGGCAATTGTTTTGAGGGCTAACTGGTAATCGGAAGGGACAATATAGTGTCCGCATCAATGATCAGTGGCGAATTTGTTTTGAATGGCCGGACGGCGCGCTGGGCCGTCAAATGCTGAAATTGTTGACTACCACTAGAAGGGCAAGATGGCAGTGATGGCAATACATCCGGGAGAGCACCTGGCTGAGGAACTAAAAGAACTCGGGATGAGCGCGGCCGAGCTGGCACGTAAGCTGGAAGTACCCACCACTCGCATCATGAGCGTTCTGAACGGACAGCGCGCCATTGCAGGCGATACTGCGTTGCGTCTTTCACATTTCTTTGATACAAGCCCCGAGTTCTGGCTTAACTTACAGAGTCTTTA
>CAXUBB010000185.1:0-8047 GCA_964249105.1 uncultured Bryobacteraceae bacterium | reverse complement strand
TTTATGAATTGCGCATAGCGCAAAAGAAAGTAGAGAAAGCGATAAATGGGCTCCCGACGTTGAAACATCGCGAGCAAGTACCTGCCTGAGAAACCAATTCTAAATAAGTTACAGTCCGTATCGGGTTGAATATAAGCGATCACAACGCTCGGCCCACAATAAATGCCTTCAGATCAGTTGTATAGCTGCCCTATCGGCGATGAAAGCGCCGCCCGTCAGGCCACGCTACGGGGCAGTGAGGCAATTTCTTCTCTTTTTAGTGTGGAGCTTGGCGCTGTCATGCGCTTCGGCTCAAACAGTTTCGCTGAGCGTCCCGGCAGTGGACAACTCGGGCGCATCTCTTTCTTCCGGTCAGGCGTTTATCACTTGGCAGCCGTTTTTTGATAATAACGGCAATTTGGTGCCGGGCGGCTCCAAAACCGCGCCTATCGTGCAGGGTCAGTTGGCAATTTCACTAATAGCCTCCGACAACGCGGGCTATGTGTACAAGGTGCTGCTGCAATCGGGCGGCAAAGCGAATACCTATCTGTGGCGGGTACCTGCCGCGGGAGCATCGAACATGTCGCAATTGATGCAGCAACTCCCCAGCTCCGCCAACCAGGTCCGGCTCAACCTCCTTTCTCATCTGTGCGGCGCGGAGAACGATGGCGTTCTCCGTAAAATGCCGGGTGGCTCGGCTGAATCGCTGCAAATCTGTTTAAGCTCCAGCAGCTCTTTCTTTGCGAAGCTCACGGCGGATTTGTCTAAAGCCGCTACGCAGCTCGTCCGTATTCGCGTGTTGGGCGACTCGATTTCGCGTTGCTGGGGCGCGGCGGGCAATACACAGGCCGCCTGCGCCGGCATTGGTCCGGTCACTTTCGGCAACTTGTGGGTTGAGCAACTGCGCACCTGGCTGAACGCTCAGTATCTGTCGCACGGCTCCGGCCTTCTGCCGGTTGTCGCCAGTATTCCCGGAAACAACATCGACAACAATTTCTATACGGTTACCGGAAACTATACGGCGTCACAAGGATTTGATTTAGGAGTGCCGTATCAAACGCAAAATGGATCAAGCGCGGTCGGCGGCGGGGGAATTCATCTAAACGCCAACGCCACGATCTCCATGAAGGCAGTTCCTGGGCGAACGCTGAACATCTATTACGTGACTTACTCGACCTTAACAACAGCCGGGTTCAACGTAACTATTGACGGGCAAGCGAAAGGCACCTACGGCACCCAGTCGGGGTCAGGCGGAGGATACTATATGGCATCCGTCGATGCGGGGTCCCTGGCCAATCATCAAGCGTCGCTCACCTGCAATGGATCGGATTGTTACATTTACGCATTCGAGTGGGTCACAAACCCGAACGGCATTGCTGTGGACAACTTGTCCATAGCGGCTTGCGCGGCTGAATGCTTTGGAGCCAATCCGAACACCGCCATGGCGATGATTGATCTCACGAACAACGGCGCGCGCGTTTATGACATTGTGGCTCTCGGCATGAATGATTACCTGCGCGATACGGGCTTGGCCCAGTACCAAAGCAACATGAATGGCATTGTGTCTCATGCGCAAGCTACGGGGGTGCAATCAGTATTCATGTTCAACATGCCGTGGACGGCAGCGGGAAGCGCGAACGGAATCGACATGAACTCGATTTACAGCACGGCGCAAAGCCTCGCGGCGGTTAACAACTACGACTATGCGGACGTGGCGCATGGCGGTCCGTTCGCCAGCACCGCGGCAATGATCGCGGCGGGTTATTACAATACGGCCGATCAAATTCATTTGTCCGACGCAGGCCAGAATGCGCTATGGGGCTTGCTGCAAACACATCTAATGGCGACTAACTACAACTGGTATCCGATCACACTCGGGACGGCGCTAGTTCCCTAATAAACGACCGGGCTGAGGCGTGCGGTTCGCAGCAAAGAGCATCCGCCGATGTTTGCCGCAGGGCCGCACGCGCCGTTAGATTGGCTTCTGGTATGAACATACTTTTTGCATGTGAAAATCGGATACACTGTCCGAAGCAGGTGTTAAAGGAGCCAGAGGTGATAGATCGCAGACAATTTAGTTCCTTCCTGACCGCCATGACGATTTCCGCCACAGGGCACGTGTTCAGCCAAGAATTAAGCTCCGGCCACTCACGCGGATTTCAACCGACTTGGGATTCATTGGAGCGGCATCAAGTTCCCGATTGGTTTCAAGACGCCAAGCTCGGCATTTTCATCCATTGGGGACTGTATTCGGTGCCTGCATGGGCTCCGCCGACCGGCGAGCTGGGAAAAATTGATTGGAACACCTGGTTCACGAATAACCCCTATGCCGAATGGTATCTGAATTCGCTTCGTATTACGGGCTCGCCGACTTACAAGCACCATCTCGAAAAGTACGGGAAGAATTTCGATTACTATCAATTCACCGAGACCTTCGACAAAAGCACGCAATCGTGGAAACCGGAGGAGTGGGCGGCTTTGTTCAAGAAAGTGGGTGCCCGGTATGTCGTCCTGACGACAAAACACCATGACGGGTTCCGGCTATGGCCCTCCGCCGTGCAAAATCCGCACGCCAATGGACGCCAGCTTTCGCCCAAGCGCGACCTGGTCGGCGATCTCACGTCCGCTGTCCGCTCTTCGGGCATGAAGATGGGGCTGTACTACTCGGGCGGATTGGACTGGACTTTCACGAGCGAACCCATACGCAATCAGAACGATCTCAAGGCTCGTGTTCCTCAATCGCAGGAGTACGCGCGGTATGCCGATGCGCACTGGCGGGAGTTAATCCAGCGATACCAGCCTTCAGTGCTATGGAACGATATTAATTACCCCAAACTCAGCCAGCTTCCACAGATTTTTGCCGAGTATTACAATGCCGTTCCCGAAGGAATTATTAATAACCGGTTCGGCGTGCCGTTTGCGGATTTTACAACGCCCGAATACGCCAAGTATGACAAGATCACCTTGGAAATGTGGGAAACCTGCCGTGGTCTCGGGTTTAGTTTCGGGTATAACCAGGTCGAAGGACCCGATCAGGTGCTTCCTCCGGATCAGCTCGTGGCGCTGCTCGTCGATATTGTGAGCAAAGGCGGCAACCTTCTCTTGAATATCGGCCCCAAGCCGGATGGCAACATATCCGATATTCAGTTGGACCGGCTGCGCAAATTAGGCGAGTGGCTGAACCTAAATGGAGAAGCTCTTTTTGACTCGCGTCCCTGGGTCAGGGCCTCGGCGACTACCCCTGAGGGCGCGGATATGCGTTTCACCAGCAAAGGGGAAGCGTTATACGCTGTGTTCCTCCGTCCGGCAGCCGGTAAAAAACTGAAAATTCCTTCGGTTCGCATGATGGAAGGAACCACAGCCCAAATTCTGGGGGGATCCTCAAGAGTTAATGCCGCTCAGAGTGATAATGACGTGCTTATCAGTACGGAAGACGCCCCACTGCAGGGTTACGCTGTTACAGTGAAGTTGAGTCCGGCACCTATGTCCTTGGCTTAGGTTTCGGACTTGCTGTCGTACTCGCGCCATCAAAGCATGCACCGATCAAATTACGGGAGCGCTCGGGCTTAGTTCAAGCGTGGATATTCCCGCCACATCCCGAACGCAGGCGCTTCTCCACGCCCAGCGATAACCCTTCTGTCATATTCAATAGCAGTATGCTCAATGGAAAAGAATAAGATCTTCGTAGGTTCCCGTGAGCGTTCGACGGCTAAATGGTAGTACTGCTTTTGCTCTCGTTTGTCTTTCCGCCATCGCGGTAGCGCAGGGACAGGAGAGCGACACCGTGATCTTCAACGATGATCGCCCAAGGTTCACTATTTTGTCCGAAATTACAGACCGTGGCGAACGCGATCAGTTCCAAACGGCTTATGAGACTGCGGACTCCGCGCAACGCCATGCCTTAGCGCAAGCTTTCATTGACGCTTACCCGCAATCCTCCTTGCTCGCCCAAGCTTATGACATCGCGGCCCGGTCCTCCATCGATCTCGGTCACTACGAAGCAGCGCTGCAGGAAGGAAAGTTTTCTCTCCGTCTCATGCCCGAAAACGCCACCCTATTGGTTCTTCTTGCGAATGTCGAGGCCCGGAGCGGGTTTCCCGATCAAGCCGAACGGAGCGCCCGGGATGCATTAAATTACCTTCAGCAGTTTGCGCGTCCCGGTCATCTCAGCGAAGATCAATGGCATTTACTCCAACCGCAATTGGAGGCGTCGGCTTACTTCGCGCTGGGCCGGGCATACGTAGTGAGAGCAACGCGACACCCGGCAGACAATCACAATTGGCTCGTGCAGGCCGAAGATGCGCTTCATCGCTCGGCGGCTCTCAACTCCAAAGATTTAGAAGTGATCTACTTGCGCGCGCTTGTCCAGCTTCAACTGGGCGAGACGGCGCACGCCGAAAGCAGCCTGGCATGCGTGGCCCGCAGCGCAAATCCCCTGAACGCGAAGGCTTCCAATCTGCTACGGCAGTTATATGTCAAACAGCCGTCTAAACCAGTGCTGTCATTTGATGAATTTTTATCAAAGCTTCCAAAGCCTGACCTCCATATGCCCGAACACGAGGAGGCTGTCGATCCGGATTACTGGAAAGTCCTGCGCGCCGGTTATGCCGGTTCGGCGGTTTGCCAGGGATGCCACCCGCGAGAGTATCAAACCTGGCGACAGACGGGAATGGCTCGCATGTTGCGCAAATATCAGCCGGAGAACATTCTGGGTGATTTTTCGCCTGGATCGGAATTCCGCGAGGGAACCAACTTCGCTGTCATTCGTATGGTCATTGATTCTCGACCTTATTTTGACGTGGAGGACGCCAACGGGCACCGGCAGCGGTTTCATGTCGATGGCACGATTGGCTCCAAATGGCAGCAGGGTTATGCCACGCGGCTCCCGGACGGCACGCTTCATGTCCTGCCGATTGAATACAATGTTCTGCAGAAAAGGTGGGTGAACTATTGGAAAATAATTGACCCCGCCGGGAGTAAACGCGCTGTTATCGCTGATTTTTCCCAGCTTTCACCAGCAACGAACTATGAGGAAAACTGCGCGATCTGCCACACCAGCCAGTTGCGCGGCTCGCCAGAAGCCAGGGTTCCGGTCGAAAGTGCCATCTTCCGTGAGGGCGGCGTCAATTGCGAGATGTGTCATGGCCCGTCAGCTTGGCATGCGGGACAGATGCGAAAAGGACATGTCAACCCGAAGCCTTTGCTTGAACCCCCGGTTGACTTCCGGCGGATTGGGAACCGGGAGGGAGTTCGTATTTGCGCTCAATGCCATCGTCAAAGCTCCATCAGGCAAATTGGCGTTCATGGCGAAATGAACTATGCGGCGGATGGGATGAGCTTCGTTCCCCTCTCCTGGAGCCGCCCATACGACTCTTTCTCGCGGCGGGCTTTTTACAAAGACGGACGCTTCCGGGAAACAACGTTTATTGCTGAAGCGTTCACGCGCTCCGCTTGTTACCGCCAGGGCTCCGCTCAATGCGCTACCTGTCACGCGCCGCACCTGCCGGACTTTCCTCAAAATCTGACGTCCTTAAAATTCAAGGGCAATCCGAACGAAATGTGTCTCGGATGTCACCAAACCTATCGCGACCATCTAGGCGAGCACACGCGCCACGCAGTCAACTCGGAAGCGAGCCAGTGTGTATCATGCCATATGCCCCGTATCGTGAATGCGCTGCTGTTTCAGGCCCGCTCGCACCAGATCGAGATTCCACGCGCCGATCTGACCAAGCGCTTTGGCCAGAACGAAGCGCCGAATGCTTGCCTGCTTTGCCATTCCGGTCAGGATGCTGATTGGGCGGAAAAAAAGTTGGAGAGTTGGCGGCGCTGATGGTCCGATTATTTACAGCGCTCGTGCTAGGTACGCTCCTGCCTTGTTGCGCTCAGCAGTCCGATTACGTCGGATCGAGACAGTGTTTCGGGTGTCACAACGATATTTATCGTTCCTTCACGAAAACGGACATGGGGCGCTCCATACGCCTCACCGGCGATTTAGCCCCCGGCAGCCTTCCCGCCGAGGCAAATATTCCGGTTCCGTCCAGCAATCGTTTCCTGCGGGCCTATCGTGATGACTCCGGCTGGCATCAAAGCGAAAGTGAACCGGACGTTTTCACGGATGAGCATCCGCTGAACTACGTCATCGGCTCGGGAGCAAACGGGCTATCCTTTGCCGTGCAGCGTGGTCATTATTTGTTTCAGGCTCCGCTTTCGTTCTACTCGAAAACCGGCCAGTGGGGTTTGTCGCCCGGCTATCAGTTTGCTGATCTGGGCTTCAGCCGCCCCATTGCCGCCGAGTGCGCGCTTTGCCATAGCGGGCGTCCGCAACCAGTTGAGAAACGGAATGGAGAATACCGGGAGCCGCCGTTCCGGGAATTGGCTATCGGCTGCGAAAATTGTCACGGTCCTGGCGGATCGCACGTTCGCGATCCGAAGCGGCCAGGATTGATGGTAGATCCCGCGAAGCTGCCCGCACGATTAGCCGAGGATATCTGTTTGAATTGCCATCAGGGAGGCGATGCGCGAATTTTGCAGCCGGGCAGAAGCTACGCAGATTTTCGTCCAGGGCAGTGGCTCCTTGATACGGTTGCAGTATTCAACATGGCGGGCGATCTTCGCCCGGAAAAAGATGCCGATTTACTGGAGCATCACACCGCCATGAAGCTCAGCCGGTGTTTTCGCGGCAGCGCCGGCAAGCTGAGCTGCCTGACGTGTCACGATCCCCATGTGCAGCCGACGGCGGCGGAAGCCGTACCGTATTTTCGGAAAAAGTGCCTGACGTGCCACACGGACCAAAGCTGCCGCCTGCCCTTAGCGGCTCGAACCGGACGCACGCCTGCTGATGATTGCATCGGCTGTCACATGCCGAAGAGAAACGTCGTTACTATCTCGCATACCGCGTTGACGAACCATCGTATTCCCGCGCGGTCTGATGGGCCTGTCCCGGCGGAGACTTCTTCAGGCAACCTGGATCTGGTGCTCGTCAACATGCCCGCAGGCCGGCAAGCGTCCGTGCCGGATATTACTCTGCTCCGAGCTTATGCGGAGCTCGCCAATCGCAACCCTTCTTATCAGCAGAAGTATTTGAGCCTGCTCGAACGTCTTGCCGCGACTCAGCCGCAGGATGCTTATGTGCAAGCCGCTCTCGGGCACAAACTGCTGGTTGAGGGTAAGAGCCAGGAAGCGCTTCCGCATCTCTCCGCCGGTCTTTCGCTGGACGAGGCCGCCGTGAGTCAGGATATGGCTCAGGCATTATCTAATCTGGGCCGCGCGGAAGAAGCGATTCCTTATCTACAAGCAGCAGTTGAAAAAGATCCGTACAATGCCGTGCTCTTAAAGACATTGACTCTGCAATACATTAATCTGCATAGATACTCTGAAGCACAGGAACAGATGCGCCGGTATGTGCAACTCTTTCCCGAAGATTCATTGATGCGGAACCTCCTCGCTCGGGTAACAAGATGATCTCCGTTCGCAGCCTGCTTCTCCTTACAGCCGCCCTCTTGCAACCGGCTTTCGGCGCGGAGTGCAACGGACCGGCGGAGTTGAAGCGCGCCATTCAAATTGATCCTTCCGCCACCGCTCACGGCGCTTTAGGAGCCTGGTTCGCGCAGCACCAACAACCCAGTTGCGCTGTTTTGGAGTTCAAAAAAGCGGTGGAGTTGGAGCCGAACTCCTTTGAAAGCCGCTACAACCTTGGATTGGCGCTTATCCAGGCTGGTGAACGCAAAAACGCCACGGCGGAGTTCCGGAAAGCAGCCGCGCTGCAACCCGATTCCGTGCGCGCCAGGAATGCCCTGGGAACGGCGCTCCAAGACTCAGGACAACTGGACGAAGCGAAATCCGAATTTGAGGCGGCATTGAAATTCGATAACCGGTCTGTGTATGCGCTGGATCACCTGGGACAGATTTATTCCGCTCAAAAGCGGTACTCGCCTGCCATCGCAGCCTGGCAGAAGGCTTCCGATCTCACGCCGGAAGATCCTGATCTTCAGATTGAGCTTGGGGTGGCCTACGCCAATAATGGAGACTCCAAACGCGCCGCCGAGATCCTGACGAACGTTACGAAAAC
>CAXUBB010000184.1:7785-9792 GCA_964249105.1 uncultured Bryobacteraceae bacterium | reverse complement strand
GGGCTTTGATCTCCGCTTCGAAAGCTGCCAGATCCTCGCGCTTGCGGCTGGTGAGAACTAAATCCGCGCCGGCTTTCGCCAGCGCACGCGCAAATTGCTGGCCCAGACCGCGACTCGTGCCGGTCACAATGGCAACACGGCCCTGCAGATCAAAGAGGTCCGTGCTCATTGCCCATCACCGGGCGTCAGGATCACTTTCATCAGATTGGGCTGGCGCGCATGGAGCCGTTCAAACCACATGGCGCCCTCTTCCAATGGCGCAACGACGCTGATTAACTCATCAACCTTGATTGCGCCGCGAGCCAGCAAATCAATGCACTCAGGATACTCGCCGGCGGAAGCAGCCGAACCTTGCAACCGGATCTCCCGGCTGACCACGGCTTGCAAAGGGATTTCAACTTTTGGCGCGATGTTGCCGATCAGCACCACGGAGCCGCCTTTTCGAACGCTATCGATGGCGGTCTTAATCGTGACGGTGCTGCCGACCGCTTCGAGCGCCACATCGGCTCCCGCGCCGGAAGTGAGGCGCTGAAATTCGGCCGTCGCATCGGCTGTTTTGCCATTCACGGTGGCGGTTGCCCCCAGCTTCTCCGCCAACTGCAACCGGGTATCGTCAATATCGGTGATGTAAATCCGCGAGCATCCGAACTCGCGCAGCACTTGCAGAACCAGCAACCCGATCATGCCGGCGCCCACCACCACCGCCGTGGCATTTTCCGGCAAATGGGCGAGTTTCACGGCATGCACCGCTACCGCCAGGGGTTCAATCATGGCTGCGGCTGTAAAAGGCACTCCTTCCGGCAAAGGATAAAGCACGCGTTCCGGCACAACGACGTACTCCGCGAATGCTCCCGCGCGCCGGAAATCCGGGGTGGAGACTCCTAACACCTGCCGGTGATTGCAAAGGTTCATTTCTCCGCGCCGGCAATACTCGCAAGCGCCGCAGTAGAGAGTGGAGTCAAACGTAACGCGATCCCCATCCCGCGCGCGGGTCACCGCCGAGCCGACGGCGGCAACAGTTCCGGCAGCCTCATGGCCCATGACAATCGGCGGGATACGCCGTCCCGAAGCGCCGTCATATCCATGCACGTCGCTTCCGCAAATCCCGCAAGCTCCCACTTTAATCAGCACCTCGTCCGCGGCAGGCCGAGGCATGGGAAGGTCCGTTACTTCCAAATGATTATATTCGGAAAGCAGCAAAGCTTTCATAAAGGGCATGGTATCGAACTGCTTTTGCATGAGGGCTTGGAATGGTTAATGCATGAGAAGATTGGGCTAGAGATGGACCTGTTGACTTAAGCAGCTTTACCCGCCTGCACTGAAAAGCGCAGTCCAAGAGCTTTCAAAACAGCGAACAAGCTGTTTAACGTTGGATTTCCTTTGCTGGAGAGCATACGATATAGATTTTCTCGATTGATTCCAGCCCCTTCTGCAACGTTGCTTATCTGAAATGCTTCAGCAACATTGCGAAGAGCAAGCAGGAACACAGCATCATTGCTATTTTCCTCATCTTCCAATACTGCATTTAAGTACTCGGCAGCATACTTGGGGTCTCGCAAGCGCTCCCGCAGGTCATCAGCGTAGCTTATCCTTTTTTTTGTCATATCCTTTCGTGCGCTCCTGTTTTCGCGATTGATAATCTGCCCAATAGTCTTTAGCTGCTTGAATATCGGTTTGTTGGTCGTTTTTGTCCCCGCCGCAAAGTAGCAAAACAATTTCTTGCCCATCTCTGGCGTAATAAATGCGATAACCCGGCCCAAAGTTATCCTTGAGTTCATACACTCCGTCGCCAACCGGTTTACATTTGCCAAACTGTCCCGCTTGAAGCCGCGTGATTCTCGCATCGATTCTTGCTCGTCCAATACGATCACTCAAACCGTCCAGCCATTGCTTAAACGGTGGCTTCCCAGCTTTCGTCTGGTAGTACTCTACTTTACGCAGTCTCGGTTCCACATCAGATGGAGCAATTCCCTACTGCGCATATTGTAGCTTAAAAACTACAAATGT
>CAXUBB010000184.1:0-7759 GCA_964249105.1 uncultured Bryobacteraceae bacterium | reverse complement strand
GGAAGAAGTTCCGCTCCACCCATAGCGCCAGTTTCCCGTTTTCCACCGCCACGGAAGCCAGCCGCCGAGGAAAAATAAGGCCGTGAGCCTTTTCGTGCTCCCGCGTGTCATCCCGAGGTAGAAACACATCCACCAAGGCCCGCCGTTGTATTTCCTGTAAAATGACCTCCGCTTGAGTTAAGAGTTCCCGGTCGTGCAGTTCTCTATAAAAGTGAGACATACCAATTATTTCTATCTTGAACCGTGTCCATTCGTAGGCGGAAGCGGAAAACCGCAAAGCGCCATCGGCTACTCTCAAGAAGAACATGGAGATGAGCAGTTGAAAGATGATTCCATTTCGAAACAACCGACGCCGTTCGACACCATCGAAAGCGCCCTGGAGTTCCTGCAACTGCTACAAATCGAGTCAACCAAAGCCCAACAGGAAGTCGCCTCTTTGATGGAGCAGGACCAAGAAGTTTCTCCCCGGCGCGAAGAAGCATTCCGGCTGGTGATTTATAAGCTTTCTCAATTGAACTCGCATGTCGAGTCCAGCCAGCGCGTTTTGTCCGACCTGCGCGCGCTGCGAACCCTGTTATTGAAAGAAGTAAATCGGTAAGGGAAACGGGAAGGCAAGCCCCGGCGCTATATACTCAAGGTTCAGGCTCCTCTACTCACACATTATGCATAAGGTTTGGAAGGCTCTCCCCGTTCTTTTGCTCGGTTTGGCTTGCGCCTGCGGCAGCAGCGACCGCGGCCATCATGGCACCCCCAGCGATCCAAATGAACAACAGGGAAATCCCAATGCGAAGCCGGAAGAAAGCGTAAAGCCGGTTACCAACGGCGAACCGGCCGGCAACAAAGCCAGTAAAGATCCGCACACTTTAACGCCGGATAATACTGCCGGGCAACCGAAAAAGCGCTGACTGCCCCGACATGCTACGATTCCTGTCGTGCGAGATCCACAAATTGTTGAAGCAGAGTTAGTCGAAATCAGTTCCATCGGGGACGACCTGACAAAGTTCGAACGTATCCTTGCCTGGTCCGCGTCCCACCCGGACGAACTTGCCTTCGCATGGCGTTATTTCAGCGGACGGTCCGATCGCCTCGGCGAGTGGGCGCGACAGCACGCCGACCGTTCCTAAACCTAAACCCTCTGCTATCAACGGACAGAGCCTATGCCGTGCGTCTTCCTAGCCCTAAATTCATCAAATTAAGCAGGGCAACTTACCGTGAATACACCCGTTTACAGCCTTTTTCCAGCGTCCGTTCCGCCCGTCGCTCCGCCTCGCCGGATGCCTTCCTGGCTGCTCGATATTCAAACGATTTACCATCAGCCTGAGGTTCCCGACTATCCTCGTGGTCGCGAAATTCTGGACTCATTCCCCCAGGCCGAGCGCATCCTCGTTGATTCTCATTGGAACATCCCCGGACTGAATGGCTTTGAGGGTAACCTTGAGAACTGGAACAAGATCAAGCGCAACGTCCTGGTTCTTGGCGTGAAGAGTTCCTTATCTGCTCAGCCGAACTCCCGCAGCTCTGATTTCATTGCTCCCTCGCATGCCAACGGGTGCGCCATGGCTTGTACTTACTGTTACGTGTCCCGACAAAAGGGCTTCGCCAACCCGATTACCACGTTCGTCAACATCGAGGGTATTACGGGCTATCTGCGCCGTCATGCCGCGCGGCAGGGCCGGCGCACGCAACCGAGCCAGATCGACACGAAGTACTGGGTTTATGATCTCGGCTGCAATAGCGACTGCTCCGTGGATGCTTTGATCTCCGATAATGTGCTTGATTTGATTGCGCTGTTTCGCGCGCTTCCCAATGCCAAGGCGAGCTTTGCGACGAAGTTCGTGAATCGTGACCTGCTCAACTACGATCCTCAGCGCAAGACTCGCATCCGCCTGAGCCTGATGCCGCAAAGCGTCGCGAAAACCGTGGATGTGCGGACTTCCTCTGTCGCCGAGCGCATCGCTGGCATTAATGATTTCTACGCGGCTGGCTACGAAGTACACCTGAACTTTTCTCCCGTCATTTACTATGACGGCTGGCAAGAGGATTACCGGCGGCTCTTCGACGAACTGGCCGATGTGTTGCAGCCGGAAGTGAAGGCGCAGCTAGGCGCGGAGATCATCTTCTTGACGCATAACGAGAAGCTGCACCAGATCAATCTCGGCTGGCATCCCAAGGGCGAAGAGCTGCTCTGGAAGCCCGAACTGCAAGAAACCAAGTACAGCCAGATGGGTGGGCGCAATCTGCGCTATAAACGCGGCTTTAAAGCGCAACTCGTTCACGACTTCAGCAAGTTGCTGAAGGAACGCTTGCCCGAGTGCCGGATCCGCTACGCGTTCTGAGCGGACACTTTCACTGACCGCTGCTTCGAACGAGGGGTGAGCAGAAAACCTGGCCTGTCATTACGGTGTGAATGGCATCCGGCAGTTCGGTTATCGCAGCCCGTTTGATCACATACCCTTTTGCTCCACATCGGAACGCTTCGTCCACGTAAATTTTCTCGGTGTGCTGAGTAACGAATATGATAGGCGTATCCGGCATATTGACGTTTAACAGACGCGCTGCCGGAAAGCCTCCCATAACCGGCATGGAGACATCGAGCAGAACCAAGTCCGGCTTCAGGCTCGCGGCGGCATTGACCCCAGCCCGTCCGTTTTCAGCTTCGCCGACCACACAATGTTTGTCAGTCTCAACGATATGGCGCAGCATGCCGCGTATAACCTCATCATCATCGACGATAAGTAATTGCAAGTGACTCAGAACTTACCCGACCCTCTTTTACAATGGCATGGCCAGGATGCTTGTGAATACTGGGAGATTTATTAGATTCCGTTAAATCTCATCGCAGTTTGATACTGGTGTTTGTACGCGGGTGATTGGCAAAACACGAGTAGCCGGATACTAGCTCTGGTCCTGTGCCTCGTTTGCTGCAACCAGGTGATTTGCCCTGCCCCCCAAGCCGGACACAATGGCATGGACATCGTAAACGCACCCGGCCCATACTCCCCCGCTGGCCTGAACCAGAGCCGCCCACATCTTCGTATCATCAGGCAGAAGAGCGTCCGGCGCTAAATCGGCCCGCGGCTCTCGCAAGGCCAGCCGCCGTGCGCCTTCCGCAGCGTCGAATATTTCGTCGCCCTCCCCAACAAAGTTTACGGAAGCGTGGAGGTTTGTACGGTCAACAACGATTTCGATCAGATCACCATCGCGAACCTTGCCCACTGGCCCTCCGGCAAGAGCTTCCGGTGAAACGTGGCCCACGCAGGCGCCTGTTGACACGCCGCTGAACCGGGCATCGGTAATCACCGCAACGTGCTTGCCAAAGTGCAGGTGTTTGAGCGCGGAAGTGATCTGGTAAATCTCCTGCATTCCAGACCCCATCGGCCCTCCGCAAATCAACACCATGATGTCTTCCATCTGGACTTCATGGTGTTTGATGGCACGAATCGCCGACTTTTCCGTCACGTAAACCCGCGCTCGCCCGCGCTTCCGATACACATTGTCCGCATCAACTACCGTCGGATCGATCGAGGTGCTCTTCACTACTGACCCTTCCGGAGCAAGATTACCGAAAGGAAAGCTGACCGTGGGCGAGAGTCCCTTCGCCCTGGCCTGGTCAGGCGACAGAATCACATCATTTGGATCGATACCGTCCCGCTGGAGAAGCTGCTGCCGAAGCTGGTGACGCCGATGGCTCTCAGCCCACCAATCGAGACAGGCATCCAGCGTTTCTCCTGAAACCGTGCGCACGCTCGTATCCAGCAATCCTGCCTTTCGTAAGTGCAGCATAACTTCGGGCACGCCGCCCGCGAGGAAGACCTGTACCGTGGCATAATTTCTGGGGCCGTTTGGCAGGCAGTCCACCAGCCGGGGAATCTGGCGGTTCAGCGCCGCCCAATCATTTGCGGAAGGCCGCTTCAATCCGGCTGCATGGGCAATGGCCGGCACGTGCAGCAGCAGGTTAGTCGATCCTCCAAACGCCGCGTGCAGGATCATGGCATTTTGCAAAGCTGCTTGCGTGAGAATATCTCGTGTCTTTAGCCCTTGGCCAATCAGTTTCAGCGCTGCTTGAGCGGATCGTTTGGCGGCATCCAGCCAGATAGGGTGGCCCGACGGCGCTAATGCGGTGTGCGGCAGCGCCAACCCCAGCGCTTCGCCAACCACTTGCGACGTGGCGGCGGTGCCCAGGAACTGGCAGCCGCCTCCCGGCGTGGCGCAAGCCCGGCAGCCGACTTCTTCCGCTTGCTCCAGCGTGATCTCGCCGTGCGCAAACCGGGCGCCGATAGTTTGCACTTTGCCGGCATCTTCTCCCTGTTCCGGAAGCAGCGTCACGCCGCCTGGAACCAGCACCGTCGCGAGATCGTGGCACGACCCCAGGGCCATCATCATGGCGGGCAGCCCTTTGTCGCAAGTGGCTACTCCAATCACGCCTTTTCTGTTGGGAAGCGAGCGGATCAAACGCCGGAACACCAGCGCGGCGTCGTTACGATACGGGAGCGAATCAAACATTCCCGGCGTGCCTTGTGTCCTACCGTCACAAGGGTCCGTACAGGCGGCGGCAAAAGGAACAGCTTGCAGGGCCTTCAACTCCTGCGCCGCTTCTTTCACCAACAAACCGACTTCCCAGTGTCCGGTGTGATATCCGAGCGCAACCGGCGCGCCGTCATCTGCCCTCAGGCCGCCATGCGTGCTGAGAATCAGCACCTCAGCCCCGCCCAGGCGATCCGGCCTCCAGCCCATTCCAACGTCCTGGGTTAAACCGAACAAATCCCCCGAGGGAGCGTTCAATAATTGTTCCGGCGTCAGAGAAAGTTTGCCTTGCGGACCGGGGGCGCGCGTCGGAACATTCAGAAGAGTGGGATCACTCGTTTCAAGTACGGACGAAATGGAAATTTTGCTGCTCACGCGTTTGGAACCGATACACTAACTTTACGATGAAGCTCTACCGTACATTTGCAGGCGCTGTGATCGAGGAGGAGGGGCGCTTTTATCGCATGAACAGCGCCGGTTCCTGGGACGATCTGATCACACGCGACGATCTCTCCCTTTATCTCAGGAATGAAATCAGTTCGCTCGCCCCTGACGAAAGCTTCGACGAAAGCCAGATTGCAGCGCCCATTGCGTCGCAGGAAGTCTGGGCGGCGGGAGTCACGTACTATCGAAGCCGCGAGGCCCGTAAAGAAGAGTCAAAGTCGTCCGGCGGCGGCGATTTTTATCACCGGGTCTACGAGGCGGACCGGCCCGAGCTCTTTTTCAAGGCCACTCCTCACCGGGTCGTCGGCCCCACGGGGATGGTTAAACTACGCGATGACGCATCCTGGACAGTGCCCGAGCCTGAGCTCACTTTACTGATTACGCCAAAGGGCAAAATCACCGGCTACACCATCGGCAACGACATGAGTTCCCGCGATATTGAAGGAGAAAATCCTTTGTATCTGCCGCAGGCCAAAGTTTACGACCGGAGTTGCGCCTTGGGGCCGTGCATTCTGGTCTCCGAGGCAACTTTGCCGTCCTCAACCGAGATCCGGCTAGAAATCTTGCGGCAGGGGAAAGAAGCGTTCGCGGGCGCGACCAGCCTCGAAGCGATGAAGCGCACCCCGTCCGCTTTGGTTGAGTATTTATATCGCAACAATAGCTTTCCTCACGGCTGTTATCTGTTGACGGGAACAGGCATCGTGCCGCCGGACTCATTTACTCTGGAAACGGGCGATGAGATCCGCATCTCCATCTCCGGCATAGGAACCTTGGTGAACTACGTCGGCTAAAGCAGTTTGCTGGAACTACAGAAAAACTCAGTAGTGGCGCAAGATCCGGTGGCAGGCTGGTTCCGTGGTCACGCTAGGGCAAACCTAGCAACCCACCGGAACTTGCGCCACTACTAGCTTTTGAAAGTACTCGATCGTAATCTTGAGTCCTTCATCGAGCGGAACACGGGGTTCCCAGCCGAGAATGCGCTTTGCTTTGCTAATGTCCGGACGGCGAACCTTGGGGTCGTCTGACGGAAGCGGTTTGTATTCGATTTCCAGATGATCGCCGAAATAGGACCGGACCGTATCGGCAAACTGCCTGATTGTCATCTCGACGGGATTGCCGAGATTCACGGGATAAGCCTCATCGGATTCGCTCAGGCGCAGCAGACCTTCCACTAGATCGGACACATAGCAGAAGCTGCGGGTTTGGGAGCCGTCGCCGAAGACGGTCAGCTTTGCGCCGCGCAGCGCCTGATCCACGAAGGCGGGCACAACCCGTCCGTCATTGAGGGCCATTCGCGGCCCATAGGTATTAAAGATGCGGGCAATGTTGCTCTGGACGCCATAGGTGCGGTGATAGGCCATGGTGAGCGCTTCCGCATACCGTTTGCTTTCGTCGTAGCAGGAACGCAGACCGACCGGGTTAACATTGCCCCAGTAGGTTTCTGATTGCGGATGTTGCAGCGGGTCGCCGTAACACTCGGAAGTGGATGTCAGCAGGAAGCGGGCGCCGTGCTTGCGGGCAAGCTCCAGCATGTTGCGCGTTCCCGTCGAGCCGGACTCCAGCGTTTCGATGGGATGGTTCAGGTAATCGACCGGACTGGCGAGAGAGGCAAGATGAAAAACGCGATGAACCGGAAATTTGTCAAGGGAAGCAATCCGCAACGGCTGGCAGACATCAAATTCGATGTACTCGAAATTTGGATTTTCCAGCAAATGGCGAATGTTCTCCTGATGGCCGGTAATGAGATTATCAAGCGCGACGACCTGATGTCCTTCCCCGACCAAACGATCACACAGATGTGATCCAATAAAACCTGCGGCTCCTGAAATAACGTATCGCACGAAGTCTCATGCTACTAAAAACAAACCGGAAATCATAGCGGAACTATGCCAAATGCCTGGATTTTTGCCTACAGTTTAATCTGAAGTGTTCACTATGCAGCCGTACGGCACTATTGCTGTCAGGGTATTGCTTTTAGCCCTGATCATCCTTTCCGGTTACTTATTTTGGCTCCGTTTCAGGATCGTCGTCGAACGAATCCGAAACGCCAAGCGCGATGCGGATTTTAAGCTCGGATCTGTCGGGAAACGCGCTTGGACCTTTGTTTGGGAGGTGCTTTGCCAGGGCAAGGTCATCAAAGAGCGTCCTTTGCCGGGGCTGGCGCATGCCTTTGTGTTCTGGGGTTTCTGCGCATTCGCGCTTGTGACGCTGAACCACATTGCCGGCGGGTTCGGCCTGGGCTTTCTCAATCGCCGGCACTTTTTCGGCGCATTTTATTTCTGGTTTGCGTTTGCTTTTGCCTTGATGTGCGCCGTCTCAATTGCGGGGCTCGCCTTCCGCCGTTTTGTCATCCGCCCGAAGTGGCTGGGTCCCGTGTCATACGAATCGGGGCTGATCGCGCTGTTGATTTTCATTCTGATGGCGACCTACATCCCGACCTGGTGGGTGCCGGAGCAATCCATGGGCGGACAGGTTTTGTGGTGGGTCCATACGTTGACGCTGCTGGCGTTTCTGCCCTTGATTCCTCATACGAAGCACCTCCATCTGGTGCTTAGCCCGGTGACGATCTTCCTGCAACGGAGCGGCTTCAGTCATATTCCGCCGCTGGCCGGAGATGAGGATTTCGGGCTGGTGTCCGGTAAAGACATATCGCGGATCACGGCCTTGCAGTCTTATTCGTGCGTGGAGTGCGGACGCTGCACAGAGCACTGTCCGGCCAACAACACCGGCAAAGAGCTGAATCCGAAGCTGATTATTTTAGGAATGCGGTCGTACCTGAATGAATACGGCA
>CAXUBB010000183.1:0-9837 GCA_964249105.1 uncultured Bryobacteraceae bacterium | reverse complement strand
GCCGATTAACGGGGCCGGTGTTCCTGGGTTTCCTGTGGCAAATGATATTAGGACACAATCGGCCACGCTTTCCGAGGTGCATCTGTTTTCACCGGCTGTTGTGCAAACGGCGCGAATTGCTTTTTTGCGGAATGTGTTTCTTTATGCGCAGGCTCAGAACCACTCGCCTGCCGGGGATCTTGGATTTCAGTACTCGCCCACTTTAGACGCATCGGCGGGACCTCCTTATTTGATTGTGAGCGGATATTCCAGCATTGGCAACCCCATTACCGGCCCGCAGAATACCTATCAAAACAATTATCAAGGCTTCTACTCGCTTTCGGTGACTCGCGGCGGGCATAGCCTGAAGTTCGGCGCGGAGTTGGATCGACAACAGATCAACGCAACTCTTGGTATTGCCACGAATGGATTCTTTGTGTTTGCTCCGTTTCCGGCGAGTGATTCTTTCGCAAGCTTTCTACTGGGCCAGCCGGTGCTGTTCTTTCAGGGCGGGGGAGACTTCAACCGGGGACTGCGGAAGTGGATCACGGCTGGATACGCGCAGGATGAGTGGCGCGTGACGCCTCGCTTCACGCTAAATTATGGGCTGCGGTATGAAGTGAATACTCCTTATACCGACCTGCGTGATCGCTTGAATGCGTGGGCTCCTGGTCAGCAATCGAAAGTGAGACCGGATGCGCCCGCTGGTTTGCTGTTTCCTGGTGATCCCGGCATCCCCGCCGGCATCGCGCCGGTGGATTATCACGAGTTCATGCCGCGCATTGGTTGGGCGTGGGATGCGACGGGCGATGGACGAACGGTCCTGCGAGCGGGCTACGGCATTTTTTATGACGGATTCACGAATGGCGTGGGCGGCCCGCTGCAAGCCGCCGCGAGCGCGCTGCCTTGGACGGAGGCTTTTCAATTGCCTGGTCCTGGTTTGAATTTTGCCAATCCCTACAATGGGCAGGTACCGCCGTTTGTGACGCAGTCGTTTGTTCGCCCCGCTACGATTCTTACGGTGCAATCGGGATTGTTGCCGCCATACTCGCAGAACTGGAACTTCTCGATAGAGCGCGCATTGGGGAAAGATTATCTGCTGGATGTGCGTTATGTGGGCAATAAAGGAACTCATCTGCCGCGTTTTATTGAAGCGAATCCGGCTATATATGGACCGGGCGCGACGGCGCAAAACGCGGATCAGCGGCGGCCTTATGCCCATTGCTCGGCGAACGGGTCTTGCGCTTTTAGTTCCGTGGGACTGATTGCCGGTGATTCCAGTTCTACTTACCATGCGCTACAGGTTTTGCTTTCGCGCCGGCTAACGGCAAATCTCGGTTTTACGGCCTCTTACTGGTGGTCTAAGAGCCTGGATTATGTTTCCAGCCTGAACATTGCCGGTTCAGCGCCGACTCTGGTGGCGGGCGAAAACGATCTGGCGCAAGATCCTTTTAACTTGCGGGCTGAACATGGCCCGTCGCTGTTCGACGCCACGCACCGGCTTGTTTTAAGCGGCAGTTATCTTCTTCCGCAGTGGCGTGGCGCGCCGAAGTTTGCCTCGGCGGTAGTCAATGGATGGCAGTTTAATACAATCTCCATGTTTTCCTCTGGAACTCCTTTCACCGTGTATGACAGCGCTAACGTTGCCTTACAAGGGACTGCCCCGGAAATCACCGGTTTTTATTCCAGCCGTCCTGATTTGACGGCTGATCCTAATGCCGGACCGCATACGCCGAATCAGTGGGTCAGCCGGACCGCATTTCAGCCGCTTAATCCCGTAACGCAGGCTGGACAATTTGGGAACGAGGGCCGTAATTCGATCCGGGGACCCGGAATTGAAAATGTTGACTTTTCCCTTTTTAAGAAATTTGCCCTTCGTGAAAGGTCGTTCTTGCAGTTTCGCGCGGAGTGTTTCAACTGTCTGAACCATGCAAACTTCGGGCTGCCGGAGAATGACCTGCAATCGCCTGAGTTCGGACACATTCTGCAGGCGGGGCCTCCGCGCTTGCTCCAACTGGCGCTGAAACTGATTTTTTAGGGTACAGTAAGGTTCCAATGGAAAGCCTTGCGGTTCTCGATTTGAGCAAGACGAAGCGCGCACATCCGGCGCTGATCCTCCTGGCGGCATTTTGCGGGAGCTTTGTTGGTTTCGGATCAGTTGTCATCTTTACATTCGGCATCTTCTTGAAGCCGTTGACTGCGGAGTTTGGGTGGTCGCGTTCGCAGGTGTCGTTTGCGTTTACTCTAACGGCATTGACAGTGGCGTTTTGTTCGCCGTTCATTGGCAGGCTGCTTGATCTGTTTCCAGCGCGAAAAATCATTTTGCCGTGCGTTGTTATCTATGGCCTGTGCTTTGCTTCCCTCAGTTTGTTAACCGCTCATTACTGGCAGCTTTTGCTGGTATTTCTGTGCATGGGGATGGTGGGAAACGGCACAACGCAACTAGGGTATGCGCGGGTCATCAGCTTCTGGTTTGAACATAATCGGGGACGAGCCTTGGCTGTTGTGATGTCGGGGTCGGGCATGGGATCGATTGTGTTCCCGCCGTTTACTCAATGGCTGGTGATGAGCTTCGGATGGCGCGCCGCCTACCTGATATTAGGAGCAATTATTCTCGCGCTTGGTCTTCCCTTGACGGCTGCCTTTGTTCACGAACCGGATCAGCGGAAACAGCCTGATACGCCTAAGCAGGTGAGATCCGGAAGCCTGCGCGCTTCCCTGCTGTCTTACCCATTTCTGTGCCTTATATCGGGACTCATGCTGTTTTCGTTAGCTACTAATGGCCTGACGGCGCACCTCGTGCCTTTTCTGACAGATCGCGGCAGTTCCGCTACAAGCGCCGCGAATGTCATGGCGGCCATGGGATTTGCCACTCTCGCCAGTAAACTGGCTACCGGTTATCTGCTGGATCGTTTCCGGGCATCGTATACGGTCGCCGTATTATTTGCGGTTTGTGTTTGCGGGATGCTGCTCATCATTCTCGGCGCTGCCGTCTGGAGTTCGTATGCGGGGGCCTTGCTGGTGGGCGTCGGATTGGGCGCGGAATCGGATGCGGTGCCGTATTTGCTGACTCGGTATTTTGGGCTGGAGCGGTTCAGCGAATTGTACGGATATACGTGGTCCGCTTACGCTGTCGCGGGGGCGCTGGGACCGTTGATACTAGGAAAATTCTTCGACGCGACACATTCCTATCGGCTGGTGCTGCTGATTTTTACCGCCGCTGTCGCTTGCGCGGCGGTATTGTTCGCTAATTTACCGGCATACCGCCGACTGGGTCAATCAAAAGTTGTAGTGTAAAACCCATCTCTGGTTCCAGGACAGAGGAGAGATTGGCTGTTATTCTACCTATAACCACCGAACCACATAGAGCGCGGCGTCACATCAACCACACCCAGACGCCGCCTCCCTCCTGATACTGATAAGAGTTTTACAGCGTCGGGCCGATTTTCCAGGGCACGAACTCATGATGGCCGAGTATTTCCGCCTTGGTCTTTTCGCCGGAGGCGATCCGCAGCAGCGATTCAAAAATTTCCTCTCCGACTTCTTCCACCGTGGCGGTACCGTCCGCAATTGTCCCGGCGTTGATGTCCATGTTGTCCGGCATGCGGCGAAATGTATCTGAGTTGCTGCTGATTTTGAGTGTGGGAACGGTGGGAAAACCAATCGCGCTTCCCCGGCCCGTGGTAAAGGCGATCAGGTTCACGCCGCCTGCCGCTAAGCCCGCTAAAGAGGCCGGATCATAACCGGGCGTGTTCATGAAAACAAAGCCGCGGCTGCCAATTCGTTCGCCGTAGCCAACTACATCTTCGAGCGTGGTAGTGCCTGCCTTGGCGACAGCGCCCAAGGATTTTTCGACAATATTGGTCAGGCCGCCTTTTTTATTGCCCGGTGACGGATTGTCATTAAAGCTGCCGCCGAACTGCCGAAGGTAGTTCTTATAATAGGCGATGCAGTCCAGCAGTTTGCGCGCTGTTTGTTCATCCTTAGCGCGCCGCAGCAGGGTATGCTCCGCGCCGAAAATTTCGGTTGTTTCCGCCAGCACCACCGTGCCGCCTTCGCGGACGATCAGGTCACAGCAGTAGCCGAGCGCCGGATTCGCGGTGATCCCGGAGAAGGAGTCTGAACCGCCGCAGTTCAGGCCGAGAACCAGGGCCGAGGCGGGAACAGGCGTTCGCTGCTGGGAGGCAACCTGTTCCAATAAGTGATCGATGTCGCGCGATGCCTGCTCCACAGCCCGGCGCGTGCCGCCGCTTTCCTGAAGCGTTAGGCCAACCAGATTTTTGGAAGAGTACTGGCTTTTGCGCCCAAGATAATGATCAATCTGATTGACCTCGCAGCCGAGGCCCATGATGACCGCCGCCCCCACGTTCGGGTGGTCCAGCACGCCTTCAAGCGTCCGCTGCAGTTGTTGCGTATCGGGACCGATAGTTTGGGCGCGGCCGTCGCCGTGCGGGAATCCAACCACGCCGTCCACGTTGGGAGGCAGGGTTCTGCCTTCGAAATGCCTTTCAATCAGGCTGACGGTGTGCGCCGCGCAATTGCTGGCGGCTACCACCGCGATGTAGTTCCGGGTGCCTATGCGGCCATCCTCGCGCTGGTAGCCGCTAAAGGACCGCGTGCTTTTAATAGGCGTAGGAACCGGAGCGATCTGGTCAAACGTAGGCTCCACTTCCTGGTAAAGGAGATTATGTTCGTGTATGTGCTGACCGGCGGCAATATCATAACGGGCCAACCCAATCACTTCACCGTAGCGGCGGATCGGCTTACCGGCGCGAATGCCTTTCAATGCGATTTTATGTCCGGGCAGTATCGAGTCAGCGGAGGCGATGTCGGCCTTGCCGGCCGTAATGTGTTGTCCCGGCGAGAGCGGAACACGGGCAATCGCAACATTGTCATTGGGGTTTAACAGAATGACGGCATTTTCCTCGGTTGCGGCGGAGGCGATTTGAAACAACGTAGACATACTTTCTAACCAACAGCTTCCTTTATGATTTCAGATGGAGGGGGGCGACCTTGCGCACGGTGAGAAGAATCAGAAGAAATGCGGTGATGTGCATGGTGCTGACAATGCCGAAAACCACCGCGTAGCCGAATCCGTGGTCGAGCAGATAACCGACGATGAGGCCGAAGATCATGCCGCCGAGTGAGCCTCCAAAACCGACCAGTCCGGCGACCGAGCCGACGCTTGAGCGCGGAAACAGATCCGCCGGAAGCACCATCACCAGCGTTGACCAGGACTGATGGCCAAAGAAGGCAATGCTGAAAAGTAGGATGGCGAAGTTCACCGGAACATGCGTGACCAGCAAAATACAGGGCATCACGGCAACGCTGAGACCGATAGTCAGTTTGCGGGAATAATCGAGGGAGCGGCCGCGACGAATGAGCCACCCCGAAAACCATCCGGCCACCAGACAGCCGACACCCGCGAAAGCATAGGGAATCCAGGCGAAGTAGCCCACCTGCTTCACATCAAAGCCGCGCGCGTCGTACAGGTATTTGGGCAGCCAGAATATATAGAAGTACCAAGCCGCATCGCTGATGAACTTTGCCAGGATTAATCCCCACACTTCAACAAATGAAAACAGCTTGATCCAGGGGATAGCAATGTCAGGATTTTCTCCGCCTGACGATGCGGTGCGCAATAAGTTTTCGAAGCCCTGTTTCTGTATTGCATTAAGCCTTGGGTGCGCGCTCGGCGTCCAGTAATCCTTCCACCACCAAATCAGCCAGATGAGGCCACTCAATCCAGAGAGATAAAAGACCCAGCGCCAGTTTGTCACGGACAGGACCACGGCAATGAAGGGCGGCGCGGCCACGGCTCCGACTGCGCTTCCCGCGTTCATGATCCCCATCGCCAGGGAGCGCTCACGAACGGGGAACCACTCCGCAATCGCTTTGGTGGCAGCCGGAAAAGCGCCGCCTTCTCCCATGCCTAGAAGAAAACGGCTGGCCATCAGCATGGCAAAGCTCGAAGCTAAACCGTGGCTGGCGGAAGCCAAGGACCACCACAGCATGATAATGAGATATCCCGAACGAGTGCCCAAAACATCCAGCAGCTTTCCGCCGAGAGCGTACATTACCGCGTAAGCAATCAGGAAGGCTGCCTGCAAATCAGAAAAGCGGGTGTTGGATATGGGGATATCGTGTCCAATCGCGGTGACTGCCAGGGGAAGCGTCTGACGGTCGAAGTAGCTGATGGTGATGGCGCATCCGATCAGGGCGGCGATACGCCAACGGAAATAAAGGCTCAATTGGTCACCAGCTTACTTGTATCAGAGAGATCCCTTGCGGAGGAAGCGTGAAGTTGATCTGCGCCGCGCCGTTCCGGCTTTGAACCCAGCGCGGCGAGTCCAGCAATTGGAGTTGACCGGCCTCTTCCAATTTGGCGTACTCTTCAGGATTTGGATGTTCAGGTGACCCCATCCCCTTCCATGCCGTATAAGCGTTGCTGTGAGTGGTATCGATCCGGTAATGATGGAGCAGAACGCGGATTGCCCCCACCGGTACTCCAGTGACATTCACGTTGACGGGCGCCGCCGGGCCGCTCACGTCATCATCCCCATAATTCCAGACCATGACGGAAAGGTCGTGCCCGGAGCGGGTCGCCAAGGCGTCAATTACCGGCTTCCGCCGCGTGCCCTCATTGACGAGCGTATCCAGGCTCTGCGCGCCATCGGAGTAGACCTGCACGCGGTCGCCGCTCATTAAACCCGCCATGCGGAAAATGTTGAGCACGGGCTTATCGATGCCGTTCGTGGCAAGGTCGCGGTATCCGGCAAAATAGGGCTTGTCTTCAAATTCGAAGGCCCATGTCAGGATGCCTTGCAAATTGACGTGATCCCGATCCGCCAGTTGCAACATGCTGTTCATGGCGGCTGCCACATAAGTGGGGTAGAGAGGTCCGTTGCGGTAGGCGTTGGCCGGGTTGATCTGTGAAGAGCAAGCCGCGCAGCCTTCCGGGTCGGATTCGGTCAGGATGATTGGCAGGTCGCGGAGTTTGTCAAAAGAGCGAACGATTCCGAAGCCGGTAGATACATCCTGCAACTGCTTGGAAATGCCCATGCGGACATGGCCGTTATTGACATCCGGCGAGCCTTTGGCGTGGAAGCTGATGAAATCGAGCGGCGCGCCGGGATGTCCGGTAACGTAGTTCTTGCCGTTTGAACAGTGCTGGAGGAATTGACGCAGAAAATCAGCCGCTTTCGGACTGCGCGGCGAAGTGCTTCCAGGCCCGCCGATACGAGCGGTCGGCAGCGCGCGTTTGACGGCTGCGGCTGAGTAGTCGTAGAGCTTGTCATAGTCTTCCGGCGTGCCGTGCCAATAGCTGATGTTCGGCTCATTCCAGACTTCCCAATCCCAGCTTTCCACTTCTTCCCTGCCGTATTTTTCCACGGAATGCTTCACCCATTGATAAACCAGTTCCCCCCATTTCCCGTAATCTTTGGGCGGGTACGACCAGCCCAGGTAGTAGTTTTTGAAATCAGCGGGCGTCCGGAAATTAGGCGTATAAGGTTCAGGGTTGGAGGAGAGCGCTTTCGGCATAAAGCCAATCTCCACTAGCGGCTTCGCTCCCGCTTCCAGGTAAGTTCCGATGATTTTGTCCACGGTCGTCCAGTTGTAAACAGGCTGGCCGGAAGCGTCTTCTGTGTAGGCGTTAGTCGATCCGAATTTCAGGCCGGGAGTTCCATCGCCGGTGGTCAGGAGATTGTGCGTCCGAATGCGAACCGGCGTCCGGCTCAACGCTCCTAACTCCCTGATGAGCTTGGTTCCGTCCTTGGCATAGGTATAGTTCGGCTCGTCATAGCCGAAGTAAGCCCAGGAAGGTTTGAATGCGCCGGTTTTTTGCGATGCATTCACATGGATGGTGACGGGCTGTTGCGCCGGAAGAGCAGCCGGGAAGAAACAAAACAGAAACAGAGCGAAGTATCGCATGGATGGCGGCATGGTATTCTTCTCCAACTAAGAATACCTATGAGACTTGTGCAGATTGCTCGCGGGGACGAGCGGCGCGTTGCCATGGTGGATGGTTCGCGGTTGTCGCTTTTGGACGCCGTTCATGCGCCGAGTATTTATACCCTTGCTTATCATGCCGCGCAAAGCGCCAAACGGCTGACGGACGCGGCGGAGAATTTTCTTTCCGGCGAGGCATGGGAGTATGAGGAAGTTTATCAAGGGTCTTCGGACTGGCGTTTCCTGCCCTCGTTTGATCATCCTCATGATCCTGCCCATTGCACAGTCAGCGGAACTGGCCTTACGCACAAAAAGAGCGCGGAGAACCGGGCCGCCATGCACCAGGACGCTTCGGCGGAAGTGACGGATAGCATGCGGATGTATCAGATGGGAATCGAGGGCGGCGCTCCGGAGTCGGGGCGGATCGGCGTGCAGCCGGAGTGGTTTTACAAGGGAAACGGATCGATTTTAAGAGCGCATAACGAGACGCTGGAGGTTCCTGCTTATGCGGAGGATGGCGGCGAAGAGCCTGAGATTGCGGGCGTATACTTGATCTCACCCGCAGGCGAGCCGCTGCGGGTTGGTTTTACGGTCGCCAATGAATTTTCCGATCACAAGATGGAAAAGAAAAACTATCTGTATCTGGCCCATTCGAAACTGCGAAACTGTTCCATCGGCCCGGAACTGAGCATTGGCGATATACCGTTTGAAGATGCGCCGGGAACAGTTGGAATCATGCGCGGCGGACAGTTTGTCTGGCGCAAGGAGATCTGGTCCGGCGGGAAGAACATGTGCCATTCGCTCGCCAATCTGGAGCATCATCATTTCAAGTACGAAGCGCACCGCCGGCCGGGCGATGTTCATATCCATGCCTTCGGGGCGGACGCCTTCAGCTTCGGCGACGGCCTGACGCTCGAAGAAGGCGACATGATGGAGATTTCTTTTCCGCGGTTGGGGCGTCCCCTGCGGAATCGTGTGACAATGCAGAGTCCGTTGAAAGCGCCGGTCGGCGTTAGAGCGCTTTGAAAAACTAACTCCGCGTAATCCTTCTCCCGTCGGAGCAGGATTAAAAAATGGATGAATATACGCCTGCGCAAGCTGCTGCGTTGACGGGTTTGCCCCGTGGCTGTATGAGTCGTTGGTAATCATTTTGAGAAGATTTAGAGCAAATCTTTCAAACACAAACGCCTGCCGCTCAGCACCTCAGCGACAGCAGTATGCGAGTAGGTGTTCAACACCCGGTAGGAACCGTCCTGCGGCTCCCGATGGACAAGGAGGCGCGGCGCTTCGGTCTTGCGGATATCCACAATCCAATACTCTTCGATGCCAGCGCGGGCGTACAGACGGGCTTTCACCTTGCGATCTAAATCATAGGTTGTATCGGAGACTTCGACCACTAGCCGGAGATCCGCTGGCTTGGGGTTGACTCCCCGCGTTACCCGTATTGATTGCTTCGTCACAGCCAGATCCGGCTCCGGCTCATTAGTTGAGTTATCTTCCGGTGACACATCAATCGGATCTTCCGAACGCACGTACTCGAATCCAAATTGTTTACTTAACCAATCGAAAAGCGCGTGCTTCCAGTAGACGTGCGGCGGCTTCTTACCCATTGTGTCAATCAGATCTCCGTGGATCAGTTCGAGCGATTCGGCCAACACAGGATCAATTTTCTTGACCTCAACCCGAGTCCAAAGTTTGCGAGGAATGTGAATGTCCGCAGCGCTCATACTGTTAGTTTCACAAAAATCTACACAGCTAAAAATACCTCAAGAAATTTTATCCAGCTTTTCGGAAAAATGGATCTGCATCCCGGTCTTATTATCCTGGTTCCGAACGTCGTGCCCGCGCTGCAGCAGTCTTTTTCAGGCTGCGCTTAAATACTTGAAAGGAAGGAACTGCTCAATATTA
>CAXUBB010000182.1:3657-9908 GCA_964249105.1 uncultured Bryobacteraceae bacterium | reverse complement strand
GTTTATGCTGTTCTGCTCCCGATGTTTCCGAAGTACGCGCCGTTTTGGGCGGGTATTTTAATGCCGTTGTTTTGGAGCGGGGTGGTCGCCACCGTTTTAAATTTAGTAAATCCTGTGTTGAACGAACGAATCAGTTGGCCGTGGTTTGTGGCGTGTCAGCTTGGATTCGGCCTGGTGGGCGGGTTCGTCATTGCGCGCAGCACCAGTATCAGCACCATGCAAAACTGGTCGCTCGCCGACCGGCTTTTTGTGGAAGCTCCAGGGTTGCGCGGACACGGGACCGGGTATGAGGAAGACCAGAAATGATGTCGGGCAGTTATAGAGCCGCTCTGATTCTAGGTGTTTGCCTAATGGCGCTCCTGCTGTCGGGATGTCACCCTTATGGAAAACCGTCGCTCGAAGAAGTGGATCCTGAAAAGTCCACGGATTTCTCGACGCTCTTTGCTCAAAACTGTCGGGGTTGTCATGGGGACAATGGCCGGTACGGTCCGGGCCGGATTCTAAATAACCCGCTGTACGTGGCTTTTATTCCGCGTGAGGAGATCAAAAAGGTTTTAGTTTATGGCCGTCCGGGAACAGCTATGCCGGCCTGGGCGCAAAAGGAGGGCGGTCCGCTTTCTGAAAAGCAAATCGACGTATTGGTCAGCGGCATCAAAGACGGCTGGGCCAGGCCGGCGCCGGATTTGCGCGGCACGACTCTGCCTTCTTACAGCGCGGATGTCAATGCCGGGGATGCTGCGCGAGGCAAAAAATTATTTGCCCGGAGTTGCTTTATGTGCCACGGTCCCGGCGCTCCGGTCGGCGTGATCACAAACGCGACATACCTGCAACTGGCAAGCAACCAGAATGTACGGACGTCGATCGTCATCGGGCGGCCCGATATACGTAAGCCGATGCCCATGCCGAATTACATGACCTTGAACGCCGGTCACGCATTAAGCGATCAGGATGTATCGGACTTGGTCACCTATATCGCGTCATTCCGGCCTGCGCAGCCCATTCTCGAAGGCGCGCATACAAAGGAAAATAGCGACACCGGCGAAAACGGCGGAGTGGCCGCCGGCAGTCAAGGAAGCGGTAACGGGCCGGGTAGTCCGGACAAAGGGCAAAACAAAGGCCAGAAACATACAAACAGCAGCATTGAGGGAGGAACCATTCAAGGCCATGGCCCACAGCACTAAAGAGGTGGTCGGCACCAATAGAGAAGAAGATACTAAGGGTAAAGCAAACGTCACCGATCCGACCCGGCGCAACTGGTTGTTGGTTGCGGGCGTGGCGCTGAACGCCGTTGCCGGTATCGCTCTTGCCATACCCCTCATTGGATACGTCTTTTCCAGCTTCACTGATAAAAAAGACCCGCGAAAGTGGATCTCCCTGGGCGCGCTGGAAAACTTCCCGGAAAACCAGACCCGGATTGCTACTTATCTCAATCCATTTACTCGTCCCTGGGACGGGCAAACCGCCAATATCCCTTGCTGGGTGCGCCGTGCGCAGGGCAATAAGTTTCAGGTGTTCGCGATTAACTGCACGCATTTGGGCTGTCCGGTCCGTTGGTTCCAGGAATCAGGACTCTTTCTGTGTCCTTGTCATGGGGGAGCTTATTACGAAGACGGTTCGCGCGCGGCTGGCCCCCCGCCTCGCGGGTTGTTTCAGTATGACTACAAGGTAGAGAATGGCGAACTGTGGGTCAAAGGCGGTGAAATGCCAACTCTCAGCAGCCCAGTCTAAGTCATGTTCAGCGAGTTCCAGAGGAAAAGATGCTAGAGAAATTGCGGAAAGCAGCGGTTTGGTTGGATGATCGATTGCACCTGACGGCCCTCTATGCCTCTACCGCCGGGCATGAAGTTCCCGCCAGTTCAGGAAGCTGGTTTTATGTCTTCGGAAGCGCCACGCTGCTATGCTTTATGATCCAGGTCGTTACCGGCGCGCTGTTGGCGTTTGTTTACATTCCGTCGGCCACGAATGCCTACACCAGCCTGCAATACCTGAACCATGCGCAGTTCTTGGGCTGGTACCTGCGCGCTCTCCACTATTGGGGATCGAATTTCATGGTGGCGCTTATGACGCTGCACATGATTCAGGTATTTCTATTTGGCGCTTACAAGTATCCGCGTGAGTTGACCTGGGTGAGCGGAGTCGGGCTGCTGGTTTTTACGCTGGCGATGGCCTTCACGGGCCAGGTGATGCGTTTTGATCAGGACGCTTACTGGGGTTTAGGCATTGGCGCTTCCGTAACCGGAAGGGTTCCCTTAATTGGTTCGCAACTGGTGCATCTCTTGTTAGCCGGACCGATCATCGCGGGCGAAACTTTGTCGCGATTTTGGACGCTGCATGTCTTCATTGTTCCGGGCTTGATTATTGCGATTGTCGGAATGCACTTGCGGCTGGTATTAACAAAAGGAATTAATGAGTATCCAAGGCCGGGGTACCCCGTGCATCGTGATACTTACGATGCCGAGTATGCCGAAATCCTGCGTAAAGAAGGCGTGCCCTTTGTGCCGAATGCAATCGGCCAGGACCTGGTTGCCGCCGCTCTGGTCATGCTCGGAATAGTGGCCTGCGCCTTTTTCTTCGGACCTAAGGGACCGCTGGGGCAGCCGAATCCGACACTGATTAACACCAATCCACGCCCCGATTTTTATTTCCTCTCGATCTTCGCCGCGCTGGCGCTGATTCCTGATTGGATGGAAGTGATTGTCCTGTTTATTGTGCCCGGCCTGATTGGTCTCTGGCTGCTGCTGCTGCCGTTCATTGCCGGTACCGGGGAGAAGAGCTACAAGCGGCGTCCCGTGGCCGTGTTGTCTGTGATTTTTATCCTCCTGGCTGTCGGCGTGCTGGCCTATATGGGCGAAACATCGCCGTGGTCGCCCCGCATGGAAGCCTGGAGCGGAGCGGTGATACCCGTAGAACACGTGGATGGCCGCAGTCCGATTGAAATGCATGGGCGTTGGTGCTTCAGAACAAGCAGTGCCGCAATTGTCACGCACTGGGCGGCGTCGGCGGTCAGCGCGGCCCCGCCTTGGACGATGTGGCAACTCGTCTCACGAAGGATCAATTAGTCCGGCAAGTCGTTCAGGGCGGCGGAAACATGCCGGCCTATGGCAAGAAGCTGACTCCGGCAGAGGTAGAAGCGCTGGTCAGCTATCTGGCAACCTTGCGGCCCCATTACATTCCCCCGGCTCGGGATACGGACAAACCGCTGGACAAACTGCCTCGTGACTTTGCCGTGATTAGTCCGGCGGCTGCCCCGGCAGGCCATTAACGAAGTGGATTTCTCTCCGAACGCTGCCTTCTTATCCTGGCATATCCACCCGCTTTCCGTAGCGCTTCTCCTAGCAACGGCGCTCATCTATGGGCGGGGATGGATGCGCGGGCGTCGACTCCTTCATGGTAGCCGGGATTTTAACCGGCTTTGGGCCTTTCTCGGCGGATTACTTGCGTTGTTCCTTGCCCTGGAGTCGCCGCTCGACACCTTCGACTCGCTCTTCCTGTCCGCGCACATGGCGCAGCATTTACTCCTGATGATGATTGCGCCGCCGCTGCTTTTGCTGGGACAGCCAACGCTGCCGATCCTGCGCGGATTGCCGAAAGCATTTGCGAAGGAAGCTCTGGGGCCGTTCCTAACCTGGCATCCTTTGCGGCGATTCTCCGAGTTTCTCACGGTTCTGCCGGTCACTTGGCTGCTCTTTGCGCTCAGCACGGTGCTGTGGCACATGCCGGCGCTCTACGAATTGGCCTTGCGTTCGCCAATGTGGCATGGCGTCGAACATGCTTCCTTTCTTTGGACCGGCATACTCTTCTGGTGGCCCCTGATTCGCCAAGGTCCCGGTAAAAGCCGCTGGCCGGAGTGGGCAGCAATTCCTTATTTGCTTTTTTCCGACATCGTGAATACGGCTCTGTCGGCGTTCTTCATCTTTTCCGGGAAGGTGCTCTATCCCAGTTACGAAGCGGTCCACGTTTCCGGCTTCAACGCCGCAGATGACCAGGCGCTCGCGGGAGCCATCATGTGGGTGCCCGGTTCGATTGTGTACTTAGTGCCTGCTATCGCCCTTACCATGCGCCTGCTGTCTCCGCGCAAAATCGAAAATCAGGAACAAATCAAAATCCAACGCGCCCCGGTTCGCAAAACGCACGCCGTTAGCTTCACCAAGCGACTGCCGACGCTTCGACGCTTTGCGCAAATGGCCATGCTGCTACTCGCAATAGTTGTTATCGCGGACGGCTTCTTCGGACCGCAAGTAACACCGGCAAACATGGCAGGCGTGCTGCCCTGGATACACTGGCGAGCGCTGTCGATCCTGGCCTTGTTAACCGTAGGCAACCTTTTCTGTATGGCCTGCCCCTTCACCTTTGTGCGCGATATCGGGCGTAAAGTTCTGCCTGCGAAATGGCGATGGCCCAAACCGCTGCGCACAAAATGGATTCCCGTCGTTTTGCTTGTTCTCTATCTGTGGACTTATGAAGCTTTCCATCTATGGAACAGTCCGTGGGTTACGGCATGGATTATCACGGGCTACTTTGGAACAGCCCTATTGATCGACGGATTCTTCCGGGGAGCAAGCTTTTGCAAGTATGTTTGTCCCATCGGGCAGTTTCATTTCATAAGTTCCCTGGTGTCTCCCCGTGAAGTGCGCGTGCGAAATTCCAAAACATGCAATAGCTGCCGCACCTATGACTGCATTCGCGGCAATGCAACCGCGCGCGGCTGCGAACTGTATCTGTTTCAGCCCCAAAAGGCGAGCAATCTGGATTGCACTTTCTGCCTCGACTGTGTCAAAGCCTGTCCTCACGACAACGTAGCGCTGCTGCCGGTACTCCCGGCAACTACCGTCATCGAAGACCCCTACCGCTCCTCTCTCGGCAAGCTATCCAAACGAACCGATTTTGCGGCCTTAGCGCTGCTCATCGTATTCGGGGCATTTGTCAATGCCGCCGGAATGATCGGCCCGGTGATGACATGGGAGCATCGCTGGCACGCACGGCTCGGTGCCCACGGAATGCCGATTGCCGTCGGACTGTTCGTTGCCGTCGGCGCAATCATCCTTCCTATTTTGTCATCGCTCTTCTGCGCCACATGCAATCGGCTTGTCGAAAGCAAACTGAAAGTGATGGAGGCAGTCCGCCGCTTCGCTTTTGCGTTAGTGCCGCTTGGTGTCGCGATGTGGGCCGCGCACCTGCTTTATCATTTCGCGACAGGATGGAGTTCCGCCGGTCCAGCCATTGAGCGGGTCATCAGCGGCGCGATGAAAACTCTGCCTACTCCATTCGTTCCTGATTGGTTGACGCCCGCGCAAATCCTGATCCTGGATGCCGGATTACTGCTAACGCTCTATGTCGCGTGGCGCATCGCAAGTCAATACACACAGCGGATAGGGAAAGCGCTTGCCATCCTACTCCCCTGGGCCGCCCTTTCGGTGTGCCTTTATGCCGTAGGGATATGGATTCTTTTGCAGCCTATGGAAATGCGCGGGATGATGCATTGAGAAAGGTAAACACGCGTAGCCTTCTCCTCCTCCTTCTCCTGCTGCTGGTTGCTTTAGCCGCAGTTCCCCCTCTCTTATGGGCTGACGGCGGAACGGTGGTGCTGCAAAAACGCGCCGGACCGTTTGTGATTACGCTTTTTAGCGATCCGAACCCCCTGCGAATAGGCCGTGCCGACCTGAGCGTCATGTGTCAGAAAGCGGAGGACAACAGCCCGGTTCTGGACGCGAAGGTGCTGCTGCGCTTGCGGCGTCCGTCCAACGGCAGCAACATCCTTGAGTTTACGCTTCCCGCCAAACACGACAACGCGAGCAATAAGCTTTTGTACGCAACTGCCCTTGACCTGCCGTCGCCCGGAAACTGGCGCGTCAATGTCGATGTCGAGCGCAATGGCATTTTGGCTTCGGTAGGCGGCTCGCTAACCGTGCTCGAAAAGCAGCCGGCTATCGTCACTTACTGGCCCTTTTTTGTGATCGTGCCCCTGGTCGCTCTGCTTTTCGCGATCAATCGCAGGCTCAAGCGAGGCAGGGAACTCAGGCATCCGCGAGCACGGCCATAGCAGCATTACGCCCATTCATGGCAATCACGCTGCCGCCCGGATGTGTGCAGGCTCCGCACAGATAAAAGCCCGGCATCGGAGTGCGCGAAGACAGTCGATGACTCCACAGATAGGCAGGCAGGCACTCGCCTTGGAAATTATGACCGCCCGGAAAGCCCAATTTCCGTGCGATATCGGGCGGGCCCACCGATGCGCAAGCAAACCCCGCAGC
>CAXUBB010000182.1:2909-3647 GCA_964249105.1 uncultured Bryobacteraceae bacterium | reverse complement strand
GGAATGTTGCTGCAATAACGAGTGAGCGCCGCAAGAGCGAGCTGTTTTGCCCTTTCGCGGTGATCGTCCCAGCCGCCATCGGCAAATTGGTAGGGCACGTATTGGGAAAAAACGCTCATGGTATGCGTGCCCTCGGGCGCCACGCTCCGATCATGCACGCTCTGAAAATAGAGTTCGGTCCAAAGCTGTTCGGGCAAGCGGCCTTCGCGAGCCGCCGCATAACCGGCCTTCCACTCTTCCTTGGTAAGCGGCGTATTGACCTGGCCCAAGTGGTGCGGCTCGCAAGTGCCGGGACGCGCCCGAAAGTTCGGCAACTCCCGCAGCCATACGTTCACTTTCAGCGTGCATCCCTCGATGGGAATCGATTCGATTTTCGCCCGCCAACCCGCATCACTGTGATCACGAAGAAGACGCAGCGTCGTTCGTCCATCCGCATTCGAGATCACGGTCGGAGCGTTGATACGGTCTCCGCCTTCCAGCAAGACTCCTTCGCCGGGAACAATTTGCGCCACCGGCACGCCCGAAGCAATCACGGCGCCATGCCTTTGCGCGGCATCAGCCAGGAAGAATGAGACCATTCCCATTCCTCCCTGCACATAGCCCCAAGCGCCCGGCAATCCGCCCAGTCGCCCCGATGCGTGATGGAACCGAATGGAAGCAGTGCCGGAATCAAAAGGACTGGCATTGGTTCCAATCACGCCTTGGCCAAGATAGGCAATCTGTAGCCGCTCATCGGAA
>CAXUBB010000182.1:0-2899 GCA_964249105.1 uncultured Bryobacteraceae bacterium | reverse complement strand
AAGTTGCTCCCGCGTCGGGGCTTCGCCAATCCAAACATCACGCTCATCCGGCGGTCGCAAGGCATCACGGAGACGGCGGATGACATCCGACATGGCGCGCAGTCCCGCAACATCACGCGGCGAAATCCGTTCGACTTCGGCTTCGCAGCGCGTGTCATCATCGTAGAGCTGAATGCTCGCGCCGTCGGGAAACGGAACAAAAAGCCCATTACTGGCGGGAGTCCATCGGTAGCCAAACAAAGACAGATCAAGTTCATCGATTACCAGCGGATGAAGCAGCCCGGCGAGATAAGCGCACGGCGACATGCGCACACCGGGCCATGGCTCCTCGATTGTGCAAGCGCCGCCAATGCGCTCGCGCCTTTCCAGAACCAGCACGCGCCGTCCGGCCCGCGCCAGATAAGCGGCGCAAGCCAGCCCATTGTGCCCGCCGCCCACAATCACCGCATCCCAGCGCCGCGCCGCCAGTTGCGAAACCGGAGCCGGCAAACCGAGCAGCCCCAGAGACTCAACCGCTGAACGAGAACCAGAATAGCCGGAGTTTTGCACTACTCAACAGTTTGCCGTATCATGGCCGCGGATTCTTGGATTTCCCTCACTCCACTCCCGCCAGTTTCAGCGCCGCAACCAGTTCGCTTTCCTGCCGCATGCCCACGAAATGCGCCACAATGACCCCGCTGCGATCAATCACCAGTACGGTGGGAATAGCGCGGCAGCCGTACAGTCGGTGCACCTTGCTTTTATCATCGTGCAGCGTCGCCAAATCAGGATGGTGATCCGCGAGATAGCGCCTGGCGATTTTGGCGTCTTCATCATTGACGCCGAGAACTAAGACACCTTTGTCTTTATATTTGCGGCCTAGCGCGTCAATCGTGGGCAATTCACGCCTGCACGGTGGACACCAGCTTGCCCAGAAATCGAGCATGACAACTTTGCCCCGCAGTTCCGCCAGATGGATGGGCAAGCCGTCCAGCTTTTTTAATGTGAAGTCGGTTGCCTGCCGCCCGACGAGACTCATGTTCTGTTCGCTCGGTAAGGAAACATCACTTACTTCTTTACTGCCCCTCGACGGCTCAAACGCAAATAACTCCGGCGATGGCTGCGCTAATTCAATCTTTTTGTAATCCGTCGTGATTTGCATCTGTCCGCCGCGATTCGGCACAATCTCCGTGTGCCGCAGCACTAAGCTCGTATCTTTAGCGATGTAAAGCCGGTTATCAGAGACTTTCAACGGGATTCGAACCACTACGCAATCCACCTTGTCGCCGTTAAATTTCAGCTTTTCTTCTTTCTCGATGACTGCGACACCGCTGTAATGCTCTAATCCCGTGTAGCGCTTGACAAAAGATTGCTGTGTCTGCGTGAAAAGATCCTGCCCCACGGATGAATCGGACCCGGACTGCTCATTATCTTCCTCATCCATGACCTGGGCCGCCTCCTGCTTCGACCAGGTTTTCTGCCGCGGCAGTGATTTCCAGGTGTTTTTGCCGTCGCTTACTCGTAGTTCGGTTATGCCGTTGCCGCTCTGTTCCACCCGGAACTTACCATCACTTCCGACAGCCAGTTCGATTTTGCTTTCGTTTATGCCGCTCTGTCCAGACAAGGCAAAGCTAACGCGCCTTTCCGCTTGGATGTCATAAGCTTTCAGGGTCTTATAGCGTTCGGCGACATTTTTCAGCAAAGCAGCCGGGGAGGTTGTCACGGCTCCCGGCAACTTCACGGAAAGAGCAAATAAAACCGCTATGGATAAGACGATTCGATCCATACTGTTCTCATCGACAGGTAATCAGAAAACATACAACATGTTTAAGGCTGACCCTGCTTCAGTTGCGCGGCGGCAATCTGCGCGATGTCCAGCAGTTGCGGCGCGTTCCCGGGCAGCGAACTCAGCGAGTCACGCAGCATGGTATTACAGAAGGGGCAAGCCGCTCCTACGGTATCGGCGCCCGTAGCCGCCAGCTCTTTAGCCCGCGCATGGTTCACGCGCTCTCCCGTTTCTTCGCCGAGAAACACCAATCCGCCGCCCGCTCCACAGCAGAACCCGCGTTCCCGCGCTCTGGGCGGGTCGATCACGGTCGCGGACCGTGCAATCACTTGCCGCGGCTCGTCGTACACCCCGCGATAGCGTCCCAGATAACAGGGATCGTGAAACACAACTCGCTGCCCATCGTGATTGGCCAGCAGATTATCGGCATGCCGCGCCAGAAACTCACTATGCTGCTCCACTTGAACTTCGGCGCCAAACTCGCGCCAGTCTTCCGCCATGGTGCGGACGCAATGCGGACAGATCGATACGATTTTTTTGACCTTCGCCTGTTGCAACGCGCCGAAATTTGTTTCCGCCAATTGCCCGAACACTAAGTCGTTACCCAAACGCCGTACCGGATCACCCGTACACCGCTCCTTTTTGAGGACGCCGAAGGACGTGCCAAGGTGCTTCATCACCGTCGCGAACGCCGTAATGATTTCCCGGCCTCGTGGATCATAAGCTCCCATGCATCCTAGCCATAAGCAATACTCCTGAGTGCCGTCGTAGATTGGAAACTCCTGCTTGGCAACGAACTTGTCCCGCTCCGATTGCGAGAACCCCATCGCGTTTCCATTTTTTTCCAGGTTCAGGAAGAGCTTCGTACCGTAGTCGTCTTCCCAAGTTCCCGTATTCACCGCGCCGCGCCGCAACCCGATAATGGTCGGAAGATGCTGGATGCCTACCGGACACTGGTATTCGCACGCGCCGCAAGTGGTGCATTGAAAAATGGCCTTCTGGGAAACTGTCGCGCTGAGAATCGGCGTCTCGTTTTCATTGCCGTATTCATTCAGGTACGACCGCATTCCTAAAATAATCAGCTTCGGATTCAACTCTTTACCCGTGTTGTTGGCCGGACAGTGCTCCGTGCAG
>CAXUBB010000181.1:516-9967 GCA_964249105.1 uncultured Bryobacteraceae bacterium | reverse complement strand
ATCCTGCAAGTCGGCGGTCGAATAGTCTTCGAAATCTTCAAAAAAGTCACGAGCTAAATGCAGCCAGAAGTCCGTTGTGTGCATTTCCTGTTCTGGCAGCGAGAGCACGCCGGCTCCGATATTTTCGAGCGTATAAAATTTAATCTTTTTGAATCCGACTATCTGACGTTTCACCCGCACTTCGCCGTGAGCCGATTGCACGGCTGGATGCTCAGCGGCGAGGCCATTGCTAAACTGTGCAAGTTCACTCACTTGCGTGTAAACAATCGCGTCCGTGAAGTAATCGGAATCGACCTGCCGGACAAAGGCTTTCCGTCCGTCAAAATCCAGGCGCTCCACCTGAAACTGCCGCGCATCGTGCAGATAGATCGCTTTTTCGTGCAACGTGGTCAGCGCGGACGGAAAATCCACTTCGCCGATGATGCGGTGAGCGTCGGTGACATCCACGATCAGGAAATTATCGCTGGTCACGGCGCGCAAACTGACCGTATCAGCCGGATAACTATCGCTAACCCAGTGCCAGCAATCGCCGGAGTGGTGTAGCAACCTGCAATCCTCGGACAAAAAGCGGCAAGCCTGCGCCACATCATGCTTCCCAAACTTCTCGCCGTCACGGATCGGCAACTCAAAAGCGGCGCACTTCAGATGGCTTAAAAAGATCTCCAGGTTGTCCGGATTAATATGCGCTTCTTCCGGCGAGCGCCCGAAGAAGTAGTCAGGATGCTCGACAATATATTGATCCAGGGGCGCGCTGGAGGCGACCATAACCGCCAGCGATGAACTCTGCCGGCGTCCCGCCCGACCCGCGCGCTGCCAGGTGGAAGCGACGTTCCCTGGATAACCGGCCAGAACCACCGTGTCCAGTGAACCAATATCAACGCCTAGCTCCAGCGCGTTTGTCGCGATCACGGCACGAATCGCGCCCCGTCGCAAGCCGTCTTCGATTTGACGCCGCTCCTTGGGCAAATAGCCGCCGCGATAACCACGCACCGCTTCATGGGAAAACGGAAGCTGTGAACAGGCATCCTTGAGGTACGTCGTCAGGATTTCAGTCGCCAACCGATTATTGGTAAAAACAAGCGTCTGCTGTTTCTGTCGAACCAACTCCAGAGCAATGCGGCGCGTCTCGTGCAAGTAGCTTCGCCGAATGCCGAGCTGTCGATTCACAACCGGCGGATTATAAAAGATGAAGTAACTATCGCCGGACGGCGCGCCATTCTCCGCTACCATTTCGAATGGCTCTTCTCCTATTGCTTCGGCCAAATGCTTGGGATTGGCAATAGTTGCGGAGCAGCAAATAAATTGCGGTTTGGAGCCGTAGAACTCGCAAATGCGCTTCAACCGGCGTATGATGTTGGCGAGATGACTGCCGTAGACTCCGCGATAATAGTGCAGTTCATCGATCACCAGATAACGCAGGTTCTCAAACAGCTTCACCCATTTTGTATGGTGCGGAAGAATGCCGGTGTGCAGCATATCCGGATTCGTCAGGACAATATTGGCACGGTCACGAATGGTACGCCGCGCATCGGAGGGCGTGTCTCCGTCGTAAGTATGACAGGACACTTTTCCGCCTACGGCGTCGTTCAAGCGTTGCAATTCCAGCCGTTGATCTTCGGCGAGGGCCTTAGTCGGGAACAGGAAAACAGCCCGCGCGGACGGATCAGCCAGAACCGAATGAACGACCGGCAGGTTATAACAAAGCGTTTTGCCGCTGGCCGTGGGCGTCACAACCACCGTGTTCTTGCCGCCTAGGGCATTCTCGACTGCCGCCGCCTGATGAAGATACAGGTTATCGATGCCCCGCTCCGCCAAGGCGGTCCGCAAGGCCGGGTGAAGCGCAGAAGGGAATTCTCCGTACCGCGCGGGACGGGCCGGTTGATGGCGCACGGCGCGCACCGGCGATCCATCCTGCTGCATCGACTCTTCGAAACGCGCCACTAGATCACTAAGCGCGCCGGCCGTTGCCAGATTTGTTCCGGCGGTTACCGGTTCGACGGCCAGCGTTTCCGGGACTGGCGGTGTGTCTTCAAAACCGAGGGTGAGGTTCATGATTCGCCTTCTCCACGGTAGCGAAGGTTCATCGAAAGGACAAGCGCTCACCCGGCAGGAATTTGAGCAGCAAAACGAATCCGTGAAAGTGTCACGGCAAGGGTCCGCGCACCTGAATGGCGCCTGGGTAGTTTATACGAGTCCCCGCCGCGACACAAAGACCTTATCGGATATTTACCGTTCCCATGAGTGTTAATTTTAGAACTACCCACACCGTACCGGACGATTGTCTAGCGATCCGTTCGGCTTTATGCTGAATCATGACTCAGCATGCCGGAAGGCGGCTGGAAGGTAGATTGCTCCTTTTCTTTACTTTCACGGCTGCGTTTACGGAAGATACAGCCGCTTTTTACTCATACCGTAGCGCTTGCATCGGATCAACCCGCGTCGCCCGCCAAGCGGGCACGTACCCCGCCAGCATGGCCACGGCGGCAATCGCCAGCACCGACGCGCCGATTGAAACCGGGTCGGTCGGCTGAATGCCGTAAAGTTGCGACCGCACAAACCGCGTCAAGGCCCACGCTGCCGGAAGCGCCACGGCCACGCCGATCCCCAATAACAGCATCACCTCGCGCATGACCAGCCAAAGCACGTCCGCCTTATCTGCCCCAATTGCCATACGGATGCCGATTTCACGGGTACGTCGCGCCACCGTGTACGCCATGACGCCGTACAAGCCAATGGAAGCCAGCAGCGTTGCGATCAATCCAAAACCGCTCGAAAGAAACCCAACCAGCCGCTCGGTTACAAGCGAGTCCTCAATCTGTCTTTCCAGCGTAATCATTTCAAAAACCGGCAGATTTGCATCTAAACCATGGACCCGCTTCTGAATGCTCAGAAAAATCTGTTCGGGATTCCGCGCTGTCCGCACATACGCGACAATGCCGACTGCAAACTCAAGCTGCTGATAGGGACGATACACCTCCACAGGTATTTCCTCCCGCATATTTTCATATTTGGTGTTCCGGGCAACCCCGATGATTGTGATGTCCGTCTTCGTGCCCGGATCGTTTCCTATTCCGATCTTGTGCCCCACTGCATTGATTATTCCGAAATACTTTTTGGCAAACGCCTCGTTCACAATGCAAACTTTAGGAGTGTTGAGCACATCCGTCCGCCGGAAATCCCGTCCGGCCAGCAGAGAAACTTCCATCGTCCGGAAGTAATCCGGCGAAAGAAAATTCATGTGCGGATCGGGCACTTCCCCTGTTTTCGGCGCATACGAATCGATTGTTATGTCGTTGTCCCACTCATTTCCTTCCATTACGGGCATTACCGCCAGGGCCGCCGCATCCACACCGGGAGTGGTCTCCAAGGCTTCCTTCAACCGCTCGTAAAAAGCTTTGGTCTTCTCAGCCCCATATCCATTCAAAGACGGGTTCACCTTGAAAGCCAGAAGGTTCGTAGCGCGAAATCCAGGGTCCAGATCTTTCAGTCTTTGCAAACTACGGATGAATAAACCAGCGCTAATCAGCAGTAAAAGCGAAAGCGCAATCTGGGCAACAACTAGCGCTTTTCGAAGTTCCGACCCTGTTCCGCCTACCACTGCTCCGGCTTGGTCCTTCAACGTGCCTGCCACATCCGGGCGAGTTGATTGCAGCGCCGGAACCAGGCCGAATACCATTCCTGTGATTAAGGAAACAAGGAGGTTGAAGCTGAGAATGCGCCAGTCCGGCTCGGCGGACAGAGTCATCGGCACGGAACTTCGCGGTAAAAATTGAACCAGCGCGTGGTCCGTCCAGAATGCCAGCACCAAGCCGGTTGCGCCGCCTGCCAAAGCAAGCAGAGTGCTTTCCACCAGCAATTGAAAGACGATGCGCCGTCTTCCCGAACCGAGCGCCAGCCGGACAGCAATCTCCTTCTGCCGCGAAGTGGCGCGCGCAATCAACAAGTTCGCGACGTTCGCGCAAGCAATGAGAAGCACTAGTCCTACCGTGACCATCAGAACAATCAATGGTTTAGAAAACTCACGGCGCAGGCGCGAACGTCCCTTCGATGCCGGAAGCACATCCATCGACATTTTCAGGAATTGCTGCTTCATGTACGGGGAGGCTTTGGCAAACTCCTTCTGCCGCACTTCCATTTGCAAAATTTGATGGAAGAAGGGCTGAATGCTCGCCTTGGCTCCCTGAATGCTAACTCCCGGCTTGAGACGCCCAAACACCGTGACCCACCGCGAGCGCCGGTCATTCATATCCAGGTACTGATTCGTTTTCGGGGCCATCATGACCGGCACGCGCACCTGTGGAGCATAGGCTGGGTCGGTCCCCGAAAATTCCGGCTGGCTGACCCCGATCACGCTATACGGATAGCCGTTGATGACCAGCTTCCGGCCGATCACCGCGGGATTGCCCGCAAACCGGCTTAGCCAGTATCCATAACTCAGAACCGCCACCGGATGCCCGCTTTGCCATTTGTCGTCATTCGCCGTGAATAATCGGCCCAAAGCCGCTTTGACACCAAGCACCGGAAAATAATTGCCCGAAACCAGTTCGCCGGATACCCGCTCCGTGCGCCCTCCGTAGCTCAAGCTCAGCTCCGCCTCGACAAAACAGAACATGCTGCTGAACACGACATTATGATCTCGGAAATCCTGGTACATCGGATAGGAGATCCGATTCCAGCCGCGATTGCTGCCATAGTGCTGACCCACGGCGCTCAACAGAACAAGTTGCTCCGGATTCCGCACCGGCAGGGCGCGCACCAGGACCTGATCGGTCAACGTGAAAATCGCAGTATTCGCGCCGATTCCAAAGGCCAGCGACAACACCGCCACGGCCACGAACAAAGGTGATTTGGCAAAGGTGCGCAGAGCAAAACGAATGTCCTGCCAAAGATGCATAAACCTCTCCTGTTTACTTTTGCTTGCGAATATAAATTCGTCCGTTAAAGGACGTGAACTGAAACTCCGGCCCGCCGCCATTGATGGTTCCGCGCAGCGTACGATCGAAGCGCAGGTGATAGGTTCCGTTTTCCTGGCGTCCTGACGCGCTCGGCGTAAAGCGAGTTCCCGAGTCCAGTTTCACGTCAAAATCGCTGTAGATGTCCCCGTTATCCGTTTTCATCCGCACACTCGCCCGGATGTTGTCGGGAAGCGTTACGTCAATGTCGCCGTTCAGAGTGCTGAATGACATCGGCTTGTATGCGTCAATCCGGTCCAGAGTCACCGTCACCGACCCATTCAGGGAATGAGCGATTGCCGAACCGGACACATGTTTCAGCATGACCTTGCCGTTGAGATTATCCGCGTCGATCTCGCCGTCTACCTGCTCCACATCAATATCACCGTTATTGATGCATTTCAATTGCAGCGAGGATCGCCGGGGCACCGTGATAACCAGGTCCGTTGGCCTGTTCCAGGAAGCCGTCTTAATATTGACCCGGTTATCCTCTTCCGTGATATCCAGGCCCGAACTGCCGGGTAGATCCAGTCGCTTCATTCCGTCGTCGGAACGCGCCGGATGCCGACGTTCGCGCCGATCCTCGCGCTCATCGCGCTCTCCCGTGCGGACCTCCACCAGTACGTCTCTCCGGTCAGCCCCGCGCACTATAATGCTTCCCGTGAGCAGGTGCGCCCGTATCTGCGCCGGACGCGCCGGATCGTGCAGCGGCACGGTTACCTTTTCACCGCCGTCTTGCGCGAGTAATGCTCCCGCGCAAATGAACGCCATGATAATCGTTTTCATCATCTCCTCGTTGCGCTTACTGCGCCCGATGCAGGCGAATATTTCCGTTGAAGGCGTCAAAACTCAGTTCGGGTCCGCCGCTTCCGACGCGTCCCCCTCTTGTGTCCCGGCTGCGGTAAACGAATTTTCCATTTCGCTGCTCCGTTTCACCGGCAGGCGTCGCCCTGGGCGTCACCTCGAAGTCGCTGTAGATTTGCCCGTTGAACGTTTTGAACAGCAGATCCGCCGACAGGTTTGATGGCAGGTAAACGTCCAGCGCCCCGTTTAGCGTTTTGAAGCTGCAGGATTCGGATGGATTCCGGGCAAAGCGAACCGTCAACGCGCCGTTGATCGTGTGAGCAGCGCCCGCTCCCGACATCCCACTCAGGTCAATCGCTCCGTTGATATTGCTGATGTCAAAGTTGCCGTCGGTATTGTCCATACGAATGTCGCCATTGTTGATGGTGGACACTACGGCACGGGCGGAACGCGGAACCTCCACGTCGATGTCATAGGTCACGTTGTAGAAATGGCGATGCTCGCCCTGGCAGCCGCTTCCTTCGCCCTTACAGCGCCAGGGCGCGTCGTAGTAAATCGAAACCGTTCCCGGCTTCTCAGCCATCGTGAGCTTTACTTCGCTTTTGGCTTCCTGCAGATCGCTGTCAGTTTCGGCGCGAATCGTCTTATGCGCGGTCACCCGCACTTGCGATCCGCGGACGCCTGTTACATGCACATAACCGTCCACGTTATCGACCACTACCCGCATGGGCGGACCGGAAAGCGTCAATGTCTTCTGAATTGTTCCCCCCTCGCGAACGCTCCAATGTTCCGAACCGGTGAACCAGGCAGCCAGAAGCGCCAGATAAACAGCAAAGTACATATAGCAATCTCCCTATTGAAAGTTGAGTTTCCCCAAACCCCACTGCGCCCGTCGCCGTACAGCCACGTTGACGGCGGCATCACCCGAAAGCTTCCGCAAAGGCTGGGCAGCCTCGGGATCGCGCCGATGCACCAGCGCGTCAATTAACGCGATTTGGACTAATGGCGAGTTTTGGACGTAAAGGGAGTTGACCAGAGCTTTGCGGATGGTTTCATTGCCGTTGAACTTCTCCAAAACGTCCAGCGCCGCAAGGCGCACGTTTGTATTGGGATCGCGGTTGAGCGTGGCAATCAGCGCGGATAACAGTTCACTGTCCGGCTGTTGGACTTCCCTGCCCCAGGACACTCCTTCTAGCCGTGATGCCGCCGATTGGCGGTCCAGCAGCGACAACGCGACAGTCTCGCGCAGGCTTTGCACCTGAGTCCGCAACTGCGCCACTTCGTCATGCCTCTCAACGTTGACGTGTCCCGTGAATAATCCCAGCAGAAAAATGCCCAGAGCCGCGGCAACCTGCCTCCAGACAGCGAACCGCCAAGGCGCAGGCTGCTTTGCGGCGGGAAAGTCACGATGCCGCTGCATGGCGTTCAACTGCTGATAAAACCGTGCCCGCATGGCCGCGCTCGGCTGCTCTTCCCGCAGCAGCCCTAATTGGTTCCAAAGCGCGCGGAACTCTTCCGTTTCGGCCCGCAGTTCGGCGCTTTGGCTAAATTGCGCCTCAAACAGATCCTGTTCCGGGGGCGTTAACTGCCCTGACAGGTACTGCGGAATCAGCAGGCGGATCTCTTCAAACGTCATACAACTTTTCTCCCCGAAGCTCGCAGAACTTTTCGCGCAGCTCCTTCAACGCACGGTAAACCCGCACCTTCACCGTGCCCACCTCGCACTGCAAAATTCCGGCGATGTCTTCATAGCGCAGGTTATGAAAACGGCTCAACACCAGGACCTCGCGTTTGTTATCGGGCAACTGTTGCAGCGCTTCCTTCAGAAAGGCGGTGTCCTGTTTGCGGGCAAAAACTTCTTCCGGCATCAGTTCGGTGCTCCTGGTTTCATTGAGATCGGCTCCCACCACCTCCGGCCTTTGTTTACGAAGCAGATCAATATAAGCGTGGCGCGCCATGCTATACAGCCAAACGGAAAACGGCAGGCTCGGGTTATAACTTTGCGCGTACTTCAGCACGCGAAAGAAAACATCTTGCGTCAGGTCTTCGCTGAGTTCCCGGTTGCGCGTCATCTGCAGCAGATAACGAAATAGCGGAACATGATAACGCTCAAACAACAGCGCAAGCTGGGCGCTATCACCCGCCTGCACCAGTTTCATCACGGCGCTATCGCTTTGCGTCTCCACTCGTCTTCATCCATCAATACTGGGGGACAGGAGAAAAGTTACACGAAAGAGGTCAAAAGCTTGCGTCCGCAGCAGCAAAAAGGCCCGTCCGGTCCTCTGAAGAACCAAACGGGCCTTTCGCTTACGCCAAAAGTTTAACTGTTACTGTTATTGCTGCTGCTACTACTACTACTACTGCCGCTACTGCTTTCCATCTCGCGCGGACGCTTTTTGCGGTTGCGCTTACGAGCAAGCGCTTCCTTGGTGCGGCGCTTTTCACCCGGCTTCAAATAGAAAGAATGCCTCTTAATCTCTTTCACAATGTCCTCTTGCTGGACCTTGCGTTTGAAGCGGCGCAGCGCACTTTCAAGGGTTTCGCCCTCTTGTATGTGGACCTCTGCCAACGAACTTCACCACCTTCCGAACCTCTTTATTATAGCCCGTTCCGCCTCCCTTCCCGCCGCTTGCTACAGTGAGAAATTCAATCCGCATGGAAATTGTAAAAGCCATTGGCAGAGAAATACTTGATTCGCGCGGCAATCCGACTGTTGAAGCCGACGCTTATTTAGCGGACGGCACGATAGGCCGCGCCGCCGTTCCCTCCGGCGCTTCCACCGGCGAACACGAAGCGGTTGAGCTGCGCGACAACGACAAAAAGCGTTATCTCGGCAAAGGCACGCGGCAAGCCGCTGAAAACATTACGAAACAAATCAGCCCCGCCCTTGCCGGTTTAGATGCCGCGGATCAGACGCTGATTGATCGAACCATGCTATCGCTCGACGGCACGCCCAACAAAGGCAAACTGGGCGCGAATGCCATCCTGGCCGTCTCCATGGCCGTTGCCCGAGCTTCCGCCGAATCCGAAGCAATCCCGCTTTACCGTTATCTCGGCGGCGTCAATGCCCGCGTACTGCCCGTTCCCATGATGAACGTCATTAACGGCGGCGCGCATGCCGACAGCTCCGTTGATCTACAGGAGTTCATGCTCGCCCCCGTTGGCGCGTCCAGTTTTTCCGAAGCGCTCCGCATGGGCGCGGAAACCTTTCACGCGCTTAAAGGCGTTCTGAAGAAACGCGGCTATTCCACGGCGGTCGGCGATGAAGGCGGCTTCGCTCCCAACCTGAAAGCGAACGAAGAGGCGCTGGAAGTTTTGATGGAAGCTATCAACGGCGCCGGTTATAAGCCGGGCGAACAGATTGCGATTGCTCTCGACCCCGCTTCCAGCGAGTTCTACGACAAATCCAAGAATCGCTATGTCTTCAAGAAGTCCGACAAGAGCGAAAAGACCTCGGAGCAAATGGTCGAATTCTGGTCCCATTGGGTCAGCCAATACCCGATCATCTCCATCGAAGACGGCATGGCGGAAGATGACTGGGAGGGCTGGAAACAATTAACCGACGCGCTGGGCCAGAAAATTCAACTGGTCGGCGATGATCTCTTTGTCACGAATTCGGAGCGCCTTCAGCAAGGCATCGAAAAGGGCGTGGGTAACTCCATCCTGGTGAAAGTCAATCAGATCGGCTCGGTCAC
>CAXUBB010000181.1:0-506 GCA_964249105.1 uncultured Bryobacteraceae bacterium | reverse complement strand
CGTGACCGAAACGCTGGAAGCCATGCGCTTAGCCGCCAGCGCCAATTACACCGCGATGGTTTCGCACCGCTCCGGCGAAACGGAAGATGTCTTTATCGCTGATTTAGCGGTTGCCACCAACTCCGGCCAAATCAAGACTGGTTCCGCCAGCCGCACCGACCGTATCGCCAAATACAACCAGTTGCTCCGGATCGAAGAAGAACTAGGCAGCGGAGCAGTTTATCTGGGCAAGAAAGCCTTCCGTCAATAAACGCACAGCATGGCCAAGAAAACTCCGCTCGTTCTGACGATTCTGGATGGTTGGGGCTACTCGCCCAACACGGACGGCAATGCCATCGCGCTTGCTCGTAAACCCAGCTACGATCACCTGCTCGCCACCTTTCCCTACACCCTGATCAATACATCGGGTCCTTTCGTCGGATTGCCCGAAGGGCAGATGGGCAACAGCGAAGTAGGTCACATGAACATGGGCGCGGGCCGAGTCATTTATATGGACGTCACCCGCC
>CAXUBB010000180.1:9191-10031 GCA_964249105.1 uncultured Bryobacteraceae bacterium | reverse complement strand
GGCAGGGCAGCCGCGAAACTGAATAACAGCGCGCACCCAACGAAATTTTGCATGTATCAATCATTTTATTGGAGACGGAGCCAGGAACGAAGCAACTGTGATGCTGAGTTCATGCCCATGGCTGTAAACTGCTCACATGCTTTCGCAAACGACTCGTCGCGGGTTTCTTGCCGATTCAGCAGCCGGGGTGCTTGGCGCTTCGCGCCTCCTTGCCGCGGGAAATCCGATCTGTTTCGGCGGCCCCATCTTCCTGAAATCAGATGATCCGGCTGAGTTGGCCGCTGAACACCGGCGCTTGGGTTATAGCGCGGCGTACTGTCCGGCGGCAAAGATATCGGATACGGATCGCATCAAAGCCATACAAGAGGCTTTCCGCAAAGCAAATGTAGTGATTGCGGAAGTAGGCGCCTGGAAAAACATGCTGGACCCCGATCCTGTCAAGCGCCGCGACAATCTCGCTTATGTGACGGAACGATGCGCTTTGGCGGAGGCTGTCGGCGCGCGCTGCTGTGTGGATATCGCCGGATCGTATGATCCAACCGTGTGGTACGGCCCCAATCCGAAGAACCTGTCAAAACAATTTTTGGAAGCAACCGTTGAGAATTGCCGCCACGTCATTGACTCCGTCAAACCGAAGCGGACGAAATTCACGATTGAAATGATGGGCTGGAACATTCCGGACGGCCCCGATTCTTACCTGGAGTTGATTCATGCCGTGGATCGTCCCGCTTTTGGCGTCCACATGGATGTCTGCAACGGCATCAATTGCCCTAAGCGATTTTATGAAAACAGCGAGTTTATCGGCGAGTGCTTTTCAAAGCTGGGGCGTTGGATTTGCTC
>CAXUBB010000180.1:6589-9181 GCA_964249105.1 uncultured Bryobacteraceae bacterium | reverse complement strand
GCAGTGGATCGTTGAACTCAACGTGCATTTTTTGGAGGTGGTTCCCGGACGCGGACAGATCGACTACCGCCGGTATCTCGCCGAATTGAGCAAACCTTCCTCCGGCGCACCGCTCATGATGGAACACCTGAAAACCCCGGAAGAGTACGACGAGGCAGCACTCTACATACGCAACGTGGGCGCTAGGAGCGGGATACGTTTTCTTTAAGCTGCATTTCTTTGCGTAGATTAGGGCATCTCTGCTACCCTCTCTGTTTCAGCAATTATTTATGCGTTTTCATGCTGCTTCCCTGCTGATTGTCTCCGCGTTTGTTACATCCGCGCAGGCGGGCGTCACTCCCCTGCCCTCCCTGGGTGAGCCTGCTCTTTCGCCGGACCGCTCGGAAATTGCGTTTATTTCAGGCGGCGATATCTGGACTGTGCCGGCCAAGGGCGGTGAAGCGCGTTTGCTGGTTTCGCATCCCGCCACCGAATCGCGACCGCTCTATTCCCCTGACGGCACGAAATTGGCGTTTACCTCCACGCGCACGGGCAGCGGCGACATCTACGTTCTCACCTTCGCGACGGGCGAGGTGAAACGCCTCACGTACAGCGATTCGAACGACCTTCTTGACGGCTGGTCTCGCGATGGCAAGTGGCTTTACTTTTCTTCCAGCGCCAATGATATTAACCGGTCGCAAGACGTTTTCCGCGTGAGCGTCAACGGAGGAACGCCGCTCGAAGTGCTGCATGACCGTTTTTACAACGAGTTTCGCGGCGCGCCCTCTCCCGACGGCGCGCAACTGGCTTTCGTTGCCAAAGGAATCAGCGGCAATCAATGGTGGCGTCATGGCCACAGCCATCTGGATGAATCCGAAATTTGGTTGAAGAGCATCGCCGATCAAGGCCCTTATCAATATCTTGTTGCCGAAGATGCGAAACAAGGCTGGCCCATGTGGTCCGAGAATGGCAAGGATCTCTTTTACATGTCGGATCGTACGGGCGTCGAGAATATATTCCGTCAACCGCTCAGCGGAGGTCCGGCCAAACAGATCAGTCATCTGCGGGACGGACGTCTCCTTTGGCCCTCGATCAGCTACGATGGCCGCGAAATTGTCTTTGAGCGCGGCTTCAAAATTTGGAAGCTGGACACCCGGTCCGGCGCTGCGTCCGAAGTTCCCATCACTTTGCGCGGAGCGGCTTCCACGCCGGCCGTAACGCGCCAGACCTTTACGCAATTTACCGATCTGGCGCTTTCCCATGACGGGAAGAAGATCGCGGTGATTGCTCATGGCGAGGTTTTTGCGGCCTCCGCTACCGACGGCGGCGACGCTCTCCGTGTTACCCGCACACCCGCCCCTGAGACGGATTTGGAATGGGCACCCGACAGCAATCGCCTGGTTTATGTGTCATCCCGCAATGGGCACCATCAGATCTTCGAATACGATCTGTCCAAAAACGCCGAACGGCAATTGACCGCCTCCGATTGCGATGATGAAGCTCCGCATTTTTCTCCCGACGGCAAGCAGTTGGCTTATGTACGCGACTGGCGCGAATTGCACGCTCTCACGCTTCCCACCATGAAAGACACTCTTCTCAGCACCGGTGACCTGCGGAATCCTGTTCTGGCCTGGTCGCCCGACGGCAAATTTCTGGCCTTTACCAGCAATGGGGCTAAGTCTTTTCGAAACGTGAGCGTCGTGGAGAGCAGCGGCGGCGCGACGCAGCCTGTCAGCTTTCTCGCCAATGGGCAAACGGCCAGCCGTATCGCCTGGTCGCCGGACGGCAAGTATCTTTTGTTCAACACCGCGCAGCGCAGCGAGCCCTCGCAGATGGCGCGCGTGGATCTGCAACCGCACCTGCCGAAATTCCGTGAGGACCAATTTCGTGAACTGTTCCGCAACAGAGAGCCTGCCCCCGAACAGCGGCCCTCCACTCAGCAGCCCGATAAAGCGCCATCAAAACCGGCCGACACAGAAACGCTCACCAGGAGCGACAATGCCCCGCTTCCTGCCGTTCTTGACAAAACTCCCAAAAAATTCGAACCGACCGCCATCACCTTTGCGGGCATTCGCGAACGCTTGAACTTTCTTCCGCTCGGTCTGGATGTCAGCGAGCCGGTGATCAGTCCTGACGGCAAGATGCTGGTCTTCGCGGCGACTATTGGGACGCAGCGCAACCTGTATTCCTACTCTTTGGACGAACTCGCAGCCGAACCGCCCGTAGCGCGGCAGCTCACTACTACGCCGACTCCGAAATCCGACTATCAATTCAGCGCGGACTCCAAAATGATCTATTTTTTGGATGGCGGTCATGTCAATTCCCTGCCCATTGAAACGCGAGTTCCTAAGGCCGTTGCCGTAACCGCCGTGCTCGATATCGATTTTGACGAGGACAAAATGGCAGTCTTCGAACAGGGCTGGTCCACCTTGAATAAACGCTTCTACGACTCCAACTTCCACGGTCAGAACTGGGCGGCCTTGCATGATTTATATGCTTCATACATTGCCGGCAGCCGCACGCCCGATGAAATGCAGCGCGTCATGAATCTGATGATCGGCGAACTGAATGCTTCTCACTCAGGCGTCAACCCCGCGACGGGCCCGCTCGCCC
>CAXUBB010000180.1:3725-6579 GCA_964249105.1 uncultured Bryobacteraceae bacterium | reverse complement strand
CGCCCAACCTTCTGCGTTTTCGCCGGCGCCGACTCCAGTTGGCCGCCTGGGTCTTCGTTTTGAGCGTGAGCCTTATGAGGCCGGAAAGGGTTTAATCATTCGCGAGATCATCCCGCTCAGCCCGGCAGCACTCGAAGGCAGCATCAAAGTTGGTGAAACCCTGCTGGCTGTGGATGATGAAACAGTCGGCCCGCAAACTAACCTGGATGATTTGTTGCAGGGTAAAGTGAACCGCCGGGTTGTGCTGCGGATCGGCGCTGCCGGTCGTCCGGCGCAAACGCGCGAGGCCGTCGTCCATCCTGATCCCGCGTCAACGGAAAAAGGATTGCTGTATCGGAGCTGGGTCGAGACAAATCGCGCCTACGTGGAGCGCATCAGCCGCGGCAAGCTCGGCTATGTGCATATTGCCGATATGTCGCAGCAATCATTGAATCAGCTTTACATTGATCTGGATGTGCAGAATCAGACCAAAGAAGGAGTGGTCATTGATGTTCGCGACAATAATGGCGGCTTCGTGAACCAGTACGCTCTTGACGTGTTCACGCGCAAGAACTTTTTAATCATGACTCCCCGGAGCGGCAGCCCGGTTCCGGCGCGGGCGGCTTTAGGGCAGCGCGCCTTGGGACTTCCCACGATCCTGGTGACCAATCAAGGCTCGCTCTCCGACGCCGAGGACTTTACCGAAGGCTATCGCGCATTGAAGATCGGCAAAGTGGTGGGCGAGCCGACTGCCGGATGGATTATTTATACCGGAGCAGCGCAGTTGCTGGATGGTTCAACCATCCGCACGCCCATGATTCGAGTGCAGGCCGAGGATGGAACCGATATGGAAATGCATCCGCGTCCAGTGGATATTCCCGTGGAGCGCAAGGCCGGAGACTGGCTGCAGGGCAAGGATCACCAGCTTGACCGCGCTGTGGAGGAGCTGCTCCGGCAGGTCGCGCACTCCTAAATGAAGCTGGTCGTTGGAATCACAGGCGCATCCGGCGCGATTCTTGGCATTCGCGCGCTGGAAATTCTCAAAGCTCTTTCCGTGGAAACGCATCTGGTCATGAGCCGCTGGGCGCGCACTACGATTGCGCATGAAACCGGCTATCGCGTGGAGCAGGTGGAGGCGCTGGCCTCCCATGTTCACCATGGCGACAATCAGGCAGCGCCTATTTCGAGCGGCTCGTTCCGCACAGATGGAATGATTGTCGCGCCGTGTAGCATGAAAACCTTGGCGGCGATTCGGATTGGCTATAGCGATACGCTGATCTGCCGCGCTGCTGACGTGACCATAAAAGAGCGCCGCAAGCTGGTGTTGGTGGCGCGTGAAAGCCCTTTCAGCGAAATTCATCTGGAAAATATGCTCGCTCTCACTCGCATGGGCGCAATCATCTTTCCGCCGGTGCCCGCCTTCTATAGCGTGCCGAAAACGATTGACGATCTGGTGAATTATATGGTCGGGCGTGTGCTCGATCAGTTCGGGCTGGAGACGCCGGATCTTTCCCGGTGGAGCGGATTCTGACCCGGCGCAAACAATCGCATAACGGCGAAGCCGATCACTGCGCCGACAAAGTAAGGCGGAAAGTCCGACCATTCAAAAGTCGTTCCTAAAATAAGGCGTCCGGGCCAGGTGCGGCGGATGGCTTCGAGCCATGCCGGATGCCATAGCTGCAAAAATTCGAGGCAGCAAGTGATAAACAATACGGTGAGCGCCACAGGCAGGGCCGGCGCCGTGGGCCGAATAAAAGCATAGGCCAGTATCCAGAGAATGACATAGGCGGCTCCTCCGCTGTAGTCACGCCACTCCGGGTCAATGGGCGCATAAAACCGCAGCCAGTAGCCGACCACCACCAGCAAAACGAGCACAAGAAACAAAATGATTTGACGTTTCCACATGGGGGGCGGACGGTAACACTTCAAATGGTAGCTTGAGATTAGGATTTTGAGATTACATGCCGCCCAAGTCTGATGGCTCCTTAACATGGCTGGGCAAGTATTTGTCGATGGCGCTGACGCTCCCGGCTTCTGTCGTGGCGGGCTATATCCTGGGCGCTGCCGCGGACCATTGGCTGCATTGGCCGATTGTGCGGGCCGTTGGAATTCTATTCGGGATGGCGGCGGGGATTATTCAAATCCTGCGCGAGCTTTCCCGCGATGAGCGGCGGAGCGGGGTGCGCCGATGATTTACGGTGGACGAACCATGTCGGTCCGTCAGCTTTATACCTTAACGCTGGCGGTGGGGATTCTAGGAGCGATTGCCTTTCTGATCCCTTACGGCTTTCGTCCGGCTTTGGCTTTTTTGCTGGGCGCGGCCGTTTCGTTAGGGAACTTATGGCTTTTCGCTTGGCTGGCGCGCGCTATTGAGCCGGGAGCCAAGCAGCAAAAGCCTTGGGAAGCGGGCGCTTTTATTGGGCGCTACTTGATTCTGTTTACGTTCGGCTATGTTATAGTCAAGTCTTTGGGCGTCAGTCCTTTGCCTGTCGTTCTCGGCTTGTTTGCCAGTACCGGGGCAGTCCTGCTTTCTTCTATGCTTGAACTGGCGGGAAGCGCCTTTGGATCGCGACGCACCTGAATCAATGTCACACGAACTCTGGATTACGGGTCTTTTTAATCGCTTATTGGCTGGTCCGGCCAATATTTTCCTGAACGCAATCCATTTGCCTGCCGCAGATGCCGCCAACCCGTGGACCGACTGGATGGTGTGCGAGATTGTTGTCGTTCTGTTCATCGTGCTGCTGTTTGCTCTTCTGCGTAGCCGTTTGTCGGTGGACCGCCCCGGCAAGCTGCAGCATATCTTCGAACTGATCTATGAATTCGTGCGCTCTTCGGCGGAGGAGGTCGTAGGCCATGATGGTCCTCGCTATGT
>CAXUBB010000180.1:0-3625 GCA_964249105.1 uncultured Bryobacteraceae bacterium | reverse complement strand
GCCGGCGAGCAAGTCTATCTGACTTTTGTCACGCTCACGAAACTGGTTATCCCCGTCATCTTTATCGGCCTGCATATGTTTGTGGCGTTCTTGCAGGCGTATATTTTTATGTTGCTCGCGATGGTCTACGTAGGCGGGGCCGTTTCGCACGAGCATTAATTGGCTTTTTAGCGGCTTCCAGCGTGAGCGCCCGGCGTCCCAACGCACGGTGTCGAACCACCTCCTGGCGGCAATTTACATAGGAGAAACAATGAAGAGTAAACTTGTATTTCTTGTCATGACCATCATGGCCCTGGCAACCCCGATTTTTGCGCAGGATCAAGGCGGCGCGGCTAACAATGGCAACGCTACCCGTTTAGCTGCCGCTTATATCGCGGTAGGTATCGCTTCGGGTCTTTGCGGACTTGGTCAAGGGAGGGCAACGGCTTCCGCTGCTGAAGCCATGGCTCGCAACCCAGGAGCCATTGCCGCTATTCGTGTATCGCTGATTCTCGGCCTCGTGCTGATTGAATCATTGGCGCTCTATGCGCTGGTTGTTACGTTTATCGCCAGGTAAACCGTTTACAGTAAAAATCAGGGCCTGCGTCGGCGCTTCGGTGTGCCCGCAGGTCCTTTTTATTTGCAACTATGAAGCTACAAGGCATCTTCCCCGCTCTGACCAGTTCCTTCGATTATGCGGGCAATCTGTATAAAGTCAAGGTTATTCATAACATCCAGAAGCTGAACGAAATTGCGCTGAGCGGCTATCTTGTCTGCGGATCAACAGCCGAGACCCCGCTGATGAGTACCGATGAACGAATTCAGTTGATGGAATGGGTCCGGGAGGCAAGCGCGGAAGGCAAAACGTTGATTGCCGGAGTAGGCGCGGAAAGCGTACGTGAGACAGTACGGATCGCGAATCGCGCCGCTGAAATCGGCTTTCATGCGGCGCTCGCTTTAACGCCGTTTTATTATCGCGTGCAAATGCACCGGCCCGACACGCAAGCTTTATATTTCCGGGCGGTTGCCGACGGCGCAAAGATTCCGGTCATGATCTACAACATCCCGCAGGTGACCGGTTATGCCCTGCCGCCGGAAACGATTGCGGAGCTATCGCATCATCCCAACATTGTTGGAATGAAAGACAGTTCGGGAAATTTGGAAAAGCTAAAAGAGGCTTTGGCGCTGGTGAAGCCGGGGTTCCAGATTCTGTCAGGGTCGGGTGCAAACTTCCAAGAGGCTTTACAGCTAGGCGCAAGCGGCGCGATTCTCGCCATCGCCAACGCTCTGCCTTATGCCTGCGTCACGGTTTGGGAAGCTTTTCGGACCCGGCAATTCGAAGCGGCGCAAGACTGGCAGGCGCGCATCCTTCCGGCGGCGCAAGTCGTGGCGGGCAAGTACGGTATTCCCGGCCTGAAGTACGCCATGGATCTGACCGGCTATTACGGAGGCCCTCCGCGACTGCCGTTTACTCCTCCATCGGCGGATGCCAAACGGGAAATTGAAGAAGCTTTCGAAGGGTTACGCAGTTAATGAGCTAAGTTAATTTCATGCTCAATCGAAAGCTAAACGGCTTGGCGGCGCTGCTCATAGTGGCAGTAGCGCGGGCCGTTGCGGCAGTTCCAACTCCCGAAAGCCATTTCGGGCATCCGATCGGAGTTGATCGTGTTCTTTTGGATTGGGACCAAGTTGTCTCCTATTTCTACAAACTCGAAAAAGCAAGCTCGGCGATCCGCGTAAAAGAGCTTGGCAAAACAGCGGAAGGCCGTCCGTTCATTCAGGCTGTCTTTAGCGCTCCGGCAACAATCAAGCAGCTTGATAAATACATTGATATTCAGCGGCGGCTCGCTGATCCGCGCATCACATCACCGGAACAGGCAGAGCCGTTATTCGCGCAAGGCAAAAATGTTGTTCTGATCACATGTTCTATCCATGCCACGGAAGTGGCTTCGACGCACAGCGCGGTCGAGTTTGCCTATAAGATGCTGACGGACAAATCGCCTCGTTTCGAGAAAATTCGTGAAAACACAATTTTGATTTTGGTGCCTTCTCTGAATCCGGATGGCGTGGATATCGTGACCCGCTGGTATCGCAAGACCCTGAATACGCCCTATGAGGGCACACAGCCGCCGGAGTTATGGCATCACTACACGGGACACGACAACAATCGCGATTGGTACATCTTCTCTCAGCCGGAAACCCGTAATACGATCGGCGGAATACAAAACGTGTGGCACCCCGAGATCGTATACGACGTTCACCAGCAGGGCGCGAACGCATCACGGATCTTTATTCCGCCCTGGCTTGATCCGATTGAACCGAATGTCGACGCCATTCTGGCCCAGGAGATGAACATGATCGGCACGTCGATGGCGACAGATCTCACCGCCGCCGGTAAAACAGGCGTTGCCATCCACGCCGCTTATGACTTCTGGACTCCTTCGCGGCATTATCAGGCGTTTCATGGCGGCCTGCGCCTCTTGACGGAATCAGCGAGCGCCAAGCTGGCGACCCCCATCACGATGAAGTTCGATGAACTTGATACGCATCCGCTAGGTTATAACGCGCAGGAGCGGAGTTGGAATTATCTGGAGCCGTGGCAAGGCGGCGCATGGCGCTTGCGCGACATCATCGACTATCAGCAGATTGCGTTCGAATCATGCCTTTATAACGCGGCGATTCACCGGGAGGAGATGCTGCGGAATTTCTATAAAGTGGGTCAGCGCGCCGTGGCGCGCAAAACGCCTTATGCATTTGTGATACCGGCGCGGCAGCGCGATCCGGGCGCAACCCGGCGCATGCTAGAGACGCTGGCGTATGGGCTGGTTGAGATCCAAAAAGCGCCGAACGGCGATCACGTGATTCTCATGCAGCAGCCTTATAGCAGTTGGGCAAAGGCGCTGCTCGAGCGGCAGCATTATCCGGATGAGCGGCTGTATCCCGGCGGTCCGCCGAAGCGTCCTTACGACACCACGGCGGAGACTTTGCCTTTACTGTTTGGCGTGGAGGCAAAGACAGTCAGCAACTCTGTTGATGGGCCGTTGACGCCTGAAAGCTTTCCGTTCGACGCGCCGGCACCGGTTGCGTATAGCGCCGCGGATACCGATAGCTGGCATACCGTAACCGGGCTTTGGAAAGCGGGCAAACCGGTTTGGCGCAATGGGCAAACAGGTGATTTTTCCAGCACAAACCAGGGTGCTGAATGGAAAAAAGTGGCGGCTCCACGCATTGCTCTTTACAAGAGTTGGATGGCGGCGATGGATGAGGGATGGACGCGATGGCTGCTGGAGAAGTTCGGGTTTCCCTATAGGAATGTGACAAACGAAGACTTGCAGGCGGGTGATTTGAAGAGCAAATACGACGTGATTATTTTTCCCGATCAAACGGCGAAGAGCATCATGGCGGGGTATGCCAAGGGTGCCATGCCGGAAGAGTACACGGGGGGCGTGGGCGAGAACGGGGTAGCGGCAGTGAAGCAGTTTGCCAATGCCGGAGGAACTGTTTTGTGCTTCAATCACGCCAGCAGCTTTTGTATCAGCGACTTGGGCGCACAAGCAAAAGAGACGGAGAAAACAGGATTTTATTCGCCTGGTTCTTTGTTGAATGCCAAGCTCGATTTATCAAGTCCTTTAACGCGCGGATTGCC
>CAXUBB010000179.1:8903-10043 GCA_964249105.1 uncultured Bryobacteraceae bacterium | reverse complement strand
AATTACACGAGATTGATCCAAGCGCTGTTATGCAAACATTGGAGCAACAAGCTGCTGCTATTGGGCAAACCCTTGATTATTTACTCAGCAGATTGCGGATTAATGTTCCCGGATTTGTCGATACCATTATTATGGCCTGTTTACCTGGGCAAGAAGGGCAGTCCTAAAATCGTCTTCTTCAAGACTCAGCCTTCCAACATCGTACTCAACCCTACGCTTCCTTGAGTTCCCTTTCCACTGGCCGTGCTGTATTATCCAGCACCGTTTTCTGCGCCCAGGTCCGGTGGCGGAGCCGCGCGCCGTTCTTGGTGGCAAGAAAGCCCAGGTAAATTTCGGCCCGTTCCAGACTGGATAAGTTGGCCGGGTCCCACCGTTGAGCGTGTTGCTGGAGGTCGAGGTCGCCGCTCAGCCTGCCCAGCGTGCCTAGCAGGATGCGATTCAAACAGTGATACGGCGGCGGGCAAAGATACTCGCGGCGGCCATACCAACTCCATTTGTTCCGGTAGTCCCAGCAGGGTAGAAGCTTCTTAAGCCCTTCGATCCCGGCCCGAAGCAGTTGGCCGGTTTTTTCGTCCTCCGTCTCAACATACACATCATGGAGGCCCAGAAGGGAAGTCATGAATCCGTCAAGAATGCCGGGAACATCGCCGCCCGGCACTTCCGTGTAGAAGGCGTTGCCGTCCGATTGAGCGCGAATTCCGCCTTCTTTCACATCAAGATCGAAGATCTTTGCCGATCCTTGCAGAAGCTCCCACAAATGAGGTCTCCTGGTCACGCGCCAGCCCCGCACGACAGCGCTCATCGCCAAACCTTGCGCATGAGCCGAGACCCACGGCGCGCGCAGGACAATGCCGTTTTCCGGATTATCGAAATCCATCGTCCATACCACGGCGCCGTCGTCGCGCAACACCGCATGCTCTTCCAGCCAGTCAATCTGCTTCAAAAAGGCGCTGAGGTGCTGCGATCCTTTGCCGCGCAGATAGTGGCCTAGCTGAACCAGGGCATACCATCCAATAAAGGCCGGCCAGTAATTGGTGCCCGTGGCCCGGGACCAGGCTCGCGGGATTCCCGCCTCGTCCATGCGCATGGTCTCCCAAGAGAGACGATCGCTGTAAAGATAATAATGTAGTGAGTCGCGAG
>CAXUBB010000179.1:8254-8893 GCA_964249105.1 uncultured Bryobacteraceae bacterium | reverse complement strand
CGGCATCCCCTTCCAAAGGATAATGAAAATCGAAACCGACGATCTCCTTTTTCAATGTGCGCAAAGCGCACGCCACTCCTGATGAATTGATGCCTCTCACTAGCAATCCCCGTCCCCTTGTCTTTTCTCGTTTGCTGATGGCAGCATACTGTGAGACAAAAGACCCGGCAAGCATAGGAGGTACCAAATAGTAGTTACGGTACTTCTATTTAGGTTGTAGTAAAAAGTTTGCTTGTCTCTGGAAGGCTAAGAATTGAAAAGGAGTCGCAGATCGCCTAGCATCAGGTTAGGTTGACGGAGCCACAATTTTGGAAGGCCTGTCCTTGATTAAGTGCTTCTGACGTCCGCATACCGCACGCTCTATGCCTTGCATTACGCAGTTAAGTACGGGTTGATGCGCTTAGCGGCTTACTTGTACTTCGAGCCTATTTTCCGCAGCCGCTATTCCATAGTCGGAAAAAATCTCCAGCTATGGACCTTGCCGCATGTAAGCGGATGTCCCAAAATTTGCATCGGAGATCATGTAAACATTTACGGCGAGTGGTCTGTTCGGAGCGGCAGCACGCCCGACCATTCGGGTCTCGTGATTGGGAACAGAGTCGAAGTTGGTCATCAAGTCTCGTTTGTCCTGGATGAGGA
>CAXUBB010000179.1:3645-8244 GCA_964249105.1 uncultured Bryobacteraceae bacterium | reverse complement strand
CGTCAATATCGCCGGAGACACGACCATAGGGGATAGCTCTCCCTATTCAATCAGTTCCCTCTCAAACCCGCAAGCGGGCCGACCAACTCGCATCTGTACCCGTGCCTGGATTGGCCGTGGTTCTTGCATTGCGCAAGGCGTGACAATAGGCGAAGGAGCGATTGTCGGATCTAACAGCGTAGTCATCACCGATGTTCCCGCGTTTTCGGTGGCGGCCGGCAACCCTGCTTGTGTCATTCTGAAAGACACTCGCGCGAAGCCTGCGTCATAAGGCATCCGTAACCGCTCCAGTAAAGGCGCTGGCCTTAAGCGAGGAAGATAATGCTGGCTGGGCTGCCAACCGGAGTATATTGACCTGTAAAGGTCAGCAATCCTGTTGTTCCGTTAATTCGGAAGCAGGTAACTGCGTCACTTCTCTGATTACATACGTATAAGAATTGTCCCGTAGGATCGATATTGAAGTTCCTCGGGTAATCGCCTAAAGTCGAGCTTTCCCCGGCCCGTGTCAGTCCCCCGTTATCGTCAATGGAGAAGACGGCAATCGTGTCGTGAAGCCGGTTGGCTGCATAGACGAAACGCCCATCAGGAGATACCATGATTTCCGAGGTAAAGTTTGTGCCCGTAAATCGCGGTGGCAGTGTAGATATCGTATGAAGCCCAAACAATAAAAAAATGTTAGGATCAAATTGGAAGTAGGCAATGGTGGATGCTTCTTCCTGAATCGAATAAAGCCATTTTCCGTTAGGATGAAATGCCATATGCCTCGGCCCATCACCGGGCGGGAGTGACACGAAATTTCCGCCGGAGAGCGTGCCGGTTGCGTTATCGAAGCTGTAAATGTAAATACGATCCTGCGCCAGATCCGTCTGTAAAAGATATTTGCCGGACGGATCAGTCAGGATCATATGCGCGTGCGGCGCATCATGGCCGCTGATGGCAAAACTTCCCGGAGGCGCATTCGTGGCTTGCGTAGGACCAAGGGAACCTACGTCCTGGCGTGTATCGCTCGCATTGCTGAGAGAGCCATCCGGCAAAATAGGCAGAACCGCAATACTCCCGCCGCCGTAATTTGCGACCAGAACAAATTTGCCGGAAGTATCCACGCTCAGGTGCGCCGGTCCAGCGCCCTGCGAACTGACTGCGTTCAAGAACACCAGATCGCCATTGGACGGATTAATGGCGAACGAGCTGACGGACCCGTTTGTGCCGCCGTTAAAATTAGATATCTCGTTGACCGCATACAGATGCGTCCGCGCTGGATTGAAGGCGATCCACGAAGGGCTGGCAATTTCGGAAGCTATCTTGATGAGCGATAAACGTCCATTCGAGGCATTCATTCTGTACAGGTAAATGCCCTGTCCATTGCCGCCGCTCCCGATTGCGCCGGTGTAGGTGCCGATATAGGTGAAATAAGAGCGCTTTTCCGCCGCCTCCTCGACGGATAAACCCTCGCTGCTGTCTTGCGCCTCTGAACGGACTGAACTGGCTAGCGCGGCTAACGCAGTGCCCTTAAATAATCCCCGACGTGAAAGCGTTCCCTCCATGTCTGGTTGCAAATTATTGAATCGCATGATTCCTCCTTCTTGGTGATCAACTGAGACCGCCCGTTGAAAGTGAAACAACTGTGCCGCGCGTCATGCCTGACATCGCGGAAAATTGATGGTGCAGTGTCGCCAGCGTCCTCCGGTTCCGGCGTAAAGATGCTATCTCAACTCTCTCCGTTTTTCAAGCATGAATAGAGCGGGTTGGAGCAGCATGCGTGACGGCGAATTGGTCTGGGCCTTATGATTGCCCGCTGATATAGCTTTGCAATTGCCCAATGGTGCTTTCATGCGAGGTGATGATCCATTTGACTAAGTCTCCAATAGAGGCCAAGCCTAATACTGCTCCCTCCCGGTTGATGACCGGCAAATGACGGAGGCGGCGTTCCGTCATGATGCGCATCGCTTCATCGACGGAGCAGTCCGGCTGTATCGTAAGAGCAGGCGAGTTCATAACTTCGCCTATCTTTGTTTCCTGTGAAGATCGGCCCTGGAGAATTACTTTGCGCGCGTAGTCGCGCTCGGAGAAGATGCCCACCACTTTCCCGGCGGCCATCACTACCAGCGCGCCTATCTCTTTTTCAGCCATGATTTGCAGAGCCTCATACACGGTGGCTTCGGGAGAAATAAACCAGACCTGTCCGCCCTTCTGCTTTAGAACGGCGGAAACGTTATCAAGCACTTTCATCGTTTCACCCTTTCCTCAGGGAGATGGGCCGGAAGTCGGCACGGACCTTTTCCCCTGGTGCAGTATACGCCCGGTCAGCATACAAGGCAAGAGCCATATCCTGGCGGACCTGCTCATTGTTGCGGCGGCTTGAGAAACCATTGGACTTGAAGTTGCTATGAAATATCTATCTAAGTAACTGGAAGGAGGCGTATGATTCGTGTCATGATTGCGGATGCTTGCGCCGTCATCCGAGAAGGGCTGAAACGAATCTTTTCAGGCACAGCGGATATTCAGGCTGCCGGAGAAGCGGAAGGCCGATTGGAGGCTTTCCGCCTGGCCGTGGATGGAAACTGGGATGTTGTGCTTTGGGACGTATCGATGCCAGGCGTGGGCTCGGAATTTGATTTCATTAAAGAGTTGAAGAGAGAGCGGCCCAACCTGCCCATTCTGGTTTTCAGCTCTCATCCGGAACATCGGTACGGACTGCAAGCCTTGCGCTCCGGAGCATCGGGATATATAAAGAAAGAAGTCGCTTTCGGGGAGCTTCTGCATGCGATCCGCAGGGTGGCCAACGGAGGCAAGTACATAAGCCAATCGCTCGCTGAAAGCATGGCTCAACATTGGGATAAACGATATGATCGACTCGCGCATGAGGCCCTTTCACAGCGCGAATTCGAAGTGCTGCTCAATGTCGCCACCGGAAAGACTCCGAGCGAGATTGCGCGCGGCATGTCGCTGAGCGTGAAAACGATCAGCACCTATAGGAGCCGGATTCTCGAAAAACTGGATCTGAAAACAACAGCGGATCTGATCCATTATGCCGTTCAAAATGATTTAATCCCATCTCTCTATGTCAGATAGCTATGAATCTGGATGGATTTCATTAACTATACAGATAATCAGCCGCTATCCAGGTCCTAAAAAATGACAATGCGGGCACGGTTCCTTTACCGGCGCGCATGGCCGAGATATTGATCAATTCCTAGGACATTATTGCCCATAACAAACGGTTGTCGAGGCTGCACAGCTATTCTGAACGTTGTTTCAGATGGGCCGTCGAAATAAACTTTTGTCGCCGCGACATCACTGTCAGGAAAATAGAACGGCCATACGCCTCCAGGTAGGCTGTTTTCGATGTGCTTTCGATCTTCGTCTGAAAACCGGGCCGTCGAAGTGATGGTCACGTCCATTCCCTCAGCGATCAGGAGAGAAGCAATGAAGTATCGCATCGTTCCCCGTGGGCCAAATAGGTCGTCATAGACCGGATCAGAATTTGCGGTCCAAGGCGGCATTCCCCGGTTTGCATAGGCGGCCTGGAGAAGCGACGAGTTATACCAAGGGCCGGGTATCGAAGCCCACACGGCGTATTTATCAAAACTGGCGTCTACCACCACGGTGCTCAAGGCAAATTTGCGGCTTAATTCTGAATCGGGGAGCATGGCAGCGCATAACCCTTGAATGCCGTTGTTCCTGCCGCCCGTCCAAGTATTTTGGACGTCCTCACTGGCGTGTTCGCTATGGAAGTGAATGCTGACGCGGTCCGAGCAACTTAATGCGTTCGTGAGATCCGCATAAGACCCAATGAAAGACTGCGGCCCATCATTCGGAGCGCCGGAAGCCGTGGGCGTTTGATGCGCGACATTGGCAAGAACGGTTCTTGCAAGGTTTGAGGCTCCCACCAAAGCGACAGAAGGGGCGAAAAGCATGGCCCATCTCTGAAACAGCGCGGGAATCTCAGTTGGTGACGGAGCTACAGGCTGTTGAGCAAGGTACGATTGCCACTCTTTATAAACGCCTGTACCGATTTCATGCTCCAGTGAACTGGCTGGAGAATTGATTTGCCTGGCAAGCGCGAGGTATTGTTTCGAGAAGGCAGGAGATTCGCCGGTAGATCTGTTAAAAGTAAGCGAGACTGGGGGTATAACATCCTGATACGCCCATAGCGCGCGGTCAGAGGCCATCACCGGAAGAACCGGCAAGCTGATCTGGAACATCGCCGGATTAAGGTGAAGACTTCTCACCAGAGCGTTGTACCAGCGATTTTGCAAGCGAGTCATATGCGGATAGGACCGGCGCGCCGTTGTATCTGGTGACGCCGGTCCGACCTTATGCAACGTTATGCGGCCTTTTCAAGGGCGGCAGTAGCATGTCCGAGATACTGACCAATCGGCAGTACTTCGATACCAATCACAACCGGAACACCCGGCAAGCTGCTGATGGTCGTTGTCATATGACCGGCGCTATTGAAGCTATACCCGGTATGAGAACTGCTCCCGCTGCTGCTGCTGTAAAAAGGCCACAGGCCTCCCGAAGAGCTTTGCGTGATGGTGGTCTGCTCCGAGGCGCTGAAGACAGCGGAGGAAGTTACGGTGATTGACATTCCCTCGA
>CAXUBB010000179.1:0-3635 GCA_964249105.1 uncultured Bryobacteraceae bacterium | reverse complement strand
ATCAGGTTGATGGCAACACGCTGCATGTTGCCGTTTGAACCGAAAGTGTTGTTCCAGTTTATGGATGAGCCGGAGCCCCAAGGACTGCCGGTTTTGTTGGAGTAAGCCAATCCTAACGCTCCGGAATCGTACCAAGAGCCGGGACTTGGGGTGAACGTTGTCACGTGCGCAAAGGACGCTTGCATGGAGACAGCGCTCGCGGCGTATTGCTCACTGATAGCAGAACTGGATGCGCTGCCGGACCAAAGGCCAAAGAATCCGGAATGCGCTCCGCCTGTCCAGGTGGTGGACACATTGGAGTTTGACTGAACTTCCGTAGAGCTGAATGACCGGCTGGGGGCGCTCGCCAATTGACTCACCAGCTGCGCGTAGCCTTCGCTCCAGTCCGGCTGCCGGGCAGGACTGCCGGCAACTGATGTATAAGGCATCAGCGCCATCTGAGCCCGGCCAATCGGATCCAGAAGAAGCCTGGACAGATCGGAAGAACCTTTTACGGCAACCGACGGGTATCTTGAAAACGCCCAATTCATAAAAAGCTGCGGAAGTTGGGTCGGCCCCGGAATGGTGGTGAGCTGGTTCAGATAAGTTTGCCAGGCAGCGGATACGGTGGGACCTATGTCGCCGTCGAAGTTGATGTTCACGGAAGGCTGCAGCGCGCTGAAGAGCGCCTGATAATCGCTGAAGATCTGATTGCCGCCGCTTGAAATATAGTTTTGCGTGAGCGAGAACGGCGGAATGTTGTTCATAAATGCCCAGAGCGTCGAGTTGGGCGTGCCGGCCGGAAGAGGCGGCGACGGCTGCACAAGCTGCACGGGACTCTTTTGCAATCCGAGCCCTCCTAAAAGTACGTTATAGAATCCATTCTGCAAATCGAGAAAATTCATGGTGTGTTTGATCCTTGTTGGTTTGTTGTGAATGAAAGCCGAAGCTCGAAACTTATCGAGCCGAAATTCATTCGACTTATGTAGTTTGCGCCGGATTGATATGAAAGTCTGTCAGCGCGTCCGCGAAGTTGCTGTCGGATTTCGAGACGGTTCAAGTAGGTTTTTGTCCTACGAGCAAAATGGGCCTCCGTGAATCAGTTCCCTTCATTTGCGCGATAATCAGAGGCGACCCTACCCCTTGGAGGTTTCGATGAGCGAGCGGAATACGCGGCGAGAATTCTTGGAAGTATCTCTGCTTTCCACAGCGGGGAGCGCCATGGCGATAAACGCTTCCGCGCAATCCACTCAGGCAGGAGCTAATGCCTCGGTTCAGAAGGTGGAGTGGCGGAATAAGCAGGCGGGAATGGCCTATCGCCGGTTTGGCCGGTCGGGGTTGATGATCTCGGAGATTGTTTCAGGCGGAGATCCGATCAGCTCCGAAAATTATCAGCACCTGAATCTGGCTTTGGAGATGGGGCTTAACTATCTCGATATGGCTCCGGCTTACGGCAATGGCGACTGCGAGATTGCTTACGGCAAGTTTCTCGGCGGGTCGGCCAAGCGAGATAAAGTGTTTCTGCAAACGAAGGTCAGCGCGTTCGGTAATCTTCGGAACCGGATGTATAAGAGTGTCTTTGACGGTTTGCCAGCGGACAAACAGAGCGCGATCACGCGGCGGGTGGAAGAGATCCGGCAGAATAATCTCGCGGAAAAGCCGGGTTATTACCTGACTTATTTTCCGGGCCAGCATAATCAATTCGCGGGGGCGTATCTGTGTTCGGCCATGATGCCCGACTACGCTCATCTCGTGGAGGGCAGCCAGGAGTTCCGGAAATGCATCACCGATTCACTCGAAGGCAGCCTTAAACGTGTCGGAACCGATCACTTTGATTTTCTGATGTGCCCGCATGGAGCCAACACGGCGGACGAACTGGAGAACCCGCATATTTATGAGACGTTCCAGGAGTTGAAGAAGCAGGGAAAGGTGCGGTTTCTGGGCGTCACTTCGCATAATGATCCGGCGGCGGTGCTTCGCAAGGCGACGGAGCTCGGTCACTATGACGGCGTGCAGATGGCTTATAACGTGGTCAATGGAGGATACGTAGACCAGGCCATTCTGAACGCAGCGGCGCATGACGTGGGAATGATCGCGATGAAAACGGCGCATGCCGTGGCTACTCACCATAAGCCGCTGCAGCCGATCCCGCAGTGGCGTATCGATAAAGTAAACCGGATTGTGCCGGGAGAGATGAAGGCTCCTCTCAAAGGCTATCTTTGGGTTCTGCAAAACCCGCATATCGCGGCGGTGAATTCCAATCTTTGGGATGAAACATTTGTCCGTGAAAATTTGGCGCTGGCGGGCAAGAAGGTTGATTTGCAGCCGGCCTAAGCGACAGCGGCAAAGGTGGCCCCGTTCCGGCTGCGGTACAGAGAGGGGTCGCTGGATAAGGCCGCTTTCATGGCATAGATCAGCAGCAGCTCATTGTGAACCTGCGTGGCGCATTCGCTGCAAAGCTTGACGTGTGTTTCGAACACTTTTGCTTCAAGAGGACTCAGCCGCTTGAAGTGGTAGTTCTCGATCATTTCTTCAGACAGATGGATGGTCCCCAGAGGTGATTCGGAGAAGTCAAAGAGCGGATAGGCTTCGATAAACATCGCCCGGAATCGGGGGCAGCCCGCAACCACCAGAGGCTCGCGCTGCTTTGTGATGGCAAACAGGCAATGAAGGCAATCGCTCACATGCTCCAGTAGATCCTGATGCGTGTGATTCTGCGGGGCTGTTCCTTCCAGTAATTCTTTCGATGGGGCAAGGGCTGCGGTACACATAATGAATCGTCCTCTCTATTTATGACGTAACGCCTATAGATAAGCAATGATTATGCCAAATTTTTGGGCTGTCATGAAATTCGTAAGTACAAGAAAATGAATGCCGTATACTCCTCAGAAAAATCCGGTATTAAGCAGAAATTGCTCGTTCAGCATGTTAGGCATGTGTAAGCAATTCTTAAGGGTTTTTCTTATCCCGTACGGGCTATGCCGCTCTTGCTACAGTGCTACGCTGGACAACCAATGCCCTTGACGCAGTTGCACGCCGGTCTTCGCCGGGAACTCCGTTTCCGCGATCTGGTGCTGTTCAATGTAGCGGCGGTGGTCAGCACGCGCTGGATCGGCGTGGCGGCGCATGTGGGGCCGGGAGCAATTGTTCTTTGGCTTTTGGCGGCGATCTTCTTCCTGATGCCCTGCGCCTTTGTTGTGTCCCATCTGTCGCGGCGGTTCCCGCAAGAGGGCGGCCTGTATGTCTGGACCCGCGAGGCGTTTGGCCCCTGGCACGCTTTTTCGTGCGGGTGGTTTTATTACCTGAATAATTTGTTCTGGATTCCGGGCGTGCTGGTATCGGCGGTGGGGATGATTACGTATGCCTTCAGTCCGCGGCTCGGGCCGCTGTCGGAGAATCCTTTCTATGTTCTGCCTTGCGCGCTGGTGCTGCTTGTAGGCACGATTGCGGCCAATTATGTGGGATTGCGGGTGGCGAAATGGGTGGACAATTTTGGAGGCATCGCCGTTTATCTGATTGCGGGCATTCTGGTGGTTGCGGCATCGGCAACGCTGGCGCGTCAAGGGACGGCTACCGCCTTTCACCTGCTGCCCCAGTGGGACTTCGACAAACTGAACTTCTGGTCGCAACTGGCCATGGCAATGACGGGCCTGGAG
>CAXUBB010000178.1:5071-10072 GCA_964249105.1 uncultured Bryobacteraceae bacterium | reverse complement strand
GCCAGTTCCAAGGTGATCACCACAGCCGATAACATGTCTCAGGATCTGCTGCAGCTAATCCGTTAGGGGTAACAGGAAAAATCTGAGAGGTTTGCCGCCGGGCATTCACCTTCTTGTTTCGGGAGCCTCCATCCGGCATTGCCGGAGGGCAGGACCGGACTGGAATGAATGCTCGGGCAAATTACCGCCGTTTTTTTCGTTTTATTGCTGCTGGCCGCCACGCTTTGGCTACTGCGCCGAAGAGGCCTCGCCACAGTCAACACGGTCCTTGCGAAACGCCTTTCCAAACAGAAATGGATGCAGGTCGTGGAGCGTATGCCTTTGACCGCGAATCATTCGTTGCATCTGGTCAGGATCGGGGACCGCGTGATTCTGATCGGGGTATCGCCTTCGGGCTGTCAACCAATCGACAGTTTCGCCGCTCCTCTTTCGCCCGTATCGTTTCAGGAGGGGCAATGAAGCTCCTGCTTGCCGGGTTTTTCTGCCTGGTTTTTTCCGCATATGCACAGGCCGCGCGCGCCGTGGCCGCTCCTTCAACGCTCAGCAGCTTTGGCATTAACGCCGCCGCGAGCAGTCACGGAACCACGCTCGGCGTTCCCATGCAGATTGCTCTGGGGCTGACGCTGCTCACTCTGCTGCCGGGAGCGATCATGTGCGTCACTCCTTTCCTGCGCATTACGGTCGTGCTGCACTTTTTGCGTCAGGCGCTTGGCACGCAAACCGCGCCTTCCAATCAAGTCCTGCTGGGATTGTCGCTCTTCTTATCCATGCTGGTAGTGCAGCCCATGTTCGCGGAGATTTACACGAAAGCATGGCAGCCGCTCGAAAAGGGCGAGATCACGACCGAGCAGGCCATGGATCAAGGTTCGGCTCCGCTTCGCAAGTTTCTGCTGCGTTTTGCCCGTGAGCGCGATATTCATCTGTTTGTCGAAATCGCCAAGGAACCCGCGCCGCATAACGAGAACGATGTCAACCTGAAGGTGCTCATTCCCGCCTATATTCTGTCGGAGTTGAAAGCCGGCTTCCAGATTGGCGCTGTATTGTTCCTGCCGTTTCTGGTCATCGATATTGCTGTCGCGTCCGTAACGCTCTCCATCGGCATGATGCAACTTCCTCCAGCCATGGTGTCGGCGCCGTTCAAAATTCTGCTGTTTGTGCTGGTGGATGGTTGGAACTTAGTAATCGGCTCGCTCATGAAGAGCTTTTTTTAAGGATTCACGTATGAACCCGCAATTCGTAATTCACATTATCGGAACAGCATTGACAGCCGCTTTCTGGATTTGCGCGCCTTTACTTCTGATCTCGTTCGCGCTGAGCATTGCGGTGAACCTGATTCAAATCGCCACGTCCATGCAGGACCCGGTATTCAGCACGGTTCCCCGCCTGGCTGTTTGCCTGGTTGGTTTTATTTTTCTGATGCCCTGGATGCTGCACCGGGCAATGGCTTACGCTATTTCGATTCTCGGCGACCTCTCTCAATATGCACGCTGACCTAACGCTGTCAGCGTCAACGCTCCTGGCCTTCGCTTTGGTGCTTGCGCGAATCGCGGGCGTTTTTGTTTTTATCCCATTTCCAACTCAGGACGCCGGACCAGCGCCGGCCCGTATTGCCATTGCGCTTGCCACCACGCTGGCGCTGCTCCCCCGCTGGCCTGTCATTGATGCCAATAGTTTAACGCTTGGCAAGATGGCGCTCTGGATGCTCTCCGAGCTGGCGCTCGGCACGGCGATGGGGTTGATGGTCGCTTTTATTTCCGAATCGCTGACGTTCGGAGCGCAGATTCTTAGCTTGCAGGCAGGTTATGGGTACGCCTCCGTGGTGGACCCGACGACGCAAGCCGATTCAAACGTGCTGTCAGTTGTGGCGCAACTCACCGCCGGGCTATTGTTTTTTACAACTGGCCTCCATCGCTATGTGATCAGCGCATTCGCCGCGAGTCTGGATAGTTATCCGCCCGGCAACTTCACGGTAAATCAAGCTTTCGCCAAAACCGTCGTGCAGCTTGGCTCCAGCCTCTTTTCTACCGGTTTACGGCTCGCGTTTCCGGTCATCGGGCTGTTGCTGATGACCGACATTGCCCTGGGCGTGCTGGGCCGCATCAATTCGCAACTGCAAATGGGGCATAATGCATTCCCGGTCAAGATGCTCCTGACACTCCTCATGCTGGCGGCGGTGGTCGCCGTTGCTCCTGGGCTGTACGAAGCGTACTCATCCGAAGTATTCCGCGCCATTCGCGCCGCTTTTATTCACTAGTTACCGATGGCATCTCACGGCGGCGATAAAACAGAAAAACCGACACAGCAGCGAGTCAGAAAGGCTCGCGAACAAGGTCAATTTCTCTCCGCACGGGGCGTGGTCACTGCCATCGAATTTATCGTTGCGCTGGTGCTCATCAGTAAGCTGCTTCCCCAATGGACAGACCGTATGCGCTCGGTGGCCACGACCTTTCTGCAGCTCGGCATGACGCGTGAGATGGCGGAAGCGCAGTGGCTCAAACTGTTCTATGATCTGGCGGTCGAGAGCCTGCTGCCGATCCTCTACTTTGGCGGCGCTCTGGTGTTGGCAACCGGGGCGGCGCATCTCGGCATGACGCAGATGGGTTTCAGCCTGCAGAAGGTGATGCCGCAGTTCAATCGCCTGAACCCAATGGCGAAACTGAAGGATTTGCCAGGCGGGAACATCAAATCGGTGCTGGAAGCTGTATTTTTGATTGCGATTCTTGCGGCGGCGATTAACGCCGTTTATCAGGAGGACGCCGCCGCGCTGTTGCGCCTTCCGTTCCAAGGACTGCCCGTTGCGTCACTGGAAATCGGCAACATGCTGGAGAGCCTGCTATGGAAAGCCGCCGCTGTTTTTGTCCTGTTCGGGTCTGTTGATCTGTTCCGCCAGTACCGGAAGCATATGTCATCGCTCAAGATGTCAAAACAGGAGATCAAGGAAGAGAACCGGCGCAACGAGGGCGACCCGCATATTAAAGGAAAGATTCGCCGACTGCGCCGAGATATGCTGCGCCGCCAGATGATCCGCGACGTTCCGAAAGCTACTGCCGTCATTGTGAATCCGACGCACTTTGCCGTTGCGATCCGCTATGACCTTGAAACCATGGCCAGTCCAGTGGTTGTCGCCAAAGGCAAGAATTGGCTGGCGCTGCGCATTCGCCAAGTAGCCGTGCAGCACCAAGTTCCAATTATTGAGAACCCGCCGCTCGCTCGCGCACTCTATAGTGCGATCGATGTGGGCCGTCCGATTCCGCCTGAGTTTTACCGGGCCATGGCAGAGATTCTGGCCTATATCTACAAGCTGATGGGCCACAAAATGCCCGTCTGAGTCCGAAAACCGAGATGTCCACGCAGCCACAAACGATTCCTTTGCCCAACGCCGGTGCAGGCAAGTTTAGCTTGCCGAACATCGGTCAGCTAGGGGTGCCGATCGCGGTGCTTGCCATCGTGGTTGCGCTCATTACGCCGCTGCCGTCGTTCATTCTCGACATCCTGATCGTGATCGACATCATGATGTCGGTAATCGTTCTGATGGTCGCTATGCACATCCTGAAGCCGGTGGACTTCAGCGTCTTTCCTACCACGCTGCTGCTTCTAACATTGTTCCGTCTGTCTTTAAACGTCAGCTCGGCGCGGCTGATTTTGTTGAACGGCAACGGGGGTACCGCCGCCGCCGGCAGCGTGATCGAAGCATTCGGCAGCTTTGTAGTGGGCGGTAATTACGTCATCGGCGCGGTTATTTTTCTGGTCTTAATCGCGATTCAGTACATCGTCATCAATCACGGCGCGGTCCGCATTTCGGAAGTATCCGCGCGATTCACCTTGGACGCGCTGCCCGGTAAGCAGATGTCCATTGACGCGGAGATGAACGCGGGCCTGATCGATGAAGCGGAAGCGCGGCGCCGCCGCAAACAAGTTTCAGCCGAAGCGGAATTCTACGGCGCGATGGACGGCGCTTCCCGTTTCACGCAGCGCGACGCGATTGCCAGCATTTTAATCACCGCCATCAACATCGTGGCCGGTTTCCTGATTGGCGTGCTGCAACACGGGATGGAACTGAAGCGCGCCTTGCAAACCTATACCGTCTTGACCATTGGCGATGGTTTGGTGACAGTTGTTCCGGCGCTCATGATTTCCGTATCCGGCGGTCTCATTGTGACTCGCGCAACCTCGGAATCCCGCGTGAGTGAAGATTTCCAAAAACAACTCTTTGGAAAAGCGGAACCCCTTATGCTCGCCAGCGGCGTTCTGATTGCGCTGGCGGCGTTCCCCGGCCTGCCGACGATTCCGTTCCTTCTGCTGGGCGGCGGATTGGGGGCAACCGCCTGGAAGAAACGCAAAAAAAATGAAATCGTTGTCAAGAGCGAGGCTCCGGCCGTGCCGCCCGCAGCGAAAGATAACCTCGAAAATCTGCTCAAGGTGGAACCCGTCGCGATTGAGGTAGGCCTCGGCCTGGTCAACCTGGTGGCGGGCGGCGCTTCTTCGCCGCTGCTCAAGAAAATTGCAGGTATCCGGCATCAGTTTGTGACGAACCTGGGCTACTTGCTGCCGCCGGTTCGCGTCACCGATAACGTTTCTCTCCGCTCGCGTGAGTATGTGATTTTGCTGAAAGGTTCGGAGATCGGACGCTATGAACTGCTGCCCGGAAGCGAACTTGCTCTTCCCACGGCTAAAGCCGATAAGGGCTTCCCAGGGCAGCAAACGCGTGAGCCGGCGTTCGGCTTGCCCGCTCTTTGGATTCCTCTCGATCAGGTCGATGCGGCACGCGCCGCGGGCCACACTGTTGTCGATCCGGTAAACGTCATCGGCACGCATTTTTCAGAACTGGTTCGCCAGCATGCGAGCGAGATGTTCTCCCGCCAGGACGCCAAGATGTTCTGTGACCGCGTGAGCCAGGAGCATCCGAAAGTGGTCGAAGATCTGGTGCCTAAACTGCTCTCGCTGGCAGCCGTGCAAAGAGTTCTGCAAAACCTGTTGCGCGAGCGCGTCTCGATCCGGGAC
>CAXUBB010000178.1:0-5061 GCA_964249105.1 uncultured Bryobacteraceae bacterium | reverse complement strand
CGGCGTTTCCATCCTTGAGGCGCTGGGCGAAGCGGCGGCTACTACAAAAAATCCTGTACTTTTAACAGAATTCATTCGACAAAGTTTAAGACGAACGGTGGTGAAGCCCTACTTGAATCAAAAGGGCGAATTACCTGCTTACATCATGGACAACTCCACCGAGGGGACTGTTGAGTCCGCCGTGCAGCACACCGAGGCCAATAGCCTGTGCATGCTCTCTCCTCAGGTGTCGCGTGAGATCGTCACCCGTCTGGAGCGCAAACTGGAACGGCGTGAGGTGCCCGTCGTTGTCCTTACCAGTGTCGGGGCCCGCTACTTCCTGCGTCAGATGGTGGAGCCCACGCTCGGCAATGTGTTCTTTGTCTCGCACAACGAAGTGCCATCCGGCATCAAGATCGTGTCACTAGGGGTCATTTAGAATTTATGAGACTTAAATCCTACTTCGCGGAATCAGTTCAGGACGCTATTGATCAAGCGCGTACGGAGCTTGGTCCGGAAGCCATGCTTCTCAACTCCAAAAAAATTGCTCCGGAACAGCGACACCTGGGAGCTTATGAGGTTGTCTTTGGATTGACGGATGAACTGCTGCTGCACAAGCCAACGCCCGTTTCGCCCGCGCTAGCCACATCAATCGTTGAGGAACCGCTGCCCGCGCAGCCCGTTTCACCGAAAGCGACGTCGCGCGGCAGAAAGAAAACCACGCCTTTCGTTGCCCCGGTTATGGAAGAGATCGTTCCCAAAGCCTACGTTGCGACACCGACTGCTTCACGAAAGGCAAAGCCTGCGCCGGTCAGCCCTCCGTCGAACGATCTTGCCGAAGAACTGGCCGAACTTCGTAAACAGATTGAGGGCGTCAAACATTCACTCTCATCCGCGGCGCAGGCAAAGGAGCGGAAAACAGCGCCGGGCATCTTCACGGACCGAGGGGAAATCCAATCGCAATTAGCTGAGTTTGATTTCTCGGAATCTCTTACAAACGAACTATTAGCTGCTGCTGAAACGCGCGGAGCATCCGGTTTTGAATCAGCGCCGGGTCTCCTGAGCAACTTTGAGCAGGGAGGATTAAGCGGCCTGCAGCGGGCGTTGTTGGCGGAATTGCACGATCGCATTGAGGTAAGGCCGGAAGTTGGCAAACCTGGCGCGGAACGCCGGGTCATGATGTTCGTCGGGCCTCCCGGCGCGGGCAAAACGACAACGATTGCCAAGCTGTCTGTCCGACTTGGCTTGCAGAAACGAATTCCGGTGCATCTGCTCTCACTCGATACCATGCGGGTCGGCGGCTCCGAGCAGTTAGGAACGTACGCGCGTATTCTCGGAATCGGTTTCGATGCGATTTACAATACCGCCGCGCTTGGACAGGCGCTCGAAGAACACGGCGCAAATAAGTTGATCCTGATCGATTCTCCTGGTTATGCCCCGGCTGAGATGGAAGAAGCCGCGCAAGTGGCCCGCTTCCTTCAGCATTATCCGGAAATTGAGGTGCAACTGGTTCTTCCGGCTTATCTCAGCGCTTCTGCTCTAACGAGGTTCTCGCAACGCTTCTCATTATTCCATCCGGAGAAGCTTCTGTTCACTCATCTGGACGAAGTCGATACAAGCGGGCCTATTGTGGAGCATGCCGTCCGGCTCGCGCTTCCCGTTTCGTTCCTGGCCGACGGTCAGAGCATCACGGGCGATCTGCACGACGCCACTAAATCCAAGCTCACCGAAAGTATTTTCAACGTTCGCGCTGCGCGCACGGCAGCATAAAAAATGGCGACTACACCAATGTACGCGGAAGCTACCGAGGTCCGATCATCACAAGAGCGCGAAAAGCTCATTTTGGATCACTTGCCTCAAGTGAACTGGATCGCTTTGCGAATTCATGAAAAACTGCCGTCGAATGTGCAACTGGACGATTTAATTTCCGCCGGAATTGTCGGGCTGCTCGCGGCGGTTGATAATTACGATCCAAGCCATAACGCCTCGCTTCGGACCTACGCCGAATACAAGATTCGCGGGGCCATTCTCGACAGCATTCGCGGACTGGATGGCATTCCCGCTCACCGTCGCAAGCATGTAAAACAAGTGCAAGAGGCGATTAATATCGCTGAACAGCGGCTGAAACGTACTCCCACCGAGGAGGAAATTGCCGCCGAGTTGAAGATCAGCCTGGAAGAGTATCAGCAATGGATGGTCGATCTCCGGGCCGTGTCGCTGGGCAGCCTTGACGTCATCGAGAACAGCGAGGAAATCGGCTTGCTAAAGTTCATTGCGGACGACTCGGAGCTGTCACCCGAACATCTGCTTCAACAAGCGGAACTGGAGCGGGTGGTCGCGCAGGGCATCGACAAAATGCCGGAAAACGAGCGCACGGTGCTTAGCCTTTACTACAAGGAAGAGTTGAATCTTCGCGAGATCGCCTCCATTATGGGGCTTCATATTACTCGTATTTCTCAGCTCCGCGCTCAGGGCATCATGCGTCTGCGCAATTACATCGAGCACAAGTGGCCTAGCGCGCGAGGTATCTACTAATTTCAGAAGGCAACGGAGATTTATTGATTATGATTCAACAGTTTATCGTTCCATCTTTAACCGCTCTTCTCACAAGTTCGGCGGCTTTAGCCGCTTTTTATTTCCGTGAATACGTCCCTTTGAAGAAGCAAGTGCAAGCGCTTTCCGCGGGCGACGCAGGGAAAGAGACTGAAAAGCGGGATGAAGCGGAAATGCGCCGCAGCGTTCCGCTTGAAGCGTCTGCCGCTCCGGCGAACATAAACCGCCGCGGCCAGATCATGCGTTTGCACCGGAGCGGGGAATCCATCTCCTCCATTGCTTCCGCTCTCGGAGTGTCTCATGGCGAGGTGAAGCTCATGGTCAAGGTTCAGGAGTTGCTTTCGGAAAAAGGCGGCGTATAATACTCCCCAAATTTTCTCTAGTTTTAAGCCGGGCGTAGCGATAGGAATTTTAGAAGGAAAAAGGACGGAGACAAACTAATGAGCATGCGTATCGAAGGTCAAATGGATGCAAAAATCGCCAGCAACACCCGCTCTGCTGAAACGCGAGCGGCAGGACCGGAGAGTACGACTGGGCAGGTGCTCCCTCCATCGCAAGGGACCGATAATGTCAGTCTTTCGAGCGCAAGCGGGTTGGCGGCATTAGCAAAAATGCTGACGCCTGCGGATAAACAGGGGAAGACTGCCGCTTTAACGTCGCAGATCCGTTCGGGCCAGTATCGTGCCGGAGCTCCTGAAATCAGCCGCTCGGTTGTGCAGGATCTCTTCAAGAATTAGGGCGCGGCACTATGGCCACAACGCCAAAAAAGTTAATTCAGCGCCTGGAAGCTGCCGATAAAAAGTTGCAGGACGTGAGACGGCATCTGAGCCGTTGCGAGCCGCTTGACTCTCAAGTCATGCCGCTGTTAGATCAGATCGCCGGTGTGCTTAAATCCGTCGGGAGCGAGCGGGAACTGATTGCGGGCACTCAACGGGCTCAGCAGCTATTGAAAGACATAAGGGCAAGCGCGGAACGCGCCAATCTTCTGCTCCAATCCGCCGCTGAATTGACTTGCAACTCAGCCCTGGCGAAACCGTCGATTCAGGGATCGTACACTCCCGACGGTGAACTTCCTTCTCTGGAATTTGGTGGACGAATGATCGTCCATGCGTGAATGAGGTAAATGTGTCATCTCTCTTAACTTCTCTTCAATCCGCCGGTAATTCATTAAGCGTCTTTGAGGACGCGATAGGCGTCATACAGAGCAACGTCACGAATGCGTCCACACCCGGCTATGTGGACCGGCAGCCGAATCTGACGACGGATTCCCTGGGAAATGTCGCCACGGCCGCAACCACAAACTCCCGGAATCAGTTCGCGGAACAGGCGGTCTGGCAACAGAACCAATTGCTTGGCGTGGCTACGCAGCAGGCAACCAATCTTTCTTACCTGCAATCGCAATTCGATGTGACCGGCAAAAGCGGCATTCCTAACGCATTGAGCTCCTTGTACTCCGCTTTCTCTAGCTGGAGCACGAACCCTGACGACTCAACCGCGCGCAGCCAGGTGCTAACGGCGGCAAGCCAGGTAGCGCAACAGTTCAATGAGACGGCGCAGAATGTGCAGACAAACGTTACGCAGGTGAATCAGCAACTCTCCAGCACGGTTTCACAAATCAACCAGCTTTCCTCTAAGATCGCCACCATTAACACGCAGATTCGGAACGGCGATAAAGACAATCCCGGCCTGCAAACTCAGCTTTATAACGATCTTCAACAGCTTTCCGGTTTTGCCTCGATCAGCGTCCACACCGAGCTTGACGGCACCGCCACCGTCCTCATGAATGAACAGACGCCTCTTGTGATTGGGACAACGCCGACTGCTTTACAGGTCAGCTATTTGTCATCCGGCTCCACTTCCGCCGCCATGCCTGACGCTCATATCGTCAACTCCAGCGGTCAGGATGTCACACTCTCCGCCGGAGTAGGCGGCCAGCTCGGCGGCTTGCTGCAAATACGTAATCAAACTTTGCCTGCGCTCATCGGAGGTCCCAATCAGCAAGGCAGCTTGAACCAGTTGGCGCAGGGAATCGCCGACCGGGTCAACGCGTTGCTGGCGAGCGGCCAGACCAGCGCAGGGGTGTCCGGCGCTCCTCTTTTTACTTATACTGCCAGCTCACCAACGGGAGTGGCCGCGTCGCTCTCGGTTAATCCCGCGATTGGTCCCTCAGGCTTAGCTGCTGTTCAGCCTGGACCGCCGGCGGTTGCCAATGGGACCGCTACCGCCTTGGCGGGATTGCAGAACTCGACAAATTCGGCGGACATGATTAATGGCGTAAACTACACCCATATCTATAGCATCATGGCCAGTAATCTAGGAACACAGGCTTCGGATGCTTCGCAAACCAAGGACAGCCAGACGGATCTGCTCAGCCAGGCCGAGAACCTACGATCACAAGTTTCCGGCATATCTTTGGACGATCAGGCCACTCAGTTATTGCAATTTCAACAAGCCTACGCGGCTTCTTCAAAGCTGATTTCAGTCATTGACCAGATGACAAGCGATCTCATAACCGCTGTTCAGCCGCTC
>CAXUBB010000177.1:2269-10106 GCA_964249105.1 uncultured Bryobacteraceae bacterium | reverse complement strand
GGGCTGCCGCCCAAATGCCGAAGCTGACGTAAATCACCGGATCCCAACCCCACCGATGCGCCATCCTCCTGGCTAACGGCGTCATAGCCATGAAGACGACGTACATGGGCAAAATATCCAGCAGGGAAGGGCGGTACTGAAGCAGGAAAGCAGCCAAGGCCGCCCGCTTCGGAGCCAGGAGATAAAACGAAAGGAGGTTCTGCACGGCGGGCCGATGTAACGATATCGCCAGTTCGGCGAAAACCGTAAACGCAATCACTAACAGGCCGGCATGATACAAATAGACCCGTCCGGTTCTCTTGGCCAGGTCGCGCACCGTCGCGATCTCTCCGCCCTTCTGCTCTTTCCGGTATTCGAGCTGGCCCACCATGAAAGCCGCCAGGAAGATGAATCCCTCGGCGCCTGAAACAAACCCAAAGGTTTGATTGGAGATGATGCTGGCCTTGGTCGGCAGATGAGTAAACGTCATCCAAAGCAGCAAAAAACCTCGCAGAATATCCAGCTCAACCAGCCGGGCGCGTGGTTTCTGACTGAGAAGCTTTCCTCTCAAGCCGGGAGAACGGGCTTCAATCCCCGATGGGGGAGAGGCGGGTGTCATGGAATGTGCCGTTATGCTTGTGATCCCTGGCTGGAAGGGCAGGTTACAAGTTTAGGAGAAAAGAAGTCCCGGCGAACGTTTACGCCGGCTTAGGTTTCGGCGGCGGCAGATCACGAGCCTTGCACTGCGAGTTAAAACCTCCGCGACCATGCGTGCCATCGCAGAAAGGCTTGTTTTCGGCCATGCCACACCGGCAAAGCGAGACTACGGAACGTCCGCCTAGTCCATAAACGTTTCCTTCCGAATCCTGCAAAGTGAAATCTCCCTCCAATCGGAGAGGACCGTTATTAACAATCGTGACCTTTGTAGGCATGCCACACCGATGGTAGCAGACAGAAGGAATCCCGCTTCTTATAATTGTGATCGCGGTATAGCCAGTGATTCAATTCATCTACGACTCTGATACGCAATTATTTCAGGACGCCATGCGGTTCGCGCAAAAGCAGACCCGGCGTCTCATTGAAAATCATCCGGACTTTTACCCGATGTACACCGTGGGCGGAAAGTGGAGGCACGAAGGGCAAGCCTGGACGCACTGGTGCGACGGTTTTCTGCCGGGGATGATGTGGATCTTTTCCCATCACGGAGGTCCGGAAGCAAATGGCTGGACCGAGCAGGCGATCCGGTACAGCAAGCCGCTCGAAGACCGGAAAACGGATCTTGACGTTCACACGATCGGATTCATCTTCTTATCGACATACCTTCGCTGGTATGGAGTCAGCCGCGACAATGCGATTCGCGACGTTGTCATCCAGGCCGCCAAAACGCTGGCGCAGCGTTTCAATGAAAACGGTCAATATCTCAGTTCCTTCGTGGCGGAAGACTCCATCTACATCGACATCATGATGAATGTCGGCCTGATTTTTTACGCTGCCCGTGAGTGCAACGACAAACGGCTGCGCGACATTGCGGTGCGCCACTGCATCACTACCAGAAAATATCTGATACGGGCGGACGGCTCGACCGCGCAAGAAGGAATTTTTGACCTCGAAACCGGCGAATTTCTACGGCAAACCACGCAGCAGGGCTATCGCGGCGATTCGTGCTGGTCGCGCGGATTGGCCTGGGCGCTTTATGGTTTCTCCACGGCCTACGAGCACAGTCGTGATCCCCGCTTTCTGCAGACGGCGGAATCCTGCGCCGATTACTACATCACGCACACGCCCTCGGACGGCGTGCCGTCCTGGGACTACAACGCCCCGCCCGAAAACCGCTCGCTGATTGACACCTCGGCTGCCGCCATTGCCGCCGCCGGCCTGCTGAGACTCTGCCGCCTGAGCGCCGATCCGATGAAAGGACACTTTTACTGGTCTACCGCGATTCACATCCTTCGTACTCTCTGCACAAAGTACCTGGCCGTTGGGGACCCCGGCTGGGAGGGAGTTCTAAAAGGCGGCGTTTACCACATTCATAAGGGTTTAGGGGTGGACGAGTCCGTTATGTGGGGCGATTATTACTTCGTGGAAGCCTTAGAGGAAGCCCTACGCATCGTTGCGTAAGCGATTTGGATCGGCTCCGTTTCCCCGTCCGGTTGGTGAGACCTGTGATTTGAAAACCGTATTAAAGGGTACTTAAATCAATCTCTGTCGCCAGCCTGGTGTCCGCTTTCAACATGGACTCCATCTGTTCCATCGCAAAATCGTGTTCCCGGCAATTACAGGCCGCAACGCAGTCCCGAGGGATTGCAAGTTGCAAGTCCCGCATATAAGCGTCATTGGCGGTAAACAGCACGCAGCTATTGGTTGACACCCCCGCCAAAACCAAGCGTTGCGTTCCCAAGTGTTTCAGCAGCAGTTCCAAAGGCGTCTGGTAAAACCCGGAATGCTTGGGTTTCAGCACAAAATAGTTATGCTCATCCGGTATTAACTGCTCGACAAACGGTTTGCCGCGCACATCCCCTCGAAGGCAACGCTGCAAAGTCTCAGCGAACTTCGACGGCCAGCGCCCGAAATTATCATTCACATAAATAACAGGAACTTTTGCGGCGCGCGCCCGCTCCTTCAATGCCGCGATGTTCGGCGCAATCGGTAGCGCTCGGGCAAAAAGCTCGTCGCCGCGAGGAAATTCAAAATTGTTGATTACATCGATCAACAGCACGGCTGTATGGTGCGTATCCGGCGCACTGCCATGCAGATCATGTTGTTTGCCCAGTTGCGGAGTCACGATACCAATTTACTGAGGAGCGAAGCGGTGAAAGGAAAACGCTCAAAAGCGCGCAGCCATACAGCAGGCCGCCGATCAGTAAAGTCGTGCTCAGACCCAAGTAAATAGCCAGAAACATTGCCGCCGCCGATCCCAGGACGCTGGCTGCGGCATTGACGGCCCAAGCCCAGCGCACGCTCGCCGGCATCATGCGTTCGAGCATCGTCAATCCGCTGGGAAACGGCATGCCCATCATAAACCCGACGGGACTGATGAGCGCTACCGAGATCAGCACCTTCACCGCGAACGGAAGCGTCACGCCGCCTTCCGCCACGGGCGTAACGGCAAGCGAAAGCGCCATCACTCCGGCAATAATCAAAAGCAGCGCAACGGCCAGGCGGCTTGGATTACCTTTTACCAGTTTTTTACTGGCGAAACTGCCGATTCCGCTCGAAAGCAGCATGGAAAAAATAATCACCGTCAGCGCATAGGTGGGATGACCTAGGAACAGCACAAACTTTTGAATCAGCGCGACCTGAATCAGAATATAGCCTGCGCCGATAAACAGAAAGAACAGCAAAGCGCCGATGCTGCCCGTGGATCGCGGCAGCCGGTCGCGCAACAACAGCGGCGGCAGGCACATGATAATCAGCGTCGCCAGGATGCTGATGCCGAGCGAGCCGAAAAGCACGGGCAGCGCCGAGTTTACCTTATAGTCCGCCGTCGCATGCGAAGCGTGAAAAACAAAACTCCACAAGTCTCCAGGCTGGACCGTGTAGAAAAAGAAGGGTCGGTCGTCGGAAACGGGCCGGACATCAAACGGATAGGAAGCGAAAAAACGGGGCAGATCCTTGCTAAGCAACAGATCTCGGAAAGGACTCGCCGCATCAGTTCCCGGCGAATACACTACCTGCATGTGCCCGGTCGTTGCCGCGCTCCGTAAGCGCTGAAGATCATTCTGACTGAACGGAGTGCGTGACACCAGAATCGTATCTTGCACGCCCCACCCTTCCAGCCCCCGTACATCCGGGCGGATCACGGCCACGTTCCGCCACGGCTCATTCTGGCCTAACGCCTTCAGCGCCGCCTGCGCCAGCGAAACCACCCGGAGCGATTCACGCGGCGGCTGAAAACCCCAGCGGGTAAACGCCAGCACGCCGTCATTCTGGAGGTGCGACAGATAATCAACAAACGCCTCCGTCGTGTAAAGATTGTTTTCCGATAAGGCAAACGCCCCGGCTGCCGTGGACGCCCACGTATCCACCAGGGTCGCCTGGATCACCTGAAAGTGCTGTCGTGACCGCCGGATGAATGACCGTCCGTCTTCCACAAAGATCTTCACTTCCGGACGAAAATAGAGGCGATTGCTGTACTGCGGAAATTTCCGCCGCATGATCACGTTGGCAATAATCGGATTGATCTCGACTCCCGTAATATCCTTGCTCCCCGCCGCCAGCGCGCGCGCCACGTCCCAGCCTCCGCCCGGTCCGATGATCAGCGTCCTTGCCCCTGGCCGCAGCAGATAAGGCACGCCCGGACCCTGATACTCCAACCCGAACTTTTCCGGTGGGGACAGCCGCGAAAAGTCAAAGTGAGGAATGCCCGTCGCGGCGTCCGCGTCAATCACGATACTTTTCAATCCGCTGCCCGGCTCAGGCTTGATCGCGATGCGGGAAAAGCTGTTCCATTGATGAAATTCTTCGTTTTTTAACGGCTGCCCCTTGGCGTACTTCACATCAAGCACGAAAAACTTGGCGTTGTAGGCGATGGTCGCCACTAGAAGCAGCCCCATCGATACCGCCACCACGCGCCCGCGCGGCGAACGGTTCAAATGAAACCAGATCGCGGATGAAACAGCGAACAGCGCCGCCGCCACTAAGATGGTATTCGGCCCGCCGACCCATTCCAAAAGCGGAACAAGCACCGCGCAGCCCGCCGCAGCGCCGATCAGGTCAAAGAAATACGTGCGGTTCACCCGCTCCACCGTATCGGCAATGACCAGCGAAACGACCGTTCCCGAGAGGAAAAACGGAAGGGCCGCCACAAAATAAGCCGCCGTCAATTCCGCCGTCCCCAGGCGTCCGGTTCGAGTCAGCAGAAACCATAGGCAGAAAACGCAGACAATCGCATTGACTGCCGCCAGAGTCCCTACTTTCCCGAACAGCGTTCCCCGCCATCCCGAGACGAGGTAAGAAAACACTCCGCCCGCTCCCAGCCCAAACAGCGCAATGGAGATCGCCAGGAAAGCGAAATGATAGAAGTAAATGACCGAAAAAACCCGCGTCAGCGAGAGTTCAAGCAGAAGAGTCGCCAAGGACGTGGCGAGAATCCCGAAGTAGATCTGAGGCCAGTGCCTTCGTCGGTGCAAAGGCACGGCAGCCGCCTGGGTTGATGGGAGAGAGGACAACCTCTATGGTAGTGCTTTCCCGCCAAAGCAGACAGACAGCACTGACGGAACGGCTTGGTTACGATTTTCGCCTGCGCCTGCTGAGGAGGCCGAGGCCGACCAAGCCGGAGGCAAGCAGGGCATAAGAGGCAGGTTCGGGAGTAGGGGTAGCAAGAAAAGTGTAGCTTGATTCTCCCAGAATCTGTCCCTGATCGTTGATGCCATACAGGACCGTTCCAAAAATGGAGGGAACGTCCACCGTCGTGAACGCATTGCCATCGTAAAGAAACCCATGCACGCGATTGCGACTATCGCCATAAGAGCCAACAAGCGCGCCTAGGTTGTTGATGCCGTATACAATCGTGCTGGAACTGCCCGGTACATCAATGGTCGACAAAATACCATTGCTGTCATAAATAAAACCGTGCGTCTGCTGCGCGTCGTAATAGTAACCCACCATCATACCCATATTATTAATGCCCGTAAGACGTGTACTGAGCGCATCGGGAACATCGACTGTACGGTAGGTACCTGCGTCATACAGGAAACCGCTATTGCCGTTAGCTGAATTTAGATAATAGCCCACCACCTGTCCCTGATCGTTAAGTCCCTGCGCCCGCGTCTGCGCAGAGCCGGGTACTTGAAGCGAGGTGAAAAGCCCGTTGTTGTCCAGAAAACCGTAGTCACCAGGTCCGGTGTAATAACCCGCAATCTGGCTTTGATTGTTAATTCCAAAAGCTAAGGTGTCTCGGATGCCCGGCACACGTATGGTACTAAGAGCACCCTGGCTATACAACACTCCATACGTGGTTTCTCCAGCTATCCCATAACCGACCACTTGCCCGGCATTATTGAGGCCACGGGCAATCAGAGGCAAGGACGCAAGGGTAAACGACTCGGCTTCCAGGATCGCTCCTGTCAACAAAACCGTCAGTGCTATCCCAGTTAGCCGAAACACAAATTTCACGGCGATCCCCTTGTTCAGACTATTACAGTAGCTCTCAAGTCCTTTGCTGCTGCTGTTGTTGCCCAGCATACCGGAGAAAAGTAACTCTCGGTAGGGAGGTCATAGTACTTTTGATGTTTATGATCGAAAAAACAATACTATTTAACTATTCAGACTTTTTGTTTTTCGTATATAGTTCTCATACTACTAAAACTAAACTAGTAGAATGCTTAGCACCACTTTGCTGAGAGGAGTTTCATGTCTCACCGCTATCTTTCCGCCTTTCTGTTCCTTCTGGCGTTGGCTCCCTGCCCAGGTTTGGCGCAACGCAATCGCATTCAGGATGAAAATGCTCTGCCGGGCAATAATTGGCAACTCACAAATCCGGCCCTCGGTCGAGACATCGAGGGTTATGCTTCGCTCACCAGTGTGAATGTCGGCGGTCAGATTGACTTTTCCGTTAGCACCACCTATCAACAGTTCACGATTGAGATCTTCCGAACTGGTTATTACTTAGGTGGCGTTGGTGCTCGTTTAATGCAGACTATTCCTCATCTTCTCGGCGTTGACCGAGGTACGCCAAATCCCCTTACTGGCATGCCGTTTGTTTGTGATTGGCCAAGTTCATACTCTTTGATTGTGCCTTCAGGGCCTATTTCGCAGGGAGGTTGGACGAGCGGTATTTACCTGGCGCGTTTAACCGGAGAAGATAGCAACGAAAATGCCAATGGCTCTCAGAGTTATATCATCTTCGTGGTTCGCGATGACAGCAGCAGATCGGATCTGGTCTTTGAATCAAGTGTAACGACCTACCAAGCTTATAATTTCTGGCCCGGTAAATCAAACAACGATCCTGGAACATCCTTATACGTCTGGGCTCCAGGAGGAGCGATCTCGAGAGTCTCTTTCAATCGGCCCTACACAGTAGGATTCAGTTATACTGGCGACCCCACAAATCCCGCAAGCTATGGGGCTGAAGCGGGCATCGGTGCGGGAGAGTACTTGAACAACCTGCAGCCCGGTCCCGCTGATAATGCTGGGCGTTACTATATTCGTCCCTTTGGCTTTGAATACAATATGGTGCGCTGGCTGGAGAAGAACGGCTACGATGTTACGTACATCACCGACCTCGACCGCCATCGGAATGCTGGTTTCTTAGACAATCATGCCGCTTACCTTTCAGTGGGCCACAACGAATACTGGTCTCAAGACATGTGGGATCACCTGCAAAACGCGCTGCGAAACGGTAAAAACGCCGCCTTTTTCTCATCCAATTCTCCCTGTTGGCGGGTGGAATTTTATGACCTCTTCAATAATGGTGATTCCTTCAATGATCAGGAGTACCGCACAATTGAGTGCTCCAAAGACAAGAAAAAAATCCTGATGAAATCGCTTGGCGTGACTTTGGTATGCCGGAAGCAGGTTTAGTCGGGGTGGAGACAATTGGCGATCCCGTCAGCGACATACTTCCTCGCTCTTATGCTGTACCTGCTAATTACAGCAACGACATTGTAATCAATACTGCGTATAGCAGTCACTTTCTATTAGCTAATACCGGCTTAGATAATTCGAACCCTCCTCCCTTGCCGGGACTCCTGGGCTACGAAGTAGATATCTTGGTGCCGGGCACTTCACCGGCCAGCACGGTAGCACTGGGCAACTCACCACTTCCCGAATTCGATTCAAATGCTTATCCCAGTTTCAGTGTTTACAACCCAAATGATAATTTTCATTGCGATGCGCAGTTTTGTGATTCCAACCTGAC
>CAXUBB010000177.1:0-2259 GCA_964249105.1 uncultured Bryobacteraceae bacterium | reverse complement strand
GATCCGCAGTACGGCTACTCGGTTTTTGCTACCGGGTCGATGGCTTGGAGTTGGGGACTGGACGATTACTTCTCCACAACGAATCCGCACTCCGCCAATCCACGGCCTGACTTTACCCGGTCTGAAGCCCAACAACTCACCGCCAATGTGTTGTTCAACCTCATGTCGAAACCGGATGACTTCGGCGCTGATGACCAGGACCCGAACCGCTGGCAAAACGCAGTCGTCGACCAAGGAGGCGGTGCCAGCGACCAAGTCAGCGTCTCGCAAGGAGGCGGCTTGTTGTCCATTCAACCACGCACCAGTGACACCGGGGCCGGATCGTTTTACAACGGGTATCTTTCCAAACCGGCGGTGGATCTGACTAATGCCAGCTTCGGCGTGCATGTGGTGAATATCGCCACCGGCAGTCAGACGAACACCTCGTTTGTCTTGGCCCTGGACCAAACGAGCGGCGCTCCGTGGCTGCGCTTTGTGGTGGAAGATGGTGTTCTCAATTTCGAATCCACCGTGTCCGGCAGCCCGGATTCGGTATCAGTGCGATTCAGCGCCGATACCCAATACTGGCGCTTCCGCCATCTGCCTAGTTACGGGGTTGTCCGCCTGGAAACCTGCGCGCAGGATGAGACCCAGTGTTCGTATTGGGCGGTCCAGTATGAGGTGCCTATCCCGGATGCGACGGCGGTCTCGAAGGTGTTTATCGGCCTGAACGCGGGCACCTATGGAGACGGAGTGGCCAATCCGGGTCCGGCTCAATTTGAAGACTTGCACCGACAGCATAATTAGCGGAACGCATGAGGCCGCGCTGAGGGCTGTTGTCTATAGATGAGGAAATGGATCGCGAGCGGAACAAAACTGTTTGAAAGGAGAAAAGAACATGAAGACCGTAGCAAGGTGGGGTTTGCTCATTGCAGCGCTATTCGCTACATCTAGCTTGACCAGAGCGGCATTGGTGAGTATCACGCCGTTGTCCCCCGGTTTGGGCAGGTTGGAGGGCATTAATCAAGCAGGCCAATTGATAGGACAGTTCTTCAGTGGAGAAGGAGCAATCAGCTCTCTCTATAATAATGGAGTCCGCACGGCGCTCCAGGTACCCGGCAGTTCCATCACGCTTGCCTATGGAATCGCCAATAACGGTCGTATCGTCGGAACCTATACCGATAAAACCGGCATTCATGGCTTCGTGTATTTCCAGGGCCGCTTCACTCAAATCGATGTGCCAGGACAATTTCGGACCACTGCACGGAGTGTAAACGACGCCGAATCCATCGTGGGTACCTACGAAGATAGTGTCGGACGCATTCATGGCTTTCTAAACTCAAACAGTCAATTCACTACTCTCACCATACCGGGCGGATACGATGCTATTCCATCAGGTATCAACAATCAGGGCGCGATAGTTGGGTCGTTTGTTGGGAATGGGCGCACGAGCGGGTTTCTGTACCAGGACGGTGCATTTACTACCATTGATGTGCCAGGTAGTCAAGGAACTAGGGTATATGGAATTAATAATCTGGGGATAATTGTAGGCTCCTTTGGCGATAGCCGCAACCGCGCACATGGGTTTGTGAAAGTTAACGGAATTATTACGACAGTTGATGCTCCTAATAGTGCCGGTTTGTTTGGCACTATAGTGCGAAGTATCAACGATCTAAACCAGATCGTTGTCGAGGGTACGGCTAATTTCCTCGCTGTCGTGACACCTTAACACAACACATAGCAGGCTGAAAAACTGGTGTAAGCTTATTTGTGCCGGTAAGTGATGCGTCCCTTGGTGAGGTCATAAGGCGACATCTCCAGGGTGACTCGATCACCGGCTAGAACGCGAATTCTGTTGCGCCGCAGCTTGCCTGCCAGGTGGGCCAGAACGGTGCGGTCCTGGTCAAGTTGCACGCTAAATAAACCACTGGGGAACTTTTCAACCACTGTTCCCGTTACTTCAATGCTGTCTTCTTTACTCATTCAACCTTTAATTATTGGATTCCGAGTTCATCTCCTGTGATTCCGCTATGAAGTATAGCGCAGACTTCGCAAAACTCCTGGATCACATCGAACTCAATCCTATGCTCTACTGGTGGGCGGTACTGCGTGGCAATTTCAACAGGAGAGTTCAAAGGCAAAAACGTCCTGGTCACGGGCGCGGGGCGCGGTATTGGTAAACGGCTCGCTCTCGGCTTCGCGCGTTTGGGCGCTAGACTCGCCTTGATCAGCCGCAGCAAGGCCGAACTCGATATTGCTCATATTGAGATTGAACAGGCG
>CAXUBB010000176.1:0-10127 GCA_964249105.1 uncultured Bryobacteraceae bacterium | reverse complement strand
GGATAAAGGAGCACGCCGGCGCGCGGTGGATCTGCTGGAGCGGGTGGGCTTGCGAGAGCGGGCGCATCATTATCCAGTACAACTATCGGGCGGCGAGCAGCAGCGTGTCGCCCTGGCGCGCGCCTTCGTCACGCGTCCCCCGATCTTGATGGCGGATGAGCCGACCGGCAATCTGGACAGCGCGAACGGGCAGCACGTCCTCGATCTTCTCTTGCAACTGAACCGGGAAGAACGCACCACCCTGGTTTTGGTCACGCACGACCGGCATCTGGCGGAGTACGCGGATCGGGTGCTTACGCTTTCCGATGGGCGGGTGCTCCGTGACGAGTTGATCGGACAGGAGATCAGAGCCTAATCATGTTTCTGCGAACGGCGTCGAAAATTGCTTGGCGGGATTTGCGGGCGGCCCCGGCGAAATTCATCTTTGTCGTGCTTGCAGTGGCGGTCGGCGTGGCTGCCTTGAGCGGAGTGAAGGGATTCGGGTATGCGTTCAAGGGCATGCTGCTGAAAAATGCCAAACAATTGATTGCGGCGGATTTGCAGGCGCAGACCTGGAATGATCCGGCGCCGGAGCAGCTTCACCGTATTGAGGAGATTGGCTCCCGGTTTGGCCGCTTCACGCGGGTCACGGAAACGGTGTCGATGGCGCGGTCGGATCAACAAAGGGTGCCGCAGATGGTCTCGGTGAAAGCGGTTGATCCATCGGCTTATCCGTATTACGGAAATCTCGGTCTGAAACCCTCTCGCCCGCTGGCAAGTTTATTGTGCGACGATTCTTCGGCGGTGGTGACGCCGGAACTCCTGATGCGGTTAAAAGTGCAGCCGGGTGATTCTATTCAACTCGGCGGCAAACAGTTTAGGATCACGGGAATGCTAACAGCGGAGCCGGATCGTTTGGCTTCCGGGTTTGGGCCCGGCATGCGGGTCTTGATGAATCGCGCCGCATTAGAGCGAACCGGACTCATTCAATTCGGCAGCCGGGCGGCGCAGCGGTTCTTATTTCAACTGCGGCCCAATGCCGATCTGGACGCGATCCGTGACCAGTTAAAGGCCGCGTTGCCGCGCGTGTTTCTGACTGATTACCGCGAGGGAAGTCCCGTAGTGGGCAAGGCCATCGACAACACGACCACGTTCTTAAGCCTAATTAGCTTGATTGCTTTGATTGTCGGATCGCTGGGCGTGGCGATGGCCATGTATTCGCATCTGCAGCAGCGGATGGATAGCATTGCAGTCTTCAAGGCGATCGGGGCGCGTTCGAATCAGGTCATGCAGATTTACTTGCTCCAAACGCTGTGGTTGGGCTTGGCGGGCGGAGTCATCGGCGTGGCGATAGGGGCTTTGGTGCAAAAATCGTTTCCGCTTTTAATTCAGCAGGTCTTTGCCTTATTGCCGGAGGTGCCTTGGGACTGGTCGTTCAGCTTGCAAGGCATGGGTTTGGGAGTGCTGGCGACTCTGTTCTTCACGGTTCCTCCCCTGCTGAACATTCGGAATGTGCGGCCGAGTCTGGTGTTCCGGCGAAACATGGCGGATGCGGCGGAAGAGGGCCGCAAACACTGGCGCGAGCGAGCGCCGAGCGTGGCGGGAGCCGGATTGATTGCCGCTGGATTTACCGGCATCGCGGTTTGGCTGAGCGGCTCATGGCGCATGGGCATTTATTTCATCGCGGGACTGGCCGCCAGCGTTTTGGTTTTAACAGGAATTGCCGCGCTGTTGCTCTGGATCCTGCGGCGAGTGGTTCGTCTGCTTCATTCACGGCTGCCTTCCTCCCTGCGGCACGGGTTTGCCAATCTATACCGGCCCGGCAATCAGGCGCGATCGGTTCTGGTCGCCTTGGGCATCGGAGTGATGTTCACGCTGACAACTTATCTGCTGCAAAAGACGGTATTGCAGAGCGTCACGAGCGAGGGACCGGGGCGCGAGGGCAATTTGTTCCTGCTCGATGTGCGCGATACGGCGGCGGTGTCGAAGCTGGTGGAGTCGCAGCCCGGCGTGAGCGGAAAGGTGCAGTTGGTGGGCTACATCGTCTCGCGGATGCTCGGAAAAAACGGCATGCCCACCGATCAATTACCCCTTCCTAAAATCCGCAAGGACCAGTTGCAAACGATACGGATTACCACGGCAGCGGCTTTGCCCGACGGCGTGGAGTTGCGGGGTGGGCACTGGTGGGCAGCGGGAAGCGCGGAGCCCCAACTGGCTGTTTCGGAGCAGGCCAGTCGCGAGTTCCGCCTGAAAATAGGCGACCGGGTCAAGTTCCAAATGGCGGGCCGCACAATTGATGCGCCTCTCGTGGCGGTCTTCCGGCGCCTGGAGCGCGCCCCCGTCCGCTACGACCTTGTATTTCCGCGTGAGGCCCTGAAAGGCTTGCCGGTGGTTTACTACGGCGCGGCCCATGTCGATCCGCAGCGCATTCCGCAAGTGGAAGAGGCTTTGTTCGAGCGTTTCCCCACTGTAACCGTCATGAATCTGGCGGACATTCTCAAACGCATTCAGGAAGCCGTGGATCAAGTCGCCTTGGTGGTGCGGTTTCTGGTGCTGTTCGCGATTGTCGCGGGCGTGATTATTCTCTCCTCCAGCGTGGCGGGAACCCGCTATCGGCGCATTCGCGAAGTAGCCATTTTGAAGACGCTGGGGGGCACTCGCGGACGGATCGCGGGTATTTTCTCCATCGAGTTTTCTATTCTAGGCGCGGTAGCGGGACTCATCGGCGGCATACTGGCAAACATCTTCACGCGCATCATCTCGGAGAAGTTTATCGAGGCGCCCTTTGACTTCGACTGGTGGTCGCTTTTGGTGGTGGTGGCGGGAACCGCGCTGCTGGCGAACCTAGCGGGCTGGCTGGCCAGCGCCCGCATTCTAGATCAGCGCCCCTTGGAAGTGCTGCGCAGCGAATAGCCAACGCGGCACCGGGAACGCAAGTGACCGGGTGACTACGGCAGCTCCCGTATCCAGATATTCCGAAAGCTGTCCGGCTCGCTTTTATCGCCATGCGCCTGCAGCTTAATCGGAGCACTAGTGTACGCCTTGTAAAACGGCTTGCCGATATACAGCGTTTCGCCCTTCAACTGGAAATGATTCTCCACCAGCACGCCATTGAACAAAACTGTGACATAAGCTGGACTTTGCAGCGAGCCGTCGGCCTGGAACGTGGGCGCCGTCCACACAATATCGTAGGTCTGCCACTTTCCGGGCGGGCGACACGGATTAGCCAGTGGAATCGCCTGCTTGTAGATGCTGCCCGCCTGGCCGTTAACATACGTTTTGTTGTTGTATGAATCAAGAACTTGCAGCTCATACCCGTCGTCGCCCGGCCCCGTGGAAGCCAGAAACACTCCGCTGTTGCCGCGCGCTTGGCCGGTGCCGGTAATATTTTCGGGAACTTTCCACTCAATATGAAGCTGGTAATTCTTAAAGGTCCGTTTCGTTTCGATACTTCCGCCCTCCGGCCCCTTCTTGACGGTCATCACGCCATCGGAGACGGTCCATTGCGCGGGTGACTTGTCCTTATTTGAGACCCACTCATCCAGATTCTTGCCATCGAACAGCACAATCGCATCGGAAGGAGGCGCGGTGTTGTTCTCTCCCGGAGTCACCACTTTGGGTACCGGCTCCCACACCTCCGTGTCTTCCGGTTTCGGTTTAGCCCCTTGTTGAGCGGAAAGGGAAATCGCCCCGGTCAGTAAGGTCGCCCATGCCAAGGATCGCAAAAATGGAATACGCATAATCCTAAATGACCATATCATCTACTTAGATCTGCCGATCCACCCGCTCCCAGATTTTTGTGAGCGGAAGCGCATCACCGTTCGGCAAGATCAGTTCGTCAATGCGTTCGGCATTTTGCAGGGCAGGACTCCACTGCCAGCCCTTACGAATCTCAGGGTCGAGCAGAAACACGGTTTCTATCCGTGTGAGGCGTTCGTATTTTTCGCACTTCTCATGGACATGGCTCCAGCTATCATCCGGCGAGAGAACCTCAGTAACAAATAAATCATCGGGACGCGTTGGATAAGATCCTGTGAACTTGCGCGTGGAGGCGAGCACATCGGGCCTTGGACGCCATTGTGGGTGAATATGCAGATCCACTTCCACGCTCACATAATAACCAAGTTCAATCAGCAGAGAACAAACTGTTTGCTGTGTAATGCCATGACGAAGGGTGGGCATTGCTTTCGGTACCGCCTCTCCAAACCAATACTCGTAGGCTGTGTCCTGGTGCGCGTAAAGGCGCTCAAATTCCTCAAGGGTCAACAGTTGTGTGCCGGTCGCCATACTTGCAGTTTACTGGATTTTTGCGCTTCTCAGAATTTGTCTACTGCGTCACCGCAGGAACGATCCGTTCGATGCGGTCGGGCTGATTGAGCACGACATACAGATCACCATCCGGCCCATTGAGGACATCCCGCACCCGTCCCATGCCTTTGAAAAGCACTTCCTGGTGCGTTACTTTGCCGCCATCAATCACCAAACGCAACAGCTCTTGAGCCGCCAGTGAACCGAGAAAAAGATTATTCTTCCACTGCGGAAACCGACTTCCCGTGTAGAACGCGAGCGGGCTGACCGCGATGGAAGGAACCCAACAAGCGACCGGTTGATCGGTGCCGTCGCGGGTCAAATGGTCGGTGATCGGCGTGCCGTCATAGTTCATTCCATAGGTAGTAACGGGCCAACCGTAGTTGTGGCCGGGCCGGAGAATATTCAGTTCATCGCCGCCGCGCGGGCCGTGCTCAGACTCCCACAAATCTCCCGTCACGGGGTTGAAGGCGAGACCCTGGGCATTGCGATCACCATACGTCCAGATGCTGGGGATCGCTCCCGCCCGATGGACAAACGGGTTGTCTTTGGGAATACTGCCGTCCTCATTCACTCGATGCACTTTTCCATTCGGCTGCGAAAGATCCTGCTCGTCTCCCGGGCAGGCACGGTCGCCCACCGAAAAGAAAAGATGCCCTTTACCGTCAAACAACAGGCGCGACCCGAAGCGCTGCCCACCCGCGCGGTACAGCGAGTCGTTGGCCTTGAAGATTTGTTGTTGATCGACCAAAGCGCCATCGCGCAAGCGGCCTCGCATCACCGCCGTCATCGCCAATCCGCCTGGGCTTTTGTCCCCGTAGGAAAGATAAATCCAGTCGTTGCCCGGACGAGAGTAATCAGGGTGCAGCGCGACATCCAGCAGACCGCCCTCGCCGCCATACACCGCCGGAATGTCGCGCACCGGTTCCGGCAGCAGCTTTCCGTTCTCAATAATGCGCAACCGGCCCGCCCGTTCGGTAACCAGCATACGGCCATCGGGTAAAAAGGCCACGGCCCAAGGCGCATCGAGTCCGGTTTCCATCACGGGTTCGAGCTTAAACGAAGCATTCTCGCCCTGCACGGTCGTGCCGGGAACAGGAACATTGTATTTCGTATGAGCCGTCTCGACGCCGGCAGCCCGCTCACGAAGATAGATGACAAGCCCGCGAATCTCGGGACCATCGAAATCCTGCCCCATCGCCGGCATGCCCGCTTCGGGGTGGCCATTGCGAATACTGGCGGCAATGCTCGCGTCATCGCCTCCATAGCGCCAAACGCCGTCCACCAGACTGGACGCCGAGCCGCCCGTCATCTCCGCCCCATGACAACTGGCGCACTTTTCGGCATAGAGTTTCGTGACGTCGCGGCCCCGACTGGGAGGGTTCTGTTGCGCGAGCGAGATTAGACCCGCGAGACTAAGACCACCGGCGATGATGGACGCATGCAATCGTTTCATAACGACCACCCCATTTTTGCACCTTCCGCCGTGTCTCAGTCGAAAAAATGACGATCCTCGTCCAACAGGTGCGCCTTCGCTGCCGGAATATGAAACGCGATACCGAGACCCGGCCGGTCCCACACGTCAATAAAGCCCTGCTTCATGATCGGGTCCGGCAACCCGTCAATAATCTGATACCACCAATCCGGCTGGCCGAGTGGGTATTCGAACGCAATGTAATTCGGCGGCAAGGCAGCCGCCAGTTGAACATGCGCGGCGAGTCCGATCAGCCCGTCGAGAACGCCGTGCGGAGCCATGAAGATGCCGTGAAGATCCGCATACTCGGCAATCCACTTCATCTCCGCCAATCCGCCGACATCCTCCGGGTCGGGACCCACCACATTCACGGCCTGCTTCTCGATGAGGTCTTTGAAGTTCTCCCGCAGGTAGATCTCTTCCCCGGTGTGAATCGGAATTGACGTGCTCTGCGTGACTTCGCGAAACAGTTCGGCGTTGGGGTATGGCGTATAGTCGCCGGTAATCAGGTCTTCGAGCCAAGTGATATGGAGTGGCTCGAGCGCCCGTGCGAACGCAATCGCGTCCTTAACGGCCCAGCCCGGCCCACAATCGAGCGCGAGGCCAATCTCCTTGCCGAGCACTTTCTTCATCGCTTCCACACAGGCGATGATGTGATCGAAACCGCATTCCGTCATGAGACCGCGATCCGGGTGCGACGCTCCCGTCCGAGGTTGGTCGTACCACGCATCAGGCACGGCGCGCATCATCGGTCCATTGTGAAAGCCCACGGCCTGCTTGATGAGCGTGAACCCCTCCTTGGCTTCCTTCATCTTGGCCATGTTCTCGGCATAGTCTTGCGGGGTCTGACCGGTCATCGGAAAACGGACTGCTCCGTTGTAGGCGCGGACACGGTTGCGAATCTTGCCTCCCAGCAATTTATAAACCGGCACTCCGGCGACCTGCCCGGCGATGTCCCAGAGAGCGATTTCGATGGCGCTGACCGCTGCCCCCCAAGGCTTGAACGCACCGAGTCGGCGAATCTTCAGCATCACCGCCGCTACGTCGGTAGGGTCTTCGCCCAGCAGATAGTCTTTGTAAAAGAGCACCATGGGCTTGAGATAAGGCTTGGTGGACTCGGCTTGCCCGTACCCGGAGATACCCTGATCCGTGACAACACGAACCACCGGATTGCGCCCAATAACGGCGCATCGCAGGTCTGTGATCTTGATGGCGGGAGTCCCGCTCCGCTTTCCAGGAAATAAGCCATCGACCCTGTGCTGAGCCGCCAGCGACACTCCCGCCGACAGTGATGTCATCAGTGCTCGTCGTGTCCAATTCGCCATAATCGTCCTTCGTTAGAAGATATCGTAGAGGTGAAATCAGGCGCTATAGCCGGATACGAAACAAAAGGTAGTGAATCAAGCTGTCCACAAACGGACAATGCGGCAAACCGGCGCATATCGGGCAAAGCATGATCCGCTGGAACAAAACCGAATAGAGCGATGGTCACTACTCGATGCCGTAGTCGATGCTCTTTTCGTATTTGCGCTTATAACTGGGCGGATTGCGCTCTATACTGAGCGTACGTTCCAGTTGAGCCTGCCGCATGAATATGTGCTCGGTATTATCGACTGCAAGCCAGCATGTTTGCCCATCTTTCTGAATGGCGACGGTAAAGACGCCGGATGAGCCGACGGTCGCCGCACCTTGCGCCTCTGCGGGCGTCTCAGCTTCCACCTGTTGATTTACGCATCGCAGCACCTTTAAATAGTTTTGGTGATTGACGGCAAAGATTTCATTCGGATTATCACAGGCTTCGTCAGCCGCCATGCCCTCATCGATCTCGATATACCAATCGCCTTAGAGAACACCGCCCGGTAGTCCTCCCAGCCATCCGGATAGCAGATCGCTCGCGCCCCAGCCGCAGGCCGCCGCTTGCCGTGTGGCGCGGTCCAGCGCGGCCCAGACCCAAGCCGGTTCGTCCTTCGAGCGCACAAAGAACCAACGTTCATCCCGCTTCAAAAGCGGGGCCGGCGGCTATCGGGCGTTTTCCCGTTACGGGCCACCTCCGTGCCTTGGCCATGCGGACAGGAAATCACCATCACCAGTGTGACCACGGCATTCACCTATCAAATCACCGGATCTTGGGTCACTACCCAACTTCGTTCCCTCAATTACATCCTTATCTAAAGCCCGAACTGATCGATATTGTCCTTGCGATAAATAACCGGCTGCCCTAAAACCACTTGGCTCCCCTCAATAACGACCTTCCCCAGCCGACCGGCATCAAAGCTCGTTTGACCCGCCAGTTGAACTCCACGGGCCAGCGCCGCCGGAACCGCTACGGCTAAGTATCCAAGATCTTTGGTATTCCACAACACCACTGCTTCAATAAAACCCTCCCGAACGTAGGGCTTACACAGATTCGGCAGCGAAAGCCCAATCACCTGCACATCCCGCCGCCCGGACTGTTTCACCGCCTCACCGGCGCCCGGAACCGCCGGTGCGGAGATTCCGATAACTACTTTGATATTCGGGTACACCTTGAGCAACGTTTGTGTTTCCGCAAATGCCTTGTCGTGATCGTCGTCGCTGGGGCGAATCGTCAGCAGTTTCATTCCCGGATACTGTTGGGCCACTCGTTCGCGCATGAACGAGATCCATTCATTCTGATTCGCCGCGCTCAGTGCGCCGGTAATGATCGCAAATTCACCCTGCTTATTCATCAGTCTCGCGGCTTCGTCAATTAGCGTGTATCCAATCGCTTTGGGGGTCGCTTGATTGATAAAGTAATCGCGAGCATCGGGCAGCGCATCCGCGTCCCAGGTCGTCACTTTAATTCCCTGCGCCCGCGCCTTCCGCAGAACTGTTGAAATACCCGGCCCATTCTCCACGGCGACCGAGATCGCATCAACATGGCGCGTAATCCACCCTTCCACCACGGCATTTTGCGCTGCGGCATCCAGCGCTGTCGGGCCATCCCAGATCAGATCAATTTTTAAATCTTTGGCCGCTTCTTCCGCGCCCTTCCGGCAACTGATAAAGTACGGATCTCCCTTGGCCTTCGGCATCACGCCAACCGTGATCCGTTTCGTCCCCGATGCTCCCTTGTGAGTCGCGGAAAGCACAGAAATACCCACGGCGAGGCCAACCAGCGCGATAGCCCAACGTTTGCGCTGAGTCGAAAGCGAACCTGCTCCCTCACCCTCCGAACCCGTTTGCCGGTTTGCGGTTCGTTCGAAAGCAATGGTCAGAATCAGAAGTGCGCCCGTTAAAATACCGGCCAGTTCCGTCGGCCATGCGGACAGGCGCAAGCCATTCTGCAAAATCACAATCGCCGCCAAACCCATGAGCGTGCCTGCAATGGTTCCGGACCCTCCAAAAATGGAAGCGCCGCCCAAAATGACAGCCGTAATCGCAATCAGTTCATAACCGGTGCCGGCATCCGACCTTGCCTGACCCAAATGCGCGATATAAATAGTCGCCGCGATTCCCGCCGAGAAGCCCGACAGCACATAAGCCAGCGCCACGCGCCGCGCAACGGGAACTGCCGCGTATTTTGCCGCGGCAGCGGAATGGCCGATGGTATACCATCCTCTTCCAATCACGGATCGGTGCAGCAGCACCCAAAAGCCGATGCCGGCGGCTACAAGAAGCGCCGTCTGTGTGGGCACAATCCCGCCTAAGTATCCTTGCCCTAAAAACAGAAATCCCGCCGGAAAACCGGAGTAGTTTTTAGCTCCGGTCGTAATCGCCTCCGCCAGTCCTCGAAAAAGAGAGTAAGTCCCTAGCGTGACCACCAAAGCAGATACATTCAACCGGGAGATTAAAACCCCATTGATCGCGCCGCCCGCTAAACTGATCAGCAGCGTAATGACCACGGCAAGGCCCATCGGCCAATGAGCATCGCTCCACAGCGCGCCAAAACAGACCGCGCACAAGCCCATCATGGAACCTACGGAAAGGTCAATGCCGCCCGCGACGATCACCGGCGTGAGCGCCAGCGCCAGCAACCCAATCTCGACCGCCAGCCGGATGCACTCAAAAAAATTAGCGACGGAGAAGAAGTTTCGCCCGGTAATGCTGAAAACAGCAATTTCAGAGGCGATCAGGATTGCCAGAACCAGTCTTTGCTTGTCGTTTTTCACTGCGCTTTAAGCCGCCACTACCAAACGTTTTTGCCGGTGGGAGGCCAGCGCATCCAGGAAAACAGTTACCAGGATAATGGCGCCTTGAATGGCTTTCGCCCAATACGGATTAATGCTCAGAAACGTGAGCGCGGGGCTGATGCTGCCGAGGAGCAAGACGCCAATTAGCGTACCAAAGAAGCTGCCCTGCCCGCCCGTGATCGGCGTTCCGCCGACTCCCCCTGCGGCAATTGTGT
>CAXUBB010000175.1:0-10175 GCA_964249105.1 uncultured Bryobacteraceae bacterium | reverse complement strand
CTACCCCGCCCTTCGGAAACGGCTCGGCTTGGGCAATCAGTCGCGCTTGCTCGATCAGGTTTTTCAGCGTCCGAACGTCGGAGCGTTTTGGCATGCTCCTATTCTAGTTCGAAACAACCGCTTGCTGTTCCCCAGCAACGCACTCCGTGACACTACCCCACCACGGGTCGTGTCACGGGGTGCGTTGCTGGAATGAGTGAATGATTATTCAATCTTTATTTTCAGCAAGTTAGGAGAATGGGGCAAGGTGAAGGGGGCTTGTTAAGGAAAGATCGCAATTCATGGCTTTCGCATGGAGTAGGTCCAAATTGCTACATCAATTGCTGCAATAAAGGGTATTTACATGCTTGACTTACCAAGCTGTAACAGTGATTTGGAGTACTGAATCGCGTTCAGTAAAAATTCTGGAAGCTTCTTTTCCCTCCAACTCAGCCCTTTGAGCCTTGCCGGATGCGGAGTTGTGAGAACAATACAGCATCGGTTTTCGCGTGTCCAGACCTCTGCGCTTCTCCCACGCTCACCCATGAATTTTTCTTTTTGCTTCAGACATTCGAAGTAGCGGCTAGATGTTACCGTCCATGCGGGATGCTGGCCTTGCGTAATGATGAGATCAGGTTTAAGTGTCTCAATTTCTTTAGGAAGATACCCAGCACAGTTGTGAATCATGACTCTCGGAACTTTGGTGTACATCTTGCCTGTTTCGCGAGCGCATTTCACCGCATTGGTTAGCGCATACTGACGGGAGAAAACGCTTGGATCTTTATCGTCTACCAATTCTCGGAGAATCAAATGCACCCCTCGCATGTGAGGGTTATAGGGGGTATCGGCGCATTGGCGGAATGCGCATTGGGCATCGGCGAAGATTTCCTCATCGGCTCTCTTGTCCGGGCCGCCTTTGCCGCCACGATCCATTGCAATAAACAAGATCTTTGTTGGACGCCTATTGATTGTCGCTTGACCATACTGCGTTCCCACATAGGCCCATGTTCCCGTAATCAAAGGCATTTGAGCGGCATTGGAACAACTCGGCAAACACTTGCACTGAAAGCCTTCCCGTTGAGGGACAATGCACAATCGTATGTACAAATCTTGAATGGCCGCCCGATCCGACGTGAGAAAGTAATCGTCTGATGTGGGAATGAAAGCCGACATGGGAGCAATATATTGACTGCCGTTAGTCAGTTAGGCTTCTGCTTTGCCACCGTTCGTTTCCGAGTAGAGTTCTTGGCATACTCAGCTATACGCTCATCGATTTCTTTTTGGAGACTTTTAGCAGTTTGCCCATCACGCATTGGAAATGCTGGAAGTCTGGTATTTTCTCGAACTGCTCATCGCGCTTTTCTGTTTCAGTTTTTGTGGCAGCCACGATACCGTCGTGGTAGCGCGTTGTTGAGGCAGTTTGGTGTGCTTTTTACCGCTCTCCATTTCGGTAAATTCCGCGAGTCATTTGATATCTGTCCCTAAGTGAAGTTTGACCGCTTCTCGTTGCGCTTCCAGTCCTAAACCGCTCGAACTTTGCCGAGCCGTGGAAACTCGGTAATAAACGATGCAGGAGACGGCATTTCATCTTTTACTATATTCTAAACGTCGGTTGAAGCGAGTACAAGCTCTGCCTTTAACTGCTCATATCCGGTAAACTGGTGCTGTAGGCCATAATCACCTGCAAGGAACATTCCATGCTCACAGAAGATCAAGTGACAGAGGTTTGGGAACGACGCTTAGCGGCAGAGACTCGTTCTCTTTATTTTGGAGATTTGGCTAACCGTAACAGCAAACTAAAGCAATGGATAACTGGAATTTCGTTTTTCCTCTCCTCTGGTGCAGCAGTCACTGTGATTACAAAGGCTCCAAGCTGCGTACCCGTTATCTGCTCCTTATTGGTAGCTGTGCTAACCGCCTACTCCATTGCGGTTGGGCTAGAACGAAAAGTTCGGACCTTAGCTAAGCTTCACTACACCTGGAACCAAATCGCTGATGATTACGCCCTATTGTGGAATCACACGTACACGGACGAGGCAGAATCCGAATTACAGGATCTACTGAGAAGAGAACGAGAGATTTCCGAGTTAGCAACAACGGAGGCACCCTACGACCAGGTACGCTTAGGTAAATGGCAGGACCACGTTTTTAGGCAATATCATTTGAGCAGTACATGAGTAAGCCCGATGTTCTGAAGGAGGGATGGCCTCCTATGCCGAAGCCTACACCGCCTCCACCCAAACTACCTCCACCCAAACCACCTCCACAGAAGAAAAATGGCTAATAGAGATTTGCAAATTACTACGAAGTAGGCGATTCACCCACCGCAGAACTCAATATTGATAGGTCAGCCCTAAAATTTCACATCATTACCGTTCTTTACGACTAAGATGTACGCTGCCTATGAGGATTAATTTGAAAGCATGACAAGAACTTTCACTTTTGTTTGCCTACCGCTGATGCTGCAAGTGAAAGAATCTCTGATCAGTGCTGAATGGAACATTATTGTTCAACTGATGCGCTTGCCGCCGAACCAGGCGACAATACATCATGCTGATGAAGAATCCGCCAAGAAAACAGCCATCGCGATGGCTCATGGATTATGCGTGCAGCATAAAGTTGACGCGCCGCCGTGCTTGGATGATCCGCAATGGACATCAGAGCAATGAAACCTGCAAGCTCGGAATTTACCGCAAGCCGGAGATAACTGTTTTAAGAACTCAAAGAGTACTGTCATTACCGCTGTGCATGTTTGATTTGCCAGTACTGCACGTTTGTGCTTGGCCCTTGGAACTCCTTATTCCGCTTGGTTCATTGTTCCGTAGTTGATTGTTCCCTAAGCTGGCAAGCAGAAAGAGTTGCTTCGGTCCTTTTGCTTCTCGCTTGTCTGTCCGGCATTCCTCCGAGGGCCCGGACAGAGAGTTTATTCACACCAATACTGCAGAATAAATGCGGCGGCATACCAGCCGCCGAGACCTTTTCCGTTTACAACAAATAGGAGCTTATTTCTGAAGAGCCTAATAATTAACCCGGACCACAGAGCGTGGTAGGCGCTGTAAAAGCGTTAAGCAATGTGTACCATCCATTGACGGAGAACGATGTGCCGTGCAGGAAGTATGGCAGAAACGCTTCATCCTGCAAGTGATAAGTCATGCTTCCGACCGTCTTCGTAAAGGTAAAGTCGGGAAGAGCTTCCAGAACATCTCCCGTTTCAAAGTTTGGCTGACAAGCTCCGCCCTGCCCAGGCAGAACATACGGCACAACCCAATTAATTGCATCGAATGATCCAACGAAAGGATCATTCAGCCATTCTGCCACTTCATGGCTTAAAGCGACGATGTCCTGAAACCCGTTGCCGCTGAAGGTGCCGCTTTCCGTATAAGCGTGATAAATCCAGGTCCGGGCAGTCGCAACAGGAGGTCCTTCTGAATCGTGATACCCAACGACACAGCATTGGTTCGGTGTCCCTTCATACAGAAGCACGTTGTCCGTCTGAAAAACGGGCAAGCTATTCGCCGGGTAGGTTTTTGCCAGGCTAGTAATATTTGAAGTGAAATAGTTGATATCTAAACGGCCTACTAAGACACCCCGGCTGTTCACAATAGCCGTGCCGCAAGATGCTGTGCCATCCGCGCCGCATCCAGTCGAAGGCACGTTGAACGTGATGGTTGGAGCAATCGTCGGCTGGCCTAGCAGCACATGATAATCCGATTGCGAGAACCCCGGATAGTTCCAAAACTCCGCCCGCTGAATTGCGTCCCCGTACTGAGTAAATCCAAGGTCTACCCCATCAGCCGTGTAGCCGGTGTTCTGAAAAATAGGTGAGTTCTGAACCTCGGCTACTCTGTTTGTCCCATCCAGTACTGGATTGCCAGCGTCAGGGAAGACAAATTTAAGCGGCACGATCAGGGTCGGAATGACACTGGTGCTCGCACCCAAGCCTGGATCACCGCCCACTAAATAAATAGGGAGCATCTTGTTGGCCAGGGACAAAAAGGGTTTCTGGGTAGATGCCAGCCCAGTCGTGTCTGCCGCCGCTAACATAGCGCTTGGTGAAACAGTCTGAGCTGGGCCTGCGGCAAGCCCTTTGTGGAACTTCGCATACCCGATAGTCCCGTCACTGAATTCAATCGTTTGACTGAACGCCGGCAAAAAGCCGAGAAGAATCAACCCCGCTACCATGGTTAACAAGGGCCGTAACCGAAAAAGCATCTGTTTCCTCCGCTAAAGAAGATGTTCTTAATGGGCCCCCCTATCCTGCTGAGGCACAGAGTAGCGAAATTATATCACTTGTGATACGACAATGACTGAAATCAGATTCCATTCCTTCTCGGAAACATGCTAGGATGAATCCGCTACTCAGCGTTACGCTTACTGAATTTTCCAAACGGAGGAATACTATGAGGTTCTTGAAAGGCCTGGTTTGGTTGTGTTTTGCCGCGCTTGCTCTTTTTTCTTCATCCATAACGGCTGCGCCGATATCAAGCTGCGCCTCCGATGGTTCCATTTGCAATGTCTACGAAGGCCAGCTTCTCACGTATCCTGATGGCGATTTCGGTTATGCGGGTGATCTCATCATAAGGGACTCCGCGGCAATGACAGTGAACATCTTTCGTGTCTTCAATGATCTTGTTGATACAGGCGGCGGAACAGGGATTGGCTCCGCTGCTTTCCTGTATGGCGCTGATCTCAAAAATCTTCCGGACCCATCAACTTACAGTATTAATGCTGTCATGATCAGCCGGGGCACAGCAGGACCAGCAGGCTACTACGAAACTGACTACACCGGTAACGGCATACTCTACCGTCTTTTTACACCCTCTCCTGAACCTTCCGGATTCGCATTACTCGGCCTGGGCACATTAGCGTTGGGCGCTTTCATCGGTAAACGCAATTGCCGCTGATTTTAAGCATAAGGAGACGGGGCCAGGACAAGCGCTCAACTGTTAACAATAGAGTAGGAAAACTCTTTTGACCAACCTCCTTGTCATGAAGTTCGGCGGGACCAGCATGGGCAGCGCGGAACGGATGCGCGTCGCCGCTGATATCATCGCCGAACATAGCAAAACCCGTCCCGTTGCCGTCGTGGTCTCGGCCATGTCGAAGATCACGGACCTTCTGCTTGAAACTCTGCGTCGCGCTGAGTTGGGAGATCGGGCCGCCGTAGAGTCGGATCTCCGCGCGCTGCTGGATCGTCACCTCCATGCCTGCCATGAATTGTTCACTGGTCGCACTGCCGCATGGAAGGACGCCGCAGTTGACGCTGCGCATTTGCTTGTTTCCGAATTTCGACGCATTACTCATGGCGTGCTGATGCTCGGTGAGCGCCCTCCGCGCTCCGTGGATGAAGCGCTCTCCATTGGCGAACGGCTTTCTTCTGTCTTGCTGGCTCAATATCTCGAAGCAACCGGCATCAAATCCTGTGCCATCAATGCCGCGCAGATCATTGTCACAGACGCGGTTTTCGGTAACGCCTCCCCTCAGAAAGAGCCGACACGCGTCCGCTGCGCTGAGCGTATTCGTCCGCTGCTGGAGGAAGGAATCGTGCCTGTCATTACCGGTTTCAACGGAGCAACGGAAGACGGTCGCCCCACGACCCTGGGCCGGGGCGGTTCGGATTTTTCGGCTTCGATTATCGCCGCCGCGCTCGACGCTGGAGAACTCTGGATCTGGACCGATGTGGACGGCATTATGACTGCCGATCCGCGTCTGGTCTCGGAAGTGGCTATTCTTGACCGAGTCACTTACGCCGAAGCCGCCGAACTTGCTTACAACGGAGCAAAGGTGCTTCATCCGCGCACGCTCGCGCCTTTGGCGGAAAAAAAGATTCCAGTCTGGAGCAAGAACAGCTTTGCCCCTCACAAGCCCGGCACTAAAATCGTCAGCGAATTTGACGAGCCCAAGGGCGTCCGTGCCGTCACCTCCATGTCGAATGTCGCGCTGATCTCCATGGAGCCGGCCAGCGCCGTTCTGAGCGGTACCCGTGTCATGGCCCGTGCTCTCGACGCCCTCGCTCTTGCCAACGTCGAAATTCTGGTCTTCAGCAGCTCCAGCTACCGCCAAAACTTCTGTTTTCTGATTCGCAAGCACGATATCGACGCCGCTCTGGAAGCTCTCGGCGCTAATCTTTCCATCGAACTCGCTCACGGCTACCTGAAGCCTATTCAAGTGGACGAAAACGTCGGCTTATTAGCTGTAGTCGGCGAAGGGATGCGAGGCACACCGGGACTAGCTGGACGTGTCTTCACTGCCATTTCCCGCGAAAAGATCAACATTATCGCCATTGCCCAAGGCTCCAGCGAGATCACCATCGGCATTATCGTCCGCCTTGACGGTTTGGAACGCGCCGTAAGAGCCGTCCATGAAGAGTGCCAATTAGGTAAGCCGCACTTGGCCGCTACGCTGACTTAAGCGTAGAGAGCAAATTCCCGTTACAATCAGAAACATGACGCGGCAGTTAGAAGCGGTGTTTGAGGGAGGAATACTATGCCCTCTTGAACCCCTACCTTTAAAGGAAAAGCAGCGTGTTCTGATTACGATTACGGATACTCCGTCTGGAGCAGAGGATTTTACGCGTAAAGCTGAAATGGAGTGGCTCCATTAGCATGAACATTTATACCCTGGCCAGTGGGTGGCGTTGCACGGCAGCACTCTCCTGAGTCACGGCTCCGATGCTCATGCAGTTCGTAATGCGGCACGGCAGAAAGGTGTTTTCCGGCCTTTTTGGGTGCATATTCCTAAAGAACTGGATCTGCCCTCGGCAGGCCTGCTTCAGCTTTAATGCTTCGTTTAAATTTTAGTCACTTCTATTCCTATCCGTCGGACGACAAGGGCATTGCATTACCAGTAATTTTGAGAAGCGGCAATGACTTTATCGACTTTCGTGCCTATATAGATACAGGCTCTAGCAATTGCCTATTTGAGCGGAAGTATGGAGAGCTGTTAAATTTCAACATCGAAGCCGGAGAACCAAAAAGATTTTGGACCGTAACCGGATAGGTAAACACTTTCGGTCATATGGTCGTTGTAGAAGTTTCTGGTCTGCAATTTGAGTCAATGGTTTACTTCTTTGCAGACGGTCAGATCAATAAAATCTACTCGGACGAACCGGTTGGTTGGACCGGGTACGTCTCGGCCTGATTGAGTACGACCGGCAACTTTTTCTAGCGCCGTATGATTTTGAACCTGAATTAAAAGCATAATCGTCAGGCTTCACCCATGCGCCGCGAGCCGTCGCACGCAAAAGGTTAACCCGGCTGCACGGAAACTTTCGGCTAGTACTTCTTCCACCTGATCCAGGTTCCGTTCCGCCAGCGCCACCACTGAAGGGCCTGCGCCGCTCAAGCAGACTCCCAGCAAATCGGGGTGCTCTAAGGCGAGCGCCCGCTGCAAGCCCGGCACTAATCCCTGCCGGAACGGCTGATGCAACCGGTCTTGCAGCGCTTCCCGCAGCAAGGAAAAGTCTCTGCTCTGCAAAGACTGTAAAAGCAAAGCTACTCGCTGCATGTTAAATACTGCTTCTTCGCGCAGAACTCTTTCCGGCAGCACCCCTCGCGACTCCACGGTAGACAACGGATAATGCGGAGTTAACACCAGGAACCGCACCGAGGAGGGCCATTCCACGCGCTTTGCCACCACGGAACGGTCAGGCATTTGACAACTCAGCGTCAAGCCGCCCAGCAAGGCCGCTGCCACGTTATCCGGATGATGCTCCAGCGCGCAAGCCGCGTTTAGTAATCCTCCCGGCGATAATGCGCCTCCTACTGCTTCAAACAGCCGCAACCCCGCCACCGTAGCCGCGGCGCTGCTGCCTAGTCCCGATTTCATTGGAATCTCGCTCCGCACTTCGATAAACAGGGAAGGGAACTGTCCGCTCTGTTGGTTTGCCAAAAAGCGGAACGCGCGCTCAATATAGTTTTCGCCATCCAATCGGCTGCCTGTAAATTGAAAGTGGAGTTGTCCCTCACCCGGCATCACCCGCACTCGCAATCGAAGATAAAGCTGCACCGCAACCGCCAGCGTGTCGAATCCCGGCCCCAGATTAGCAATCGAAGCCGGTACCTTAATTTCAAAACTGCCGGACACATTCACGAAAGTGAAACCGCCATTGGCTCCCGCGTCTTATTCCGTTCCTGCCGCTTGATGATGTAATCGGTGTCTTTTAGAACATGCCCGGTCAGCACGGCGGCCATAGTCGCCTCGGGATGAAGTTCACCCGACTGGATCAGCTTGCGTATTCCCGCTAAAGTTGTGGCCGAAGCCGGCTCGCATCCGATGCCGTCCCGCCCAATCGCTTCCTTTGCTTCTCCCAGTTCTTCATCCGTTACATCCATGACCAGACCGCCCGTAAACTCAATTGCCTCCAGAGCCTTTCTCCAGGAACGCGGATTGCCGATTCGAATCGCCGTCGCGACTGTTTCCGGCTCGGGCACCGCTTCCAACTCCATCCCTTGCGAACGCCATAAACGAGCTAATGGATTAGCGCCTTCTGCCTGCACGATCACCATACGCGGAACCCGCTCGATCAGCCCAAACCGCTTCATCTCCATGAATGCCTTGCCGAATGCCGAAGAATTGCCGAGATTCCCTCCGGGCACCACCAGAACGTCCGGCGGCTGCCACGCAAACTGCTCCATCAACTCATACATGGCCGTCTTCTGCCCTTCAATACGAAACGGATTAATGGAATTCAAGAAGTAAAGATCCCGGTCCGCCAACGCCAGCAGCTCATTGAGAGCATCGTCGAAACTACCCGCAATCTGCACGACCTCCGCCCCATAATCGAGCGCCTGCGCCAGCTTATTAGCCGAGGCTTGTCCTGCGGGCAAATACACTCGGGCCGCCATTCCTCCTCGGGCCGCATAAGCCGCCAACGCTGCCGCTGTGTTGCCGGTGGAAGCGCAGGCCACCGTCCGAGCGCCCAAAAACCGCGCTTCCGTCATTCCGGCCGTCATGCCTAGATCCTTAAAAGAACCCGTGGGATTCCAGCCGAGATGCTTGAACTGAAGGTGACGCACTCCCGCCCATTGCGCCGCTTTCCGGGCGCGTACCAACGGAACATTGCCTTCTCCCAGCGTGACGATTTCGCTGTCGTACGCCGGCAGCACTTCCCGGAAGCGCCACACTCCGCTGGCGTCATGCGGCTACCACCAACTCCGCCCCTCGCCCCAGAGAGAATTCACATACGCCGGGTCGAGGTTACCAGGCTCCACCGCCACTTCCAGCAAATCACCGCAGCGCGGACAAGCCAAAGCGCGATCATGCGCATCGAGAGTCGTGCCGCAGCGGCGCGCGCTGCATTGAAGATGTGTCATTTGCCGCAAAAGGAATCGCTACTCTTCGTGCTGTAAGACATCCGCCATGGAACGGTGAGATCCGCCGCTTCCAGCGTCCCGTCGTCGGATACAAAAATGCCGCGCATTCCATCCCCAGACGCCATGAAGCCAAAATTCTGCTCCGGTTCTATCAGCCAGACATGCTGCACGCCCCAGCGGAGAAAACGCCGGGCTTTCTTCATCATCTGAGGAATCGTCTGCCCCGGCGAAAGCACCTCAACCGCCAGAAAAGCGGGCGGCAGCAAATGACCGACGCGACTCTCTTTAAGCTCTCCAGGCAGGGACACCAGTACATCCGGCGTCATCCAGTCATGCTCGGGCACGCTCGCTTCATCCAGCGTCCATTCCTGATAATCTTTTATGCCAAGCTGTTTGGCAATTTGTCTTAAAAGAATTGTTGCATTAAGTTGAACTTCCGCGTGTCTTCTGCTTGGCAAGGGCCGCTCCACCAATTGGCCCTCAGTCCGTTCATACCGGCTCGTATCGATATACTCGATATCCGCCGCTGTCTGTATCTGCTGAGTAGCCACAAGACCCTCCTTCCCCTATTCTGATCCATGGGCAAACCCGTTCGCGAGATACTGGGTATATTGCGCTTTGTTAAATGGAGACATCTTCTACCTCTAAGCCTTCGCCTAGCGGCTCCCAAAGTCTAAAGGTCGTCGTTGCCACTACCGTAGCCCTCTCGTTTATCAGCTACTGGCGGGGGGCAGCCATTGTTTTGAGTGATCTCGCCTCCTCCATGTTTTACGCCGGAGGCATCGCAGAACAGGCCATTGGTCCTTCTGCTGCCTGGTATGTGCTCGCCGTCATGATTTTCAGCTTCGCGGTTCGCTCCGTGTATATGGAGAGTTGCGGTAT
>CAXUBB010000174.1:1833-10182 GCA_964249105.1 uncultured Bryobacteraceae bacterium | reverse complement strand
TTACCCGATAATTTCGGTAACGGTGCCGGCACCCACGGTGCGTCCGCCCTCGCGGATGGCAAAGCGCAAGCCCTTGTCCATCGCCACCGGCGTGATCAGCTCCACTTCCATCGCCACGTTGTCGCCCGGCATCACCATCTCCATGCCTTCCGGCAGGTGCGCCACCCCGGTCACGTCCGTGGTGCGGAAGTAGAACTGCGGCCGGTAGCCGTTGAAAAACGGCGTGTGCCGTCCGCCCTCTTCCTTGCTGAGCACGTACACCTCGCCCTTGAACTTCTGATAGCCCTTGATGGTGCCCGGCTTGGCTAAGACCTGCCCGCGCTCGACATCCGTCTTTTCAATGCCGCGCAGCAGCAAACCGACGTTGTCGCCCGCGCGCGCTTCGTCCAGCAGACGCTTGAACATCTCCACGCCCGTCACCACCGTCTTGCGCGTGTCGCGGAAGCCGACAATCTCCATCTCCTCGCCCACCTTGCCGATGCCCCGCTCCACCCGGCCCGTCACCACCGTGCCGCGCCCCTGGATCGAGAAGATGTCCTCGATCGGCATCAGAAACGGCTTGTCCACCACGCGCTCCGGCAAGGGAATGTACTCATCCACCTTCGCCATCAGCTCGTCCACGGACTTTTCCCACTTCTCTTCCCCGTTCAAGGCTCCCAGCGCGCTCACCCGCACCACCGGCAAGTCGTCGCCCGGAAACTGATAGCTGCTCAACAGCTCGCGCACTTCGAGTTCGACCAGCTCCAAGAGCTCCGGGTCATCCACCATGTCGACCTTGTTCAAGGCCACCACAATGTAGGGCACCCCCACCTGGCGCGCCAGCAAGATGTGCTCGCGCGTTTGCGGCATCGGCCCGTCGGTGGCCGCCACCACCAGAATCGCCCCGTCCATCTGCGCCGCGCCGGTGATCATGTTCTTGATGTAGTCGGCGTGGCCCGGACAATCCACATGCGCGTAGTGCCGGTTCGGGGTTTCGTACTCCACATGCGCGACAGCAATCGTGATGCCGCGCGCTTTCTCTTCCGGCGCATTGTCAATCGAGTCAAAGCTGCGGAACTTGACTTTCGGGTTGTGCTTGGCGAGCGTCTTGGTGATGGCCGCCGTCAAGGTCGTCTTGCCGTGGTCAATGTGCCCAATCGTGCCGATATTCACGTGCGGCTTGCTGCGGTCAAATTTCTCTTTCGCCATCGGTTCTCTCTAATTGTTTTGTTGTGTCTGGTTTCCTGCAAAGAGGAAGAAGGCTAGACGAAGGTGTAGGCACAAAACAACGGTCTTACACCCATTAGTGAGAATAACACGGAGAACAAGCCAAAAGCGAAAACGGCGTTTGGCAGGAAAACTTGGAGCCGTTGACCGGGATTGAACCGGTGACCTCTTCCTTACCAAGGAAGTGCTCTACCAACTGAGCTACAACGGCTTGCCACCATTAGAATAACAAAACTGTGTAGACCCGCCTATGGTATATGACCATGATAGATTACATTCATGAAGGAGATAAAAGCCAAGCTGTTTAGCAACGGCAGGAGTCAGGCGGTTCGTATTCCGGCAGAGTTCCGTTTCGATGGAACAGAGGTTTACATCCGCAAAGATCCGATCACGGGAGATGTGATTTTGTCTCGGAAGCCGAAAACCTTGGACGAATTCTTTTCTTTACTTGATCAGGTACCTGCATCGGAAAGACAAGATTTTCTCAAGGATCGCGATCTGTCCCTACCGCCGGAACGGGAACTATTCTGATAATGCCGCTAGATAACAATCCAGATTATTTGTTGGATACCAACACGGTCAGTCATCTTCTCCGAGGAGATGAAATCGGAATTCAATTGCGCTGGCGAATGGCGCACATTTCCACAAGACGTCTTGCCATATCCGTGATTACAGAAGCGGAGTTGCTTTACGGCTTGGCGAAAAAGCCCAAAGCTACACATCTACGGACTATCATTCACAGATTCCTCGCCGACTGTGACAGTCTGCCGTGGAACTCTGTCGCCGCCCGATCCTATGCCGATCTGCGTGCCCAAAGCGAGGCAAACGGTATTTCAATCGCTTCCCTCGATATGTTAATTGCCGCTCACGCGCATTCAGTAAAGAGGATTTTAATCACAAGGGATAACGGCCTACTTAGACTCAAACCTTGGGTGTCTGTTGACAATTGGCCCGAATAAGCTGCCACTGCGCACGGCAGCTCATGGTGGACAGGGAAGGATTCGAACCTTCGTACCTCGCAAGGAGGGACAGATTTACAGTCTGTTGGCTTTAACCGCTCACCCACCTGTCCAGCTATCAGAATTCTAGCAAATAGGAACTGGTACTTCCTTCGTGGTTTCATGGCGCAACCGTAGCCGCATCGAGTTTGCGATTAGTAATTCTGGTATAAGAAAATAAAATGCGGAGGCGCATCTCGCGTTATAGTTTTCCATAAGTGAGTACCGCTATTACACTCGCCAAGCGCTTTACGATCCTCTTAATCGAGGACGATACGGAGTTGTCCGCTTTGATGGAGGAGTTCTTTTGCTCCAATGAAATTTTTTTAAGTACCGCTTACAATGGTTCTGAGGGCCTCACCCGCGCTCTGGAAGGCGCTTTTGATTTAATCATCCTGGATGTGATGCTGCCGTCCATGAATGGGTTCGAGGTGCTCCGACAATTACGACGCCGTAGCGCCGTGCCTGTCATCATGTTAACGGCATGCGCCGACGATGAGCAGAAGGTGAAAGGCCTCAATGCCGGCGCGGACGATTACTTAGCAAAACCGTTTAGTCCCGATGAGTTGCTGGCTCGCATACAAGCGGTACTTCGCCGAGTAGGCCGCGGCTCCGCATTTAAGCCGGAAGTTCTGGAAGCGGGCGGAGTAAAACTGAACCCCGGCACACGGCAGGTTTTCCGCGACGATTCTCCCGTGGATGTGACATCCATCGAATACGAAATCCTTGAAATCCTGGTCAGGTCCGCTGGGCAGGTAGTCTCGCGAGACGATCTGGCCCGGTATCTTTACAATCGTCAGGCTAACCCGTTAGAGCGAGCCCTCGATGTGCATGTCAGCCACTTGCGGAAAAAGCTGGAGCGTGGACGAACGCTGATCCGAACGGTGCGTGGAGTAGGTTATTTGTTTGCAACAGGCAGCGTGATTTAACAGATCGGGGGCAACTCGCATGATGGGATCGTTATTTATCAAGATTCTTTTGTGGTGTCTGGCTACCCTGACGGTTTGCTTGGCAGGCTCTTTTTTCTCAGCGCAGTTCCGCAGTTTTTCCGAAACGCACAACGATTTTTTCTCAAGATTTCTCGCGTTTCAACTGGAAGACGCGCGCCACATCTATGAAAAGAGCGGGCGTGAAGCTCTCCAACGGCACTTGGCGCACCTGCAGCGACACTTCCCCGGCCAGTATTCACTAGTAAACGACAAAGGAGTTGATCTGGTTTCCGGCGAACATCGCAGCGCCGAAATCTACAACACCCCACTTCCCCGGCACTGGCGGACGGGACACGATCCGGTAGCGATTTCATGGCCCGCCGGCGACAAGAAATACTTTCTGCTCGTCAATGCCGTTTTGCCTGCCGGTCCGCCGACATCAGTTCCCTACTATCTCTGGGTGGTCGTGGCCGCCGTGGCTTTCTGCTACATCATCACGGTCCAGATTGTTTCGCCGCTTCGCACTCTGGAACAGACGGTGGAGGCTTTCGGGAGCGGCGATCTGCACGTTCGCGCCCAGGCGTACGGCAATGATGAATTAAACAAGCTGGCGCGCACTTTTAATCTTATGGCGGATCGCATCCAAACTCTATTGACAGCGGAGCGCCGGTTGTTACAGGATGTGTCTCACGAATTGCGTTCGCCTTTAGCGCGGCTCAAGTTCGCCGCTGAACTGGCGCGCACGAGCAAGGACCGCAGCCGTTCCATGGACCGGATCGAAAAGGAGATTAACCGCTTAAGTTCGCTGGTGTCCGAACTTCTTCAGGTGACGCGCGCGGAGAATGATCCCGAAAGCCGGTATTTCCATGAAATTGCCCTGACCGATCTGCTGCGTGATGTGCTCGATGACAGCGCGATGGAATCAGAAGCGCGCCAATGCCGTCTGCTGCTTACAACAGCCAGCGGCCTGCAACTAATGGGCGATCGCGAACTGCTCCGGAGAGCCGTCGAAAACGTCGTGCGTAACGCGATTCGTTACGCCCCCGAGGGCTCGAATATTGAAGTTAATCTCGCGGGCAGAGATGCGTATGCCATTATCTCCGTGCGTGACTTTGGGCCGGGAGTGCCTGACGAAAGCTTGCAAAGCCTGTTCAAGCCCTTTTTCCGCGTCGAAGCAGATCGCAACCGCAGCAGCGGCGGAGGCGTGGGACTCGGTTTATCGATTGCCGAGCGCGCCGTCGCGGTTCATGGCGGCCGTATTCGCGTGCGCAACGCTTCTCCTGGTTTGTTGGTTGAAATTGTGCTTCCGGTCATTGCCAAACCGGCGCTGGTCAGCGCTTAAATCGTAAAAACAGGAAAGCGCTTTCCCGGCGATGCCCCGATAATAGGTGTTATGGAAGACCTGTTAACGATTGCCGGTAGAACATTCCGGTCGCGCCTGTTTGTTGGAACCGGAAAATATCGCAGTAAACAACTAATGGCGCGGTGCCATGCTGCTTCCGGTACGGAAATGGTAACGCTGGCGGTTCGGCGCGTGAATCTAACGGATCGCACAAAGGAATCGGAGCTGGATTTTATTGACCGCTCCAGGATCCACATTCTGCCGAATACCGCCGCCTGCTACACAGCGGAAGACGCTATTCGGACAGCGCGGCTGGGGCAGGAGGTGGGTCTTTCCAACTGGATCAAGCTGGAAGTGATTGGAGACGGGAAAACCTTGTTCCCCGATAACGAAGGGCTGCTCGAAGCCACGCGTGTTCTGGTCAAAGAGGGATTTGTCGTGCTTCCCTATACGACGGATGATTTGGTTAATGCGCGCAAGCTGGTGGATGCAGGAGCGGCAGCGGTTATGCCATTGGCAGCGCCCATCGGCTCCGGGTTGGGCATTCAGAACGTGACCAATCTAAAAATCCTACGCGAAGCCATTACGGAAGTGCCGCTGATTGTGGATGCCGGGGTGGGCACCGCCTCGGATGCCGCCATCGCGATGGAACTCGGTTTTGACGGTTTGCTTTTGAACACGGCCATTGCCGAAGCGGAGGACTCCGAACGCATGGCCCACGCGATGAAACTAGCCGTCGAGGCGGGCCGCTCCGCTTTCCTGGCGGGACGCATGCCCAAACGCGAGTACGCAGTGGCCAGCAGCCCGCTGGTTGGGACGATTGCCTAAGAATATGCGGATTGCTTTTATTGGGCTGGGCCGGATGGGTACCGGCATGGCGCGGAATCTTCTGCGCGCCGGTCATCAACTGACGGTTTACAACCGCTCCCGCGAAAAAGCGGAAGCGCTCAAAGCGGATGGCGCGGAAGCGGCCGTTTCACCTGCCGAGGCTTGCCGAAACGCGCAGGCCGTTTTCACCATGCTGGCGGATGATAACGCTGTCGCCGATACAGTCTTTGGCGAACACGGCATCGCCGCCGGCCTTCCGCCCGGAGCGATCCACATTTCGAGCAGCACGATCAGCGTGAATCTTGCCCGCAGGCTTACCGCCGAGCATGGCGCTAAAGGTCAGGGCTATCTCAGCGCGCCGGTGTTCGGACGTCCCGATGCGGCGGAGGCCAAAAAGCTGATTGTGGCGGCGGGCGGCAAGTCTGAGGAGATTGAGCGGGTACGGCCTTTATTAGAGGCGCTGAGCCGCGTTGTGTTTGTCGCGGGGCCGGAACCGTGGCAGGCAAATCTGTTTAAGCTCTGCGGCAATTTCATGCTGGTCAGTATGCTCGAAGCGTTTGGAGAGGCATTTGCAACGCTGCGCAAATCCGGCGCGGACCACCATACGTTCCTTGACATTATGAACGAGCTTTTCGGCTCACCCGTGTATAAGAATTACGGCACGACCATTGCGGATGAGAAGTTTGAGCCTGCCGGTTTTGCGTTGAAATTGGGCTTGAAGGATGTGCGGCTGGCATTGGAGGCTGCCGGAGAGGTGAGCGCTCCGATGCCGCTGGCGAGTTTGCTGCGCGATCATCTACTAGCGGCGATTGCTTATGGGCAGGAAGGGATGGATTGGTCGAGTATTAGCCAAGTGGCGGCGCGGAATGCGGGGATCGGGACGGGTAAAACCTTTTAGACTAGTTACTGCGCTTCCGGCTCCGCTTCAAACGTCAGTTCCAATTTTTGGCCGGGCGGAGTGGCGCGCCACTGCTGGAATAATGCGCCACGGAGGGTGCGCACGCTTTCAATTTCTGTTTGTGTGAGCGGGCGTGGAGCGTACTGATTGAATTCATCGCAAGTCCAAAGCGCGTTGGAGGCCTGTTCAGAGTCAAACAGACCGACGATTCGCTCCACTTCGGTGGTTTCGGCGGGAAGTGGGCCACGCGAGCCTTTGCCGGTGGTATCTTCCACGTCCCAACCGGCGGCGATCAGGCCGAAGAATCCCTGCCGGTAGCCGAGGCAGGTCTCAACCGCATAGTGGGTCAGATCATGCAAAGCGAAGTGCCCGGCGTGTTTCGTCTGCTTCTGCCAAGTGACAGAGCCATTTTGACGCTTGCAGCGAAGCACTCCCGTGCCGTCAGGCTGTTTTAGGATTTCAATCTTCAACATGCCTTTACTTCTTTTCGAGACTGATGAATATTCTTGGAGCACCACCAAGTTCGAGAGATCATCTGGAAAACGACTTGTGTTCCAAACAGAGCCAATCAGCAATTTGATAGCAGTCAATCACTGACTGCGGGCAGAGTGTTCATTCCTCTCAGCACCTCCAATTGTTTTTGTACTTGCGCCCACTGCTTCCAGTTCTTCTTTGTGCTGATGGGCGCACCCGGGTCGGCGTAGTAGTCCAAAACGTCCTGCTTGAGTTCAGCGGGCAGTTTTTGCGCGGGTTGCCGCGTGAGAGCTTTCAATAGCCGCGCGTAGGTTTGATCGGTCAAACGGTAGCCTCCGGGCCGCACCTTTTCTCCCGTGTCCAAATCGCGGTTGGGCAGCGAACCGGGAGTTAGGCTTTCTTCCCTTAACATTTTCTGCAAAGCAGTCGTCGCTTCGTTTACGCTCTCAATGTACCACTCATGAGTTTTTGGCTCCGGTCCCCGAATCGCCAGTAGCGAGAGCGGCCCGACTTTGGGCAGAATCACGATGATTCCAGCAAGCAGGTGAGTGCGGATTCCCGGCTTCTTGCGGTATTGATTCCATCCTTTTTCGAAATCCGCCTCTGCCAGATGCTGCTGAAACACCTGGAAGGCAGGAGTGGGATCGTCAGGCGGAAAACCGCGCCGGTGCAGAACCGCCTCGGCATAGGCGATGCGCGGCAGAAAGCTACGCACGGCAAAGCGGTAGCCTCGCACCACAGGCCGGCGTTCCCCGAGGACTTGCTGGAAATTGAGACCGTAGGTACGGGAAAAGGTCCTCGCCAGAACCGCCGACGGCACCCGCAGTCCCACGTGCCGCAGGTAAGCCGAAGGCGCTAGGCGATGTTTGCAGAGTTCGTTGATATCGAAAGCAAATTCGGTTCTGACGTGCGCGTGCGGGTTTTCATCGTATGTCACGGAGGGGCCGTATCGCTTGGCGAGGTTCGGAAATTCCGCCGCTACCGCCGGATTGACAGCTTTGAGATGGCCGACGGTATCGCCCACATAATGAGAAAGCGCTCCGACCGCAAAAGCGAGTTCGTTCGGGTTTTTCGCCTCCTGAAACAGATTCAGGATGAAATCCGCGGATCGGACATAGTGCGCCAGATTGCTGAAAAATTGATTGCTGAAGGGGTAATAGCCGAGGTCCTGAATGGCGCAGCCGCCGTAGGCATAGGCATGCGCCCGCTCCAACTCCCCTTCCGTTGCGTTGGGGAAGCGGCGCAAGAGAAAAGGTTTGATGGTGTTTTTCCAGTTCAGATCGATTAATTGCTCATGGGTCTGCACGGAATAGGCAAGCAGAGATCCTTGCGCTGATAACAGAACAATAAGAAACGCCTTTCGCCATAAGAGCATCCAGGCTACCGCTTGGCCTCTCGATACAACTCGCGCACTTGACTGTTAAGCGGTTCGTCGTCGAACCAGGCACGAAAAGTCAAAATATCTCCTCTGCGGACGGCTTCCCTAAACTCCTGCCACTGTTGCGGATTGCGCTTCAAATCATGGTCCGGCGCATCCCCAATATAAGTTACCGTAAAGGCTGCGGGCCAAATAGCCAGCGCCTCGGCAGGCGTGTGCAAGGGTTTATAAGGCGCGGTGTAGCTGGCCAAGGGCGCGGCGTAAGCATAGTCTTTGGGCCAGATGTTTTCGGGAAT
>CAXUBB010000174.1:0-1823 GCA_964249105.1 uncultured Bryobacteraceae bacterium | reverse complement strand
GCGCAAAGACGGAAGGAGCCGTCGCATCGTTCGGGCCGCCATCGGAATCAACATAAAACATCTTGCACCCCCATCGTTTCCGGGCATACTGCATTTTTTCGATCATGACCGCCGCCTGCTCTTGCCTTGGAACATCTTTCTGGCGGGGCGGAATGGAGGAGAAATCGAGCCGCTGGGGCCGTATGGTTAAACCGCACTCCAGGCTGGCAGCTTTCAATTTCTTAAAAAATTCGTCCGCCACGGCGTTCATTTCAGGCGACAGCTTGGAAAGCTGGCTCGGATCTCCCGCGTAGCTGGTATCCGGTTGCGGATATTGCTGCCCTTCGAGATCCCAGACCATCGCGCCCTGCGCATTCATACTCCGCAGCAGTTGAACAGCCCGGTCAGCATAAGCCAGCAAAGCTTCCCGGAACGCCGCTTTCCCCGCTGCCGTTTGAACGTTGATATTTTTAGCGAAATGGTAATTACGCGGATTGGGACTGGTGTACGCGCGCGGAGACGATGTTGGGTCCGTCAGAAAGAGTTCGCCGATGGGACGCCGGTCAGTCCATCGTAGAGTCTGCGGCCAAGCGCGGCTATAGCTCTTCAGAATATCGCCTGCTATTGCCCGCGTCTCTGTTCCGGACGGAGCGAAACGCAAGCTGACGGTGTAGGAATCGGTTTGTCCTGGCGGCACAGAGCGATGAACGGGCACTGCCCGCGAAAGAAATCCCTGGCTGTCGTCTTTATGCGTTCCCACTTGCAGCTTATAGTGGTTCGGCGCACCCGAAGGGCTGAGGCCCACATAAAGCCCCTTGGTATCCTCGGCAGCCATAACCATTGTTCCTGATCCGAAGTCCGCCGCAATGAGCGCGGGAGCGTCCAGATTGTTATGAAATTGAGGATAATTGGGAGCGCCAAAGCCTTTGGGAAGCGCAGGGTACTGCAAGCCTAGCGGGAAAACGGCAATGCTGTTCAGAGTTTCGGAGCTCTTGTTGACAATTGTAATGGTTGCTTGAAGCGCGTCGGAGCCAGCGGGTTGCGTAAACCAGCAACTGACGCTGCCCCAACTCCAAGCCCAAGTCAAAGTGCGCTTGGCATTGTCCCAGCTTTCAGCTTTTCCGGTTTCTCCCCAGCCGGATTTGCCTCCGAGATCATACGAGCCGACTAGAAATGCATCACCGCGTCCGGCGTTCAGGTCAACCAAGGAGACGCCGCTGTAGTTCAAGGTAGCTATACCCCGGCGGTCAAAGGATGCCTGGAGCTTTTGGGCTGCGGCAGCGTGACCTCGCCAGAACAGAACGATCACAAGTAAGAGCCGGCACGAGTTCATCATCGAAAATGTATCTCATGGACCGTATAAGTCTCAGGCGGCGTGTCGCTAATCCGGAGATGCATTACCGGCTGGCCCTGATTGTTTTCGGCATGATTACGTTTGTTCAATTGTTCTCATTGCCGCTGATTGCAACCTATGACGGCATGGAGTACGTTCACCTGGCGAATCTTCTTTTTACGCACTCTTTCTCTTCGGCCTGGAATTATCTGCGGACACCAGGCTTTCCCTACGCTCTCAAGCTTGCGTTTTTCCTCGGCGGAGAGCAGCCGCAAGCAGCCATGATGGTTACTATCTTAGCGGGAGCGGCGGGCGTGCTGCTCACCGGTTCGGTCGTGCGCACCGCGGCAGGCAACACGGCGGGAGCAGTCACGCTTGTTGTGCTGGCGTTTTACCCGGTGCTGGTTTGCTATCAACACATGCTGCTCTCGGAAACGGGAATCTTTTTCTTTCTCGCGCTCCTTGTCTGGCTGCTGATCCGATTCCGGGAGCAAACGCAGCGGTCCGTAAG
>CAXUBB010000173.1:9915-10202 GCA_964249105.1 uncultured Bryobacteraceae bacterium | reverse complement strand
GGGTGATTCCTGTTCGGGTGGGCGGGCCACTGCTCCGCAGCATACTTAATCCCTGCCCTCCCCAACAAAACCCTTACGCGTGCCGGTTCTCGCTGAGCTGTTTGTCCAGCGCCAGGGCCGCACTGATCAAAGCCAGATGCGTAAAGGCTTGGGGAAAGTTGCCGAGCGCTTCGCCGCATGGCCCGATTTCTTCCGCGTACAGCCCGACGTGGTTGGCATAGGTCACCATTTTCTCGAAGATGAAACGCGCTTCCCTGAGCCTGCCGGAACGCGCCATCACCTCAACC
>CAXUBB010000173.1:0-9905 GCA_964249105.1 uncultured Bryobacteraceae bacterium | reverse complement strand
GCCAGAAGGTGCACATGCTGAAAGTTCCCTCGGAACCAGTTAGGCCATCCGTATCGTCGCGGCCCGGCGCATAGCGGTACACCAGATTATCGGAGACCAGTTCCTTCATGACGCAGTCAACGGTGGATTTCATGCGGGGGTCCAGCGGCGAGACAAACAGCATGAGAGCAAACAAGAGGCTGGTGGCGTCCAGGGCATCTCCACCCAGGGTGCGAACAAAACGGTTGTCCTTCCAGCCCTCTTTCATCACGGTTTCATAGATTTTCTGGCTTTCCAGCCGAACGCGGGCGAGATCAATCGGCAGATTGCGCTTCAATGCGATGCGAAGAACTCGGTCGAGCGCGACCCAGCACTGCACTTTAGAGTATGTATATTGCCGCGGTTCGTTGCGGCCTTCCCAAATGCTGTGATCGGGCCTTTGCCAGTTGTCGCAAATCCAGTAAGCAACATCGCGCAAGCCGTTCCAGAAATCGTAGGAGATCGGTTCGACGTACTTGTTGAAAAGATAAATGGAGTCGATCAATTCTCCGTAGATATCCAGTTGCAGTTGCTCGCTGGCGGCGTTTCCGACGCGGACCGGCGTGGAGCAGCGATAACCGGACAGATGATCGAGAGTCGATTCGGTCAGGTCGGAGGAGCCGTCGACGCGATACATGACCTGGAGCGGCCCTACCTCGTGCACTTCCCCGGCGCGTCCACGCAGCCACTCCATGAAACGCGTGGCTTCCTCGTAATAGCCGAGGCGCAGCAGCGCGTATACGGAAAAAGCGGCGTCGCGAATCCAGACATAGCGGTAGTCCCAATTGCGAGCGCCGCCCACGACTTCGGGCAGGCTACAGGTGGGTGCCGCGATAATGGCCCCGGTTGGATCATACATCAGGAGTTTCAATGTCAGGGCCGAGCGCATTACCATTTCACGCCAGCGTCCTTTATAAGTGCATCGGCTAGCCCAGTCCCGCCAGTTGCCTAAGTTTTGAAACAGGAAATCTATGACGTATTTCTCAAGATCGGCAGGCAAGGGAGGATTTCCGCCCCGCTCCACTTCGAGAACGAAACCTTTCCGTTCGTTCTCCTTGAGTTGAAATTCCGCCGAGACGCCTCCCCGTTCGCATTCCCGCAGAGGCACATCAGCATGCAAGACCAACTTCAGGGCGGACCCGGCAAAGACGGCGCCCGTGTCCTGCAACGTGAGTTGATGCTTCTCACGGGCGTAGTCAAAGGCCGGAACGCATTGCAGGCGGAAATTGACGGAACCGCGCACGCAACGGGCGATTCGGACAATCGCCTGCATGCCGTCCTCGCCCTTGTACCAGGGCATGAAGTCGATCACTTCGCCGACGCCGTCCCGGCTGAGGAAGCGCGTCATCAGAATATTCGAATCGGGCAGGTACATCTGCTTGAAACGGCCTTCCGCCGTGGCCCAGATGCGAAAGAAACCGCCCTTTTCGTCGTCTAAAATCCGGGCGAAGACGCTCGGAGAATCGAATCGCGGCAGGCAACACCAGTCGATAGAACCCTCGCTGCTCACCAGCGCGGCTGATCGGCAATCGCCGATCAGCCCATAATTATCAATATCTTTGAAGGGCATTCGCGTAATAGTTTTATGTTTCTTATAGATGATTCAACAAGCAGAATGGATTGTGAGTTTGCGAAGCATCCTGCTTCTTGAGGCTCGTTAGGATATTCCATGTCACTTTTTGATGTTGTTTTAGGCAGGCCGCTTGCTTCCTCGGAAGAACGCGCCGAGCAGATTGGTCCGGCCAAAGGCATTCCGATTTTTGGGCTGGATGCCCTGGGTTCCGCCGCGTATGGTCCGGAAGCGGCGCTCACTTTGCTAATCCCGTTGGGTGTTGTTGGTCTTCAATACATTCTGCCCTTGAGCGCCTGCATTATTATTTTGCTGGCTGTCGTTTATTTTTCCTACCGGCAGACGATTGCCGCTTATCCTTCGGGCGGCGGCTCCTATATCGTCGCGCACCAGAATCTAGGCATGTTTCCCGGTCTGCTAGCCGCCGCCGCTCTGTTGATTGATTATGCGCTGGACGCGGCGGTAGGAATCTCTGCCGGCATCGGCGCGTTGACTTCGGCGGCGCCTGCCTTACACCCTCACACACTGGCGCTGTGCTTGATTTCGCTTTTCATTTTGACCGTGGTGAATTTGCGCGGGGTTCGGGAAACGGGCGCGGTCTTTATGGGGCCTACTTATCTGTTTCTTGCTTGCATGGGGATTGCGCTGGCGATCGGAATTGCTAAAGCCGTTGGAAGCGGCGGACATCCCGCGCCTGTTGTCGCCCCTCCGGTTTCTCACGCCACGGCAGGCGCTGTTAGTTTGTGGCTTCTCTTGAAATCGTACGCCAGCGGCTGCACGGCGTTAACCGGCGTGGAAGCGGTCAGCGACGGCGTTGGAGCGTTCCGCGAGGACCGAGTGAAGAATGCGCGGCTCACCTTAGGCGTTATTATCGCCGCTTTAGGCATCATGCTGGCCGGTATTGCCTATTTGGTGAAAGCTTACGGAATTGTCGCTACCGATCCGAACGGCAGCAATTATCAGAGCGTCCTTTCCATGCTGCTGGGCGCGGTGGTGGGCCGCGGCTGGTTCTATTATGTGTCGATTGCTTCGATTCTCCTGCTGCTGACGCTTTCCGCGAATACCGCCTATGCGGATTTCCCGCGAGTTTGCCGTTTTGTGGCGGAAGACGGATATCTGCCGACGGCTTTTGCGAATCGCGGACGGCGCCTGGTTTACTCGGAAGGCGTTTGCGTTCTCGCTGCCATTACCGGCGCGTTGCTGATCGGCTTCGGCGGTATTACAGACCGGCTCATTCCTCTATTTGCGGTAGGAGCCATTCTTTCTTTTACGATGTCCCAGTCGGGCATGGTGGCCCATTGGAAACGCGACAAAGGACCGGGCGCACGCCGGAACATGCTTATCAATTTGCTGGGAGCGATTGTTACGGGAATTACGGTGCTGATTGTGATTGCCGCTAAATTTTCCGAAGGCGCTTGGGTTACGCTCATTGCGATTCCTTCATTAATCGCTCTCATGTACGGCGTACACGGGCATTACGTTAAAATTCGGCGTGAGATTGAAATTCAAACGCCGCTCGACACGGACCGCCAACCGCCGCCGATTCTTGTGGTGACCATGCAGAGCTGGACAAAGGTGAATAAGCAAGCGCTTCGCGCCGCCATGCTGCTCTCAACTGATATCAGGGTCGTCCATGTCGCGGAAGAGAATCAGTCCAATGAGTTCTGCCAACGATGGGAAGACTACGTGGAGGGTCCGGCTGCGCGAGCGCGCCTGCCCATTCCTGAACTAGTACAGCTTTCCTCGCCTTATCGTTTCGTGGTAACTCCCATTGTTCAATATGTGAATCAGCTTGCGGCGGAGAACCCCGATCGCCGGATCATCACCGTCATTCCGGAACTCATGGAACGCCGGTGGTTTTATTGGCTTCTGCACACCCAGCGCGCGGCCATTCTGAAGACTCGCATATTGATGGAATGCAGTGACCGGGTCTCCGTATTAAATATTCCGTGGCACTTGAAATCGACATAACATAAATTTTTCGTTACTACCGAAACATTGTGCTGGAATCCGTGTTGTTGTATGTAGTACATCACATGCGTTCCCGTACTCTCCTCGTTACGTTCGTTGCCGCGGCGCTCCTGCCGAACTATGTCTTGGCGCAAGATAATCCTTGGGGACTGAGCGTCAGGGCTGTGAATCGAATCCTGGAGCAAGGGACATGGGGGCCAACACCGACGCCGTCCGTCACCTTACAGGACAAGGGGTTTGATACGTGGTTTGCCGAGCAGGTAAACGCCCCGATTTCGACCTACCCCGATCAGCCTATGCTGGATTCTCAAGGGAAGAACAATAATAATTTACAGCCGGTACAGGCTGCGTTTTTCCAAAATGCCCTGAATGGGCCGGATCAGCTACGGCAGCGAGTCGCCTTTGCGCTGAGTGAGATCTGGGTGGTTTCCGAAACGGGCGGAGTCAATTATGCCGCCGCGTATCCGCCGCTCTTTGACGTTTTTCAAAACGACGCCTTCGCCAACTACGAACAGATCATGAAAGACGTAACGTTGAACCCCGCCATGGGACGCTTTCTCAACATGGTGAACAATGACAAGGGGAACCCGGCAAAAGGCACGGCGGCGAATGAGAACTATGCGCGCGAAATCATGCAGTTGTTCACTTTGGGGCTCGCCCAACTGAACATGGATGGTTCACCGGTGCTCGATGGAAATGGACAACCGGCGGCGACTTATACGCAAACCACAGTCACGACTCTGGCCAAAGCCTTTACCGGCTGGACTTACCCACCCATGCCCGGCGCGGTCACCAAAGGACATAATCCTGTCTACTATCTCGGGTCCATGGTTGCGATACAAGCAAACCATGACACGTCGGAAAAGGAACTGTTCCCCGGCTTCACTCTGCCCGCCGGGGGAACGGCGGAGCAGGATCTGAACGGGGCGATTCACGCATTGTTCATGCAGCCTTCCCTGCCGGCTTTTGTGTCGAAGCAACTGATACAACATTTGACAACCAGCGATCCAAGCGCCGCTTATATACAGCGGGTAGCGTCAGTTTTTGCCGATAACGGCTCGGGAGTTCGCGGTGACATGAAAAGCGTCGTGTATGCGATTCTCACCGACCCTGAAGCCCGCGCCGGCGATGACGCTTCCGTCGCCGATTCGCCCGGTTACGGCCATATGCGTGAACCGATTCTTTTCGTTATGAACCTGCTGCGCGGGCTGGGAGGCGCTGTTTCGGGCGCGAGCACAGTGGCCGGTTACGCTGGGCAATTAGGACAAACACTGTTCAATGCCCCCAGCGTATTTAGCTTTTTCTCCCCGCAATACCGGACGCCGGACGGCTCCCTTGCTCCTGAATTTCAGATTTACTCCACCCAGTCCGCTTCAACCCGCGCCAACCTGGTGAACTCCGCCATTTATAACGGACGTTTTGACGGCGGCACCACATTTAACATCTCGCCCTATATCGCTGCAGCTTCCCGTCCGGACTCACTGATGGCGCTGATTAACGCTGTTTTCTTCCACCAGGACATGTCCGACAGCACGAAGGCAGCCGTGAATCAAGCCATGGGCGCTGTGACCGCGCCTTCCGATAAGGCCAAAGCAGCGCTTTATATCGCGCTTACTTCCGGCGAGTATCAGATTATTCATTAGGTTTAGAAAGGTTTAGCCATTCATGTTTTCACGTCGCGGATTTATTAAGGTCGGAGCCGCTTCAGTTGGCTCGCTGGCGCTCCGTCCGTTTGGTTTGCTGCCTGCCTTGGCGCAGTCAGATCCTTCCGGATATCGCGCGCTCGTTTGCGTGTTTCTGTTTGGAGGGAACGACTCGAACAACATGGTCATTCCCGTGGATGACGCCAACTACAAAGCTTACTCCTCATTGCGCGGGAACCTGACGCTCTCGGGTTCGGATCTGACTAATCCGGTTTACGCCGCGAGCGGAGGCGCTCCCTATGCGTTTCACTCCGATCTGCAGGAGCTGGCGTCACTGTTTTCGAACAAGGAACTCGCCGTGATTGCCAATGTCGGGAGCCTGGTGCAGCCGACTACTCGCGATCAATACCTGAATCAAGCGTCACCTTTGCCGGCGAATCTGTTCTCGCATTCCGATCAACAGGTACAGTGGCAGACATCGATTGCTGTCGGCAACGGCACCACGGGTTGGGCGGGGCGCGCCGCCGATCTTGTCGCTTCGCAAAATGCGTCGGGCTTTCCGACATTTTTCTCCGTGGCGGGCAACAGCCTTATGGGGACGGGAATATCCACGCAGCCGGTCTCTGTTGGTCCCGGCCAATCGCTGGATTTGGCAGGATTTAACAGCACCTCCGCTTCGCAGATACGTCGCGCCGCTCTTCAGAATCTTTTGACCATGAACACGGGACTCAAATTAGCCCAAGCGGCCAATGGCGTGATGGCCAACAGCATCGCGGACGCCCAAGCTCTCGATAGCGCTCTCGGCAAATCGGGCGCGCTGGCGACGCAGTTTCCCAACACGACCCTGGGCCAGCAACTGTCTCAGGTAGCGCAAGTCATCAAGGTGCGGGACGGCCTGGGAATGCGCCGCCAGATCTTCTTCTGCGCGCTGGGCGGTTTTGATACCCACACGGGCGAGATTACAACTCATAAGCTGCTTTATCCGCAACTGAGCCAAGCCCTTGCCGCTTTTCAAAATGCCATGGCGGAGCTGGGGACAGAGAATCAGGTCACCACCTTCACCGAGTCCGACTTCAGCCGTACGTTCCAGGCTACTTCCGGCGACGGCAGCGACCATGCCTGGGGCAGTCACCATCTGGTTATGGGCGGAGCGGTTCGCGGCGGCGACATTTACGGTAAGTTCCCCGCTTTCCAACTCGGCGGGCCGGACGATGCCGATACGCGCGGGCGCTGGATTCCGACCATTTCCATTGACCAGTACGGCGCGACTCTGTCTTCATGGTTCGGCATCGGCGATTCGCAACTGTCGTCTGTTTTTCCGTATTTTGCTAATTTCGGCTCGAAGAAGCTAAGCTTTATGGGATAGATCCTTCGTACAAAGGGAATGCCCGATTCAGCTAAGTCGGCTCGATGAGGGATTCCACATTTACCGAATAGAGCGCTGATTTTCCTTCCCGGTCGCTTTGGAAGTAAACGCGCCGACTGTCAGGGGAAAAGACGGGAGAGACCCGCGACGCATTCTTCGAGCCATGCTCACATAACGTGAGTTCACGCCCGCTGGCGCGCAGTAACAAGACCACAGTCGGTTGCGCTTTACTCCGGCTCGCGCCGACAAACACTGCTCCGTCCGCATTCGGAGCAAACGACGCAAACTGGCTGGTATTCACGACATGCTGCTCCGCGCAGGTTTCCGGAAATACCTCATAAATTGCGGAACGCACAACATCTCCATCCTGGGTTTCACGGAGGAACAGCACTGATTTTCCGTCCGGAGACCAGCATGGGCTGGAGATATTCCCTTTCACCAGCATCATTGCCTTACTCTGCTGACGATTCAGCGGGACATACCAGAACTCACGCTCTTCGGCGGATGTTTCGCGCCCAAATAAGCAACCGCTTCCGCCAGGACGAACGGCGCACCATCCGGCGACGTCTTGCGCCAAGACCGTATTCTGATCACCGAGCTGGTAAAGTTGATTTGCTTTCACGGTCACTATGTCCGTGCTTGATGGACCCCGACTAAAAGCTGTTATGTTCTCCGCTAAGACACGAACTCGTTTACTCTTCAACTCGATTTCTTTTAGCGTCGAACCGTCCAGAAGACTCAAGGCATGGTTTGCCGGGTCCAAGCAAAGCGATTGCGGCTGGATGTCGCCGCTGTTTGCTAACTGGACGAGAGAGCCTGTCCGCAGGTCGAGCCGGAATGGCGCAACCTGGCCGGTACGATCCGAAGAGAAAACCAGGAATCGCTCTTTCGCCGAGACAAACTGGTGGGCGGCGGAGGGAAGGAAACTGTTACTGGCCGGACTCGTCAACCGGGTAATCAGGTTCTCGGTACCGGGATCGATAAGCCGGACAAACTCGCTCCCGGCAGGAAGAGGTTTCGTTTTCCTGGAAACCGTCTGTTGCGCCGCCAGACGCAGGCTCATTGGCAAGAGAGCCAGTATCGCTCGTCGCGTAAGATGCACTGCCACTACCTAAAGAGACGCGTTTCGGCAGGGGCGCGATACAACTAGAGGCCGAGATCGCTACTGACCGGCTTTGATTTTACGGGACCTGCCAACTCTGTTTTAGGCGGTCGTTGACTCAGTCGCAGGTATTTGTAGGGGTTGATCGGGGTCCCTGCCAGCCGCACTTCGTAATGTACGTGCGGTCCAGTGGCTTTGCCCGTTGCTCCGGAATAGGCAATTACCTGGCCGCGACTGACTTCCTGGCCCGGAACTGCCGAAAACCTCGACAAATGCGCGTAGTATGTCTGGAAGCCGTTTCCATGGTCTACCACTACCAGCTTTCCATAGCCACCCGACCATCCCGCCGAGACCACGACTCCATCGGCTGTCACATGCACGGGCGTACCTGTAGGAGCCGAAATGTCGATTCCTGTATGGAAAGCGCCCTCTCCCGAGAAAGGATCGGATCGTCCGCCAAATGAGCTTCGAAGAGCGCCATCAAGCGGCCACAAACTGGGCTGGCCATGAGATTGCCACTGGTAAGCATACCGGTGATAAATGCCTCCAAAAGAGGCAGATTTCAGGAAATTGTACTCGGCAACCGACTCCCCCATGGAGGGAGTGAGGGATGGACTGGTCGTCAGTGCTTCATGGCTGCCGGGACTCCCCGGTTTGCTGATTCCATAGGCCACGGAAACTTCGCTCGCCAGGGTTTCAAGCGAGGCGATCTGTTCCTTGTGCTGCCGTGAGATGCGCTGCAACTCCTGATAACGGGAACGCAACTGGTCGAAATTGGCGCTTAACTCATTATAATTAGAGACTTTCCACGACATTCTTAGATAGCTGGAAAAGAGACCGCAAACCAAACCGGCCAGAATCAGAAAGGCTGCCGCCACATAATTTAATACTTTTCTACTAACGTGTATTCGTTTGACTCGCCCTTTCGTGGCGTGAGCGAATTCAACAACGAACAACTGTCTATCCATTCCACTCCTCAGAAAGCACAAATGCAAGGGCAACGCCTCACATGCGCTGAAGCCAGGTATTTTGAAAGCGAAGTTCCAGACTAACCCGCTCGGGCTAGGTTGTCAATAACGTTTATAGCAGGATGCACCACGTTGATACTGAGTTAGATGGAAATCAAAGAAGGCATAATCAAAGGGTGCTTTTCGAACATGAGGTTCAGATTGCTCAGCTTTTAGCCCAGGAAGCAGGGGCTTTGGCTCGTGATTACCAACGCCGGGGCGTGCGGGCTGAGTTGAAATCGGACGAGTCTCCAGTGACGGCTGCGGATCGCGCTTGCGAAAAGCTCATCGTGGAGGGAATCGCCCGTGAGTTTCCCGATGACGGCATTCTGGGCGAAGAAGGCGCGAATCGCGAAAGCCGTAATGGCCGCAAATGGATTATTGATCCGATTGATGGGACTCGCGATTTCGTGCGGGGTATCCCTTTATGGGCGGTTTTGATCGGTCTCGAACAGGATGGGGAGATTGTGGCGGCAGCGGCGCACAGCCCCGAGCAGGGTTTTTTACTGTCGGCGGCCCGTGGTGTCGGCGCTTGGATGGGAAGCCAACGCCTTCAGATCAGTGATCGATCGGACCCGTCGCAAGCAGTTCTTTCGTTTAACGGCTTTAACAAGGCTGGGGTGAGTAATTTTTCGGATCGTCTGCTGCCGTGGGTGGGCCGTTTCTGGGCAGTGCGCAGTCTGGGGGGCGCTGTGGATGCCATGCTCCTGGCGCAAGGAAAGGCCGATGTCTGGATTGAACCTAATGCCGCGCCTTGGGATCTGGCACCTTTAAAGCTGCTGGTGGAAGAAGCGGGCGGACGTTTTGCCAGCTTTGCGGGAGAAAGCACGATTTATGGCGGGAACGCTTACGCCTGCGTTCCGGGACTGGAGTTGTACGTCCGGGAGTTGCTCGGTTTCAAGCGCGACGCGGCTTAAAGTTGGCGGCGGTCATCTAAACACGTGATGGAATCTTACGAAGCTTTACGCAGGGGCGCGGCTTGGCTTGATCTGTCCACGCGAGGAAAAATTCGCGTGGAGGGTGAAGACCGCGCGCGTTTGCTTCATGCCATGTCTACCAATGATGTGGCCCGTTTGCAACCGCATGCCGGGTTATATGCCTTTTTCCTGACCGCCCAGGGCCGAATTCTGGCGGACGCATACATTTATAACCTCGGCAACAGTCTATTTCTTGACACAGAGCCGGAAACCGGCCCAAAGCTGCGCGATCACCTGGATAAGTACATTAT
>CAXUBB010000172.1:0-10220 GCA_964249105.1 uncultured Bryobacteraceae bacterium | reverse complement strand
AGTTATTGTTAACCGTCAACGAGTCACAGCTTCAAAAAAGCTTGAGATCTTCTTTAAATTTTTGCACGAAGAACTTGGAATCTATCTCTCGTGGGAGGCTCTTGTGGCCTGCCTAAAGTTTAGAGGCCATGCTGGCGACCTCCTCAGCGTTAAAAAACTGCTCGCCTCCGCTTGGGATCTTATGTTACTGCGGTTGCCAGAGCTCGTGATCACCAATGAAAGTTGTGACCATACCACAGTTTGTTATGTCTGTACGGCTGAGAAGGCGTTACAGCAACTCGGAAAGATGCGTACCGTGAGAAGGCTAGTTTCCGCTTCGTTGAGACTACCTCAAATAGTTCAGCTTGAAACCGAGATGTTAGGTCAGGAGGTTGGAAAGGAGCTAACGGCTAAATTTGTCGAACTGAGCAACGGTTTAGTATTGCAGTCATTTGATCGAAAGCCGATACCGGCGCATATGCTACAAATTCTAATCTCAGATTTAGAGACTCAGGTCTAAGTCTCCAGTACTCTCTATTGGAAAGGACACCTTTAGTTCCTTTACCACTGATAAAAGTTCTTCGTTGCATTTTCGGATCGTTCCATACGATACGACGACTTGGCAGTAGTCGGCAGATTGGTACTGGTAAACGCCGTTATGTCTGTCAATTGGCAGCAGAGCCTCGTAACTCGCTCGTTCCGATCCAAATTGTTGGACTGCCGTTTCCACAATCTCCATCGCATGACAGCAGACAATTGCTAGATTGTAGACGTGCTTCAACTCAGTGCGCGAATTATGGTCGGCCTGATTTGAAGCGGGGAAATCTCCTCGGTCGAACTGGTGAAGGCCCACATTGAACAGATCGGGAAAATCAACCCGGCCCTTAATGCCGTGACTGAATTATTGAGCGAGTCCGTTCTGAAAGCCGCACAAAGGGCCGATCAGCAAAGAGGCGGCGGCAAAGAATGTGGGCCTCTGCGTGGCGTTCCTGTTTCCATCAAAGACTCCATCGACGTGGCCGGAACAAATGTACCGCCGGAACGCTAGGCCGCAAGAACTGCGCGCTTGGCGGACACGATGCTACGCTAGTCCGCCTTCGCATGGGTATGGGGACACAGTTATAAGATGCGCCGATCCTTCTTCCTGAGCTACAAATGAATGATAGGAGGAATGGTGTCATCGTTTTGGCAAGATCTCCGCTACACCTTTCGTTCATTAATTAAAACGCCCGGCATCACCGCCGTGGCACTCGTGTCGTTAGCGCTCGGTATCGGCGCAAACACTGCGCTTTTTAGTTTGTTCAACGCTCTGGTGCTCCGCAGCCTTCCTATTCCGCACCCGGAACAATTGATTTCCCTAACAACAATCATGGCGGACAACACCAATGGTGATGAGCCTTTCTCCTGGCCCATGTTTGACGAGATTCAGCGTCGTCAAACGGTATTCTCGGGCGTCTTTGCCTGGTCAGGCGGAAACATCACAAACGTGGAAGCCAACAGTCAGCGCTTCGCGGCTGCGTTGGAGACAGTCTCGGGGGATTACTTTCGCGTGCTGGGCATCGAACCTTACTTGGGCCGTTTGATTACTCCTTCTGACATCGCCTTGGCCACAGGCGCTTCAAATGCCGTGGCAGTAATCAGCTATCGCTGCTGGCAACGGCGGTACCATGGCGATTCCAAAGCCGTCGGCGAGACAATCCGCATTGAAGGACGGCCTTTCACGGTCATCGGCGTCGCGCCGCCGCGTTTTTCCGGTCTCATCATTGACGCGGACCGGGATGTAACGATTCCCATTTACGCCATGGGGCGCACGAACCACGATGGAACGCGGGTGTGGCTCACTATCTTTGGCCGTTTAAAGCCCGGCATCACACAGGAGGAAGCGCGAGCGAGCATGGTTACGCTCTGGCCGCGCATTCAGCAAGCCACCGTGCCGCCCGGCTACGAAGGCTCTCGACGCGAACGCTACTTCGCACGCAAAATCAAAATACAGCCTGCGGCAACAGGCATCTCCTTCATGCGGGGGCGCTTTTCACGCGCTTTGCTTGCTCTTTTGGCCGTAGTGGGCGCGGTGCTTGCCATCGCTTGTCTAAACCTTGCTAGTCTCATGCTGGCGCGAGCCGCAGCGCGGCGGCCGGAGATGGCAATTCGTGTGGCGCTGGGTGCGGGAGTTTGGCGTTTAGCGCGACAATCTTTGACGGAAACAGTTCTTCTGTCGCTTACCGGCGCGGTCCTAGGCATCGCTCTCGCGTTCTGGGCCAGTCGCGCGCTCCTGAATATTATGTGGACCGGCTATGTGGCTTCGCCTTTAAATACCTCGCCGGATTTACGAGTTCTTACATTTACAGCCGCAGTTGCCCTTTTGACCGGCATATTATTTGGATTGGCTCCTGCTTGGAGTTGTGCGCGAACAGATCCGAGAACTGCCCTGGAACAGGGATCGCGGTCGGTGCGCTCCGGCTCTCGGTGGATGGGAAAGCTGCTGGTAACAGGACAGATTGGACTATCGCTTCTGGTCTTGATCGGCGCGCTACTATTTGGCCGTAGTCTCAATAACTTCTATCAGGTCGATGTTGGTTACCGCCGGGATCACCTCCTGGTCATGCAGCTTTTTCCGCAGCCTGGCCACACAAAAATTTCAGATCGCATCGCTTATTATCGTGACCTCGCGGAGAAAACAGCGCGTTTACCGGGCGTCAGCGGGGTGAGTTATTCAAATATGGGACCCGCTAATCAATTTGAATACACGGAACCCGTGAGCACGCCGCAAGGGAAAGAGCCCTTGCAAGCCATCATCGAAGTAGCAGCCCCGGATTTCTTCCGCATCATGGGCATGCACATTGTGGCAGGTCGGGAGTTTACTTGGCGCGATGACGAACACGCTCCGGCTGTAGCCATTATTAGCGAAAGCCTGAGCGAACGCCTGTTCCCGCGTGAAAATCCCGTGGGCCGCGAGATCTCTTTAGGGCCGTCCGGGCATCAACAGCATCTCCAAATCGTCGGCATCGTGAACAGCGCCAGTCTCTGGAGGGCTGAAAGCAGACATCCCCTGGCAATTTACCAATCCTTTGCCCAAATGTCCGACTATGATCAGCCGCTGCTGGATATACGAACCGCTGCGGACTCGCACACGATCAAAGCTCCCGCCGAGCGAACCCTTGAATCGTTGGGACGCCACTATTCGCTGCGTACCCAAACTGTTGACGAGCGCTTAAGCGGATTTTTGACGGTACAGCGCCTGACGGCAATGCTCTCGGGCTTCTTCAGCGCGATCGCGCTCTTGTTGGCGGCTGTCGGCCTTTACGGTCTGTTGTCCTACACTGTCACGCGGCGCACTGCGGAGATCGGCATTCGCATGGCTTTGGGAGCGCGGCGCACCAATGTGCTTCGGCTCGTTCTTCTGGAGATAGCGGTTTTCACAGGAGTAGGAGTCGCCGCAGGACTGATAATCACATTCGCTTTTGGCCGTTTGATTTCGGGCCTGCTCTTCGGCATTTCACCTGTTGATTCTTTCACGATCCTCATAGCAGTCGTCATCTTGACCACCATCGCCGGTATTGCCGCTTTCCGGCCTGCCCGCCGCGCCTGCACCATCGATCCGGCAATCGCTCTCCGAACCGAGTGACAGCCAACCGCTGCTAAATTATGGACGTGCTTCAACTCAGTGCGCGAACCATGGCCCGATTGGTTCAGAATGGCGACGTTTCTTCGGTCGAACTGGTCAAGGCCCACATCGAACAGATCGGGAAAATCAACCCGGCCCTTAACGCCGTAACTGAATTGTTGAGCGAGTCCGCTCTGAAAGCCGCACGAAAGGCTGATCAGCAAAGAGCCAGCGGTGGAGAATGCGGACCCTTGCACGGCGTTCCCGTTTCGATCAAAGACTCCATCGACGTGGCCGGAACAAAATGCACCGCCGGGACACTGGGCCGTAAAGATTGCGAGCCTGCCAAAGATGACGCCACGCTGGTCCGCCGTCTGCGCGCTGCCGGGGCCATTCCGCTTTGCAAAACAAATCTGCCTGATCTCCTGTTCGCCTATGAGTCGGACAATCTGATTTACGGCCGCACGAACAACCCTTATGACCTCGAACGCACGCCGGGCGGCAGCAGCGGCGGCGAATCGGCCCTGATTGCCGCCTGCGGCTCCCCTCTCGGACTCGGCAGCGACGCCGCAGGCAGCGTCCGCCTCCCGGCTCATTTCTGCGGTATTGCCAGCATTAAACCGACCACCGGGCGGCTTCCACGCACCGGACACGTTCCGCCTGCGGGCGGCTGGGTCGCGGAAGTCTGGCAGATTGGTCCCATGGCCCGCTATGTCGAAGATTTAAAGCTCGCCATGGAACTACTGGCCGGCGAGGATGGACTGGATTTTACCGCTCCGCCCGTTCCTCTCGACCAGCCGCCCAACTTAGGCGGTCTCCGCCTGGCGTTTTTCACCGACAACTGCTTTGCTAGCTGCACTCCCGAAACCGAAGGAGCGGTACAAGCCGCCGCTCGTCATTTAGCCGATTGCGGCATGATTGCCGAAGAAACAATCCCGCCGGGAATGGCTGACGCTTACGAGATGGAATTTGCTCTCCTCGGAGCCGACGGAAGCGAAGGCATCGACGCCTACCTGCAAACGATGGGCAGCCGCGAAAGACACCCGCTACTCGAAAGCGGCTTTCTGAGCCGCATGCGCGCCCGCCGCGCCAGCATGTCTCAATTCGCTGAACTCTGGGCGCGATGGGATCGATACCGGGCGGATCTAGCACGTTTCTTCCGGCGCTACGATGCTGTCCTCTCGCCGGTCTACACGCAACCCGCGCTCAAGCACGGAGAATCCGTCAAGCCCGGCAACTTCGAAGGTTTCAGCTACACCATGGCCTGGAACGTCGCCGCAGCACCCGCCGCCGTGGTCCGCTGCGCCGAGCAGGACGGTTTACCGATCAACGTCCAGGTCATCACGAAGCCCTGGCGCGATATGCTGGCGCTCGAAATTTGCGGAGAACTGGAAAAAAAATTCGGTGGATGGAAACCGCCTCAGGATTGGGTTGCTGCATTGAATACTGAAAATGATCTCACCAAACGCAGCGCACATGGCTATGGTAATGAATAGCCCAAACAAGCGTGTGGGTGTCAAGCAGATTCACGGATTGCTCTTATAAAAGTCTGCTGCTTCCTCCGCGCTCATAGGGGAAAAGACTTCCGCATCGGACAGGCCAGACCGGTAGCGAGAAGTTGGTTTTCGCCTGATGCACGTTAAACTGGGCCATACAAGTTAGTCCGGTCCATGATTTTAGACTAAGTAGAGACCAGGGTGCAATCTTATCACCTCGATACATCAGGCAACGCAAATGCTACGTAAGCCCCGCGTATTTTGCCCTGCGTTGCCGGGCCAACCTCCGACTGAGCAGCCGCACAGACCACCAGATACTCGCGCCCGCCCACTTGGTAGACCGCCGGAACGCCCTCCATGCCGGCTTCCAGTTCCGCTTCCCAAAGAACTTTTCCCGTCGCCTCATCAAACGCGCGCACCTTCCGGTCCCGCGTTCCCGTAAAGATGAGTCCTCCCGCCGTCACAACCGGACCACCCTTTGGGAAGTGAACACCCGTCTCCTTGAAACCCTTTGCGGCTAATTGCGGCACCTCTCCCAACGGAATTTTCCATTTAATAGTTCCTTCGTTCAGGTCATAAGCCGTCAGAGAAGCCCAAGGCGGAGTGATTGGTGACAAACCGGAACTCGTGAGCATAAATCCAAATCCGCTGTAGTAACGGACCGGCTCCGATTGGTCATGCCGCTCCAGCTTCAGCATGGCCGGAAGATCCTTCGACACCACGTACAGAGTTCCATGGGTAGGATCAACCGCCGCCCCGCCCCAATTCGCTCCGCCGTTATTGCCGGGCATTTGCACCGTATTCCGCGCTCCCGGCGGAGTAAACATCCCTTCGTTCCGGGCGTTTTGCATCTCCGCGCGAAAATGCGCGCGTTCCCCCTCATCCATGAATGAGTTCAGATCATCCACGGTGAACCGCTGCCGCGCAAACGGCGGAGGCTTGGAGGGAAACGGCTGCGTCGGCCATGTTTCCTCTCCCGGCATGTCGGAGCGCGGCACAGGCCGCTCCTCAATCGGCCAAAGCGATTGGCCTGTGACGCGATCAAACACCCAGACAAATCCTTCCTTGCCTACTTGCGCGACGATATCAACGCTCTTCCCGTTATGCCGCACGGTCAGCAGTTGCGGAGCCGTCGGATTATCGTAATCCCAAATGTCGTGATGGACCATCTGAAAATGCCAAAGCCGCTTTCCGGTGCGGGCATCCAGCGCGAGCAGGCAATCGCCGAAAAGATTGGCCCCTTTCCGGTCCACTCCGTAGAAGTTATATTTGGGACTGGCAGTCGGTATGTAAACAATGCCGCGCCGGACATCCAGGGAAAGCTCGCTCCAACTGTTTGCGCCGCCTGTGGTCTTCCAGGCGTCCGCGGGCCAGGTCTCATAGCCAAACTCGCCCGGATGGGGAATCGTGTGAAACGTCCAGACCCTTTTGCCCGTGCGCACATCAAAAGCACGGATATCGCCGGGACCGGACCCATAGCCCTGATTCGTTGCTGAACCAAGAATCAGCAGATTTTCAAAAACCCGCCCAGGAGTGGTAGACTGCACCAGCGTGAGAGTTTGAGGATCGCGGCCCAATCCCTCTCTCAAATCAACCCGCCCGTGATTGCCGAATGACAGAAAAGCTTCTCCTGTCCGCGCATCAATCGCCTGCAGGAAGTTATCACTGGCGAACAGCAACCGCCGGTCCTTCCGGTCCCTGCTCTCCCAGTAATTGATGCCGCGATTCGTAATCAGCTTGGTATGGGAGCCGGTCTCATGAAACCAGAGTTCTTTTCCGCTCGCCGCATCGAGGGCCACAATCGAATTGTTCCGGGCAAGCACATACATCCGCCCATCCACCACCAACGGATTGAATGAATACTTATTTCCGTCGCCGGTTGGATAGGTCCAGGCAATCTTCAGATCCTTCACAGTAGAACGATTGATCTGTTTCAGGGCGGAATACTGGGCGGAATCCGCTGCCCCGCCGTAATCGTTCCAATGAGCATGATCCTGCCCGAAAGCGGCGAGAAGAAAGCAGCCGCAGAAAGCGAAAGCACCTCGCCGCATTTAACGCGCCGGCACTGCAACCGTAATATTCCGGAACTTCAAGCCGCCCGTATGATCGCCTTGAATATAAAACGGCCCCGGCTCTCCTTCATTGGCGTCGAGCGCGCCGCCCGTAATTCCCTCGATTTCTTTCCCGTCAATTGTCGTGACGCCATCCCGAACAATCGTTACGGTGCGGCCTACCAAAGTCACATCGAAACTTTCCCACTGGCCCGGCTTACGCGGCAGTTCACGGCTCGGCGCAAGTCTCCCATAAACCGATCCCATCGAGCGCTCCGGCGGCTCCGTGCCCTGGGTCTCATATTCAAGTTGAACCTCGTAGCGGCCACGCAGGTAGAAACCGCTGTTCGCGGGCTCAGGGCAATTCACCTCAAAGTGCAGTTTGAAGTCATCAAACTTCCGTGTTGTTTCCAGATTCGCCCCATGCGCCTCATTCAATAAAACTCCATCCTTCACCACCCAGTGATTCTGCGCCCGATCTCCTATGGGTTCCCAACCATTCAAGTCTTTGCCGTCAAACAACGGCTCCGGTTTTGACCATGCCTTGGGAGCGCCGCGCTTCAGCGCCGGAGCGCGCATGCCTGTTAAAGCAATCGTCTCCTCACCCTGCTTCTGCGTTCCCACGAGCTTTCCGTCTTTAGCGTCAAGCTCCCAAGTCATCGCCGGGCGTTTGGCTGAAGCGGGAGAAACCTGAAGGCTGAGATGCGAGCCGTCCGCTTTGAAATCCTTTACCGGATGCACATGGCCGCCCGTCGGCTGAAACCAGATGTCCAGGCCACTTCCCTTTTCCGTTACTCCCAGCCAACTAGCCTTGGCTTCACCGATATTGAAATCCCATCGGCCTACAAACGGACTGGTCTGCGCTGGAGCAACGCTCGATATCGAAAGCATCGACCAAGAAAAGAGAAAGATTGCACGGTGCATGTTGGCAGTCTAATACACGCTTGGAAATTTTTTGGTTCGAAACGGCTTGTATTGGGCTAAACAAGCGTGAGATCAGCGCTTCTAGCGCTCAAGGAGAGTATTTGTGTGCATGGAATTCGAACTTCCACTCTCACTGCGCCCCTTCCCTGAACAGATCTTCCCGTCCGGCTTCTAAGGGTTGTCAACTGATAGCATGTTCCCCATGCTCAAACTAGTTTCGGTATTGCTCACCCTGGCCATCGGGATCTCCGCCGCCGATCTCCCGACCAAGAAGACGTTGAACTTGGCCGCCATCAAAACGATGGTGGCCGCCGCCGAAGCGGAAGCCGCCAAGCGCAATGTGGAAGTCACGCTTTGCATCGTGGATGAAAGCGGCAACTTGCTTTTTTTCCAGAAGGCTGACCGCGCGCCCCTCAATACCATTCAATTCGCCCAAAAGAAAGCCCGCCACTCCGCCGCTTACAAATCCCCTTCGAAGAACGGAGCGGAGGCGCTCAAAAAGGGTAATCTCGAAGTGCTTGCTTTCCCCGATTTCTTTCCGAATCAAGGCGGCTTGCCGATTCAGATCGACGGACAAACGATTGGTGCCATTGCCGCCAGCGGAGCTAAATCCGAAATCGATGAAGCTGTCGCGCAAGCAGGTCTCGATGCCCTTCTGAAGCAATAAACAGCTCAGATCCGGGAGTGTGCTCTTCTGAAAGGAGCAGAGCGCGCCATGCGGATCACCGTTTCCCACAACAAACCAAAGCAAGAAGTCATACGAGCCGTTGATCAATCATTCGATGATCTATTCCGCGGCATCGGCGTTCTTCCGCTACAAATTGTCAATGAGAAGAGAGCCTGGAACGGTTCCACACTGACCTTTTCCTTTGACGCAAAGGCCGGTTTTCTGAGCACGCCGATCAAAGGCATCGTCGAAGTCACCGATAAGGACGTCACGGTTGACGCGGACCTGGGGCTGCTCGAAAAACTCTTTCCCGCCAAACAGGCCAGCGCCGCCATTGAGGGAAGAATCCGGGGACTCCTCACCTAACGCCGATTACACTCGAAAGAATGCAGCTTCGCGCCGCTACCCTCGCCGACCTCGACGTGATCCTTCACCATCGCCGCGAGATGTTTCGGGAGATGGGCGGAGATTACCAACGAAAAATCGACTTGTTTGACAGCGCCTCTCAACAGTACTTCCGAGCCGCGCTTCAGGACGGCTCTTATTTCGGACTGCTGGGCGAAAGCAACGGCACAGTTGCCGCAAGCGGCGGAGTAGCTATCGCTGCCTGGCCCGGCAGTCCGCTTAACTTCCAACCGCGCCGGGCCTGGATACTCAATATGTACGTCAGCCCCGAGCATCGCCGCCGAGGTATCGCCCGCGCCCTCACGGAAGCGCTTATCGACTGGTGCAAAGAGAACGGTTTTGAATCCGTGTCGCTGCACGCCAGCGAATATGGCCGTTCTCTGTACGAGAAGCTCGGCTTCAGCCCAACCAACGAAATGAGGCTGAAGTTATGAACTGCTCCGCGTTATCGCATGGGCGCGGCCAGCATGGCCTTCCAGGATTCTTCGTCCTGCCCGATGCTGAGCCGGTTAGCGGCGCGCACGAGCGGCAACCGGAGCAGCTTAGGCTCGCGCTCAATACGCCCGAGCATCTCGGATTCGGAGATTTTCAGATACTTTAGCCCGGCATCCATGTAAGCTTTGCCTTCGCTGTCGAGCAATCCCGTCAATCCAAAGCGTTCGATGAATCGTTTGATCTCGCCGGGAGCCATGGGCTTCTGCTTCAAATCCACGAACTGGACCGGCATCCGGCGCTCTTTGAAGAATCGCTCGGCGGCGCGGGTCGCTGGTGAGTTCTTCAAACCGAAAATCTGAACGTTCAGCATACGACTCCATCGTATTTCTACCAGCCGTGACGCTTCAGCGTTCCGTCGTCATGAATCTTGAAAAATTTAACTGAACCGCCGGCCCTGCGTACGGGAATACCAACAAATCTGGCTTCCCTGAGAGTACGGACAAATTCAACCCTTTCGAGACCGCCTATTGCGTGTACATCAAGACGGTATCGATAGCCATACTCCAGCGCCAGCAGATTAAGACGGGCTTCCAGCGCGAACTTCTGGGATTCACCCGATTCCAAGGAACACGCATGATTGTCGTAGGTGAGTATTAATG
>CAXUBB010000171.1:4784-10260 GCA_964249105.1 uncultured Bryobacteraceae bacterium | reverse complement strand
TAGCAAAGCGGTATTTAGCGAGAATGGGAAATTCCCAGGAAGAGTAGTTTTCGTTGAAACTGCCTTCCGCAAAATTGAGAGGACGATAAAGCCCGTCAGCTTCAACCGAAAGACCCAACGGAAGGTGAAGCTCCACCATGGGTCCGACGATATAATTTTTCGAACTTGAGTTACTCAAAGCATCAGTAAACGGCACCCCGGCCTTTATGCCGACGGAAAAGATTTGACCCCCAAACGTCAAAGGCGAAATCAGAAAAGAAAACAGTAATCCTCGAAGAAAGGCAGTACGCATAATTACTGTTTGGACGAGGAAAAGGGCCTGTTGAGTTTCTAGGGCGAACCCTGTAGGGATCTGCTCAACGCGCCGCGTTCAGAGGGGCATTTGAAGCGGGGCGCCCAAGCTTTTTGGCGAAGAATTGGGCAGTGGCTTTGTAGGCGGTTGCCCAATCGCGGTATAGAAGAAAATCATGAATTTCGTTGGGAAAGATGAGTTCCTCAAATGAGACATGCTGTTGGCGTAGAGCCTCCGCCAGCGTCACGGTTTGCGAGAAGGCTACGTTGCGGTCGTCATCGCCATGAATCAACAGCACGGGGGAGCGCCAGGTTTTCACAGAGGCCATCGGAGAAGACTCGAATGCGAGGTGGGCTGCTTCGGAAACCGCCTGTTGCGTTTCCGGATCGCCTCCCGCAATGCTCTGTACATCAAAGTTGCGCAGAGTGCTCCAGTCGTGAACGCCGTGAAAATCGACTCCGGCGGCAAACAAATCCGAAGCGCGGGATAAGGCCAGTGCCGTCAGATACCCGCCGTAGGAGCCTCCCCAGACACCGATGCGCTTGCCGTCAACATCCGGGCGTGATTGGAGGTACAGACCGGCTCCCATGACATCGTTAAACTCGCTTGCCCCGGCTGCTCCATAGTTGATGGCTTCCCGGAAGTTCAGTCCATAGCCGATACCACTCCGGTAGTTGACGGAGAGCACCACATAGCCCTGGTTTGCCAGGTACTGATTGAGGGAGTAGGCGTTGGAATAGTAATACATGTAGTGGAAGCCGAGCAGCATTTGACGCCGGGAGCCGCCGTGAAAGAAGATCAGAGCCGGGTGGCGCTGTCCGTTTCTTTCTCCTGGAGGTAAGAACAGTTGCCCGTGAATGGTGAGACCATCTGCCGCCGTGATCATGACAGGCTGTGGCCTTACCAGTTGCTTGGCTGGAAAGTCGGTGGGAACCGTTTCAGGAGCTAGGAACGTCACCTTGCCGTCATGGGTTTGAAGGGTAGCGTGGGCGCGCTCGTCGTAGCTCGAAGATAAATAGAAGAGAGCGGAACCGCCCGTTACCGGAGCAGGCTCCCACTCTATGTTCTCTCCTTTCGTCATCTGCACGGCGGCGCTGTGTCCGGCGGCGTCGACGCGCCATAAATGTCTGCGGTCGATGTCGGTGATATTGGTCGAATAATAAACGGTCTTACCGTCTTGCGACATGACGACGTGCTCCACTTCGCCTTCGCCGGGGGTCAACTCTTTGGGCATGCCGCCTTCCGCCGGAAGGCTGTAAAGATGACACCAGCCGTTCTTTTCCCAAGGAAAGACGATACGATTGTCAGCGGCCCAGGAAACCTGTGATTCTCCCACAATGGGGTGCCATATACTGCCGGGGCCGGGATCGGCATGGAAGAGTTCCCGCGCGGAGTTGGTTTTAAGGTCCGAAATGCGAATGGACCAGGGCTGCCCGCTGCGATGCGGAACGAAGGCGTAAATGCGGCTGACAGTAGGGGTCCGGGTATAAGCGATCTGACTGCCGTCAGGAGACCAGACGGGGTTGGAGTCGTGGTCAACGCTTGGGTCAAGATAACGAAGAACTTTAGTGTTTGGCGCGTAGATGCCGATAAAACTGTGATCGCGGCGATTACTGACAAAAGCGAACTGCCGGCCATCAGGGGACCAGCGCAGGCCGTTGGCGCTTCCTTTTTGCGAAACAGCGAGGGCTGCGTTCGCGCCGGAAGAACTCATCATCCAGATCTGCCCGCCTCGGAGAAAGGCGACGGAATCACCCTGCGGCGAAACTGCTGGTTCGTGTCCTTCTGTCAGTTTCTTTGCGGGAGAACCGTCCATTGCTACCGACCAGATGGACTGGTCCGGTTTGGTGGGATTCAGGTCGGGATTGGGATTGTCGCCGCCGGTTTCAAAATCGCCGCCTCGCGCAAATAGCAGATAGCCGTCAGGCGCCCAGGCGAGATCTGAAATTTCCTGTCCGTCATCTTTGTCGAAAGCGGTTACTTTGCGGGCTTTCCAAGCCGGGGCGTCGGCGACCCAAATATTGCGAGCGCCACGTTCATTAAGCAGCCAGGCAACACGGGCACTTTTGGGCGCGGCCAGCGGAGAACTGGCAAACGGCGCGCTCATTACCTGGTCAATAGTGAAAGAGTTCTGGGCGAAGGCGGCGCAGATGAAAAGGCAGAAGCTGACGAGAACACGCATGGATATGTTCTCTACTGTAGTTCATCGCGGGTTTTTCTATGCCGCTTGGGCAAATTCAAGGCAAGAGTCGCGCTCCCCATCTCTGGGATCGCAAGCGTCACAATAGGCAGACCAAGGCAACTGCCTCAACCGTTGCTCGCAAATAGGCTGCCGGCACAACACACAGTCTCCAAATAAGCTATCATCGTCAGCGGAATTAAGCGCTTGCTGGACACTACCGATTAATCCTGATTCAATACTTGTTTCGGACATAGCTGTATCTGCACCTTCCTCGTAACATTCACAACTCTTAAAAGGAAAATGAAGATTTATTAACTTCAACATCTAACACCACAGAACAACCCACAGTCAATACTAAGCAATTGACGTTCCACTTAAAAAACGCGAAAACTGAAATTGAGTGGCGATAATAGAACGCTCAACGGCAAGGTTTTTTATATCGTCGCTGGCGGTAATCAAAATTACGTGGGGATAGCTGTAAGAATGTCAGCCTAATGATAAATCCTCAGCAACTGCTAGATACTACCAGCATCTTTATTGGAATGTACCCGTAGAAGTTGCTGTTCCCGCCGAGTTCGTTAGTGTTACCGCCACGCTTCCAATCTGTGTTACGTCGCCCTTCACCGGAAAGCTCGCTTGCAAAGCGAAAGTGCCACCCGCCTGATTATTGCTGAAGAAGTACTGGCGAAATGTCGAACTGGCGTCCACTCCGATCGCGCTCGGCGTCAACACTTTCCCATTTGTGTCATAGAACTTGAAGGCAAGCTGCCCAACGCTATAGGTATTGTCATAGCCGGTGAGCGTCATAACCAGATTCGGCGCTTGCCGGATGGCCGTACCCGCGGTAATAACAACCGTGGTGGGAGCAATCGTAAAGGATTGGCTATACGGGGCTTTATTAGGAAACGTCAGAGTAAAGGTAATCGTGCCGGCCGTCGTGCCTGTTTGAAACGTCAACGCGGACTGTCCGTTATAAGTAGCCGCTTGCGCGCCGCTACTGACATTCACCTGAAGCTGGCGGCCGCCGGTTGCCGCAAACTGGATAGCCGGATCGTCACTCGCGTTGCTGACCGACGGCGTGAACTGCATGGTCAGGGTACCAGTGGTGGAAATCGAGGAGGCTGCGGCAAGGTTGATGGTCAGATGCACTTGCTTCTGGCTGACGAGCGGCTGCACATCCAGAGTAAACGACGGGTCCGGCACGGGCGACGAGATGCCCTGTGCGGTCAGGGAGAATTGACGCGAGCCAATCGACAGAGCGCCGTTGAAAGTGCCTGTAGCCGAAGGCGAGAACAGCAGTTGAAAGGTGATGCTGCTACCGGGAGAAATAGCAGCAGGCATGGCAGGAGCGCCGGCAAGGGAGAACCCAGCGCCAGTGACGGTTACTGAAGGCACGCTGACATTCGAAATAGTCGTTTGAGGATTGCTGACAACGAATGTCAGCGCACTGGAACTACTGGTGTTTCCCGCAATCACCTTGCCGAAACTGATAGCCGTGGCCGGTTGTGCGGTCAACCGCACGCCGGTTGAATCGGTGTACTGAATCAGAAGCGAGCTGATATCGCCCAGAACGCTGGACGTTCCATTGCCGCTGATCGGGTAAATGCTTGAGCCAACGAGTAGATTCGTTTGAAATGTCGAAGCCGTACCCGGAGCGAACGTGACGGTAAAAGACAGGGTGCTATTTGCGGCAAGCGTGCTCGGCAATGTGCTTAGAGTAAACGCGCTATTGGGATTATTTGTGGCGGTCGCAATGGAAATCAAGGCTTGCGGATTCAATGCCGCGCTGCCGTTATTCGTTAACGTGAACGGAATTGAGGAGGTCGCCGTCGTGAGCACATTTCCAAAGAACAGGGCCGTTGTGCTATTCGGTTGCAGCAAATTTCCACTGCACTGCGGGGTAAGACTGCTGCTGCAAGACAACGAAACCTGAGGTGCGGTGCCATTGCCGCTGAGCGTTGCAATGCTGACAACGGACCCGTTAATTGTTGCCTGTAGATAACCTGTAGCAGCTCCGGTGGAAATCGGCGCAAAATTCAAAGTAAAAAGCTGAAATGCTCCGGGAGCCAGCGTGAGATTGGCAAATTGATGCGTTACCGTAAAGCCGGAAGCGGTAACGCTTGATCCGGCGCTGGCGCCCACGTAAATATATCCGATCGTAGCCGCTGCGCTGCCCTCGTTCACCATGCGCACAACGATACTGGTAGCCGCGCCTGCGGGCGTATCGCCGAACGCGTACGCAGGACTAAGTGAGGATAGTTGACTGGTCGGCGAAGCGCCGTTGGAGCTATCAACATAGAAGCTCACGTTCTGCGCGCCGAGCGCCGCCGAGAAAAGCAATGCGAGAAGAATCGCCCTCACTTCGCCACCTCCGCTGACGGCATAGGCAATTCCGCTAAGTCGAAGTCGCCATTACGGAAATGAAGGAGCCAATCACGTTGCGCTGTCAATGATCGCAGATGGAGGCAATCGGAAGAAACCTGCTCCATTCTCACGTCTTCAGCGGCCAAAGGAAACTTTTTCGTATTGCCGTTCGCGGTTGTGGTAATCGCAAGATCATGATTGTCCCAGTAAAGAACAAAAGACTGATGACGGAAGGATGGTCCATGCGCCCCCGCAACGGACGTGACCGATGTGACTTGACCTGTTTCCAGGGAAACGGAAGCTTCGCTGACAAAGCCATCTGGAGAGTACAGCAGCAAAACAGCAGTCTTGTTGTCGCGTTTGGAAACAAAACTGACAGCGCCTTCCTGCAAAAGATCAGGCACGGAAACGGATGCGAACGCCTGGCCGTTCCAATGAACCAGCTTTTGGGTGGAAGGCAGCCAGGCGATCGCGGTTGTAAGATCGCCATCCATGCCCAATAAAGGGTTGCTTTCGCCCGTTTCAAAGATGCCCGCCGCCGAAAAATCAGAACGGAGCAGCGCCAGCGATCCTTTTCGCGCCACTAGGCCGCCCCGCCCGGAAAAACTAACGCTGTCAGCGCCATCCAGCACGCGAGG
>CAXUBB010000171.1:2925-4684 GCA_964249105.1 uncultured Bryobacteraceae bacterium | reverse complement strand
CTGCCGCAGTTGAACTTGATTTGCCTTTGCTCGCGAATGCAAAACCTGCGCCGGCTCCCGCGGCAATAGCGATCCCGATAATGATCCACTTCTTTTTGCTGCTCCCGCCGATTGAGTTTGACTCAGGCGAGCTAACAACCGAAACCGACGGCTCCATTTCAGACGGACGGAAGCTTGGGGCCAATGTCGAATTCACTTTGCGGCTCACTGGCTCAACCGACACTGACGGAATCGCCGGAGAAGCGGCTGCTTGAAGAACTGCCGGCGCCGGAGGAGCGGAACGGACCGGTTCCGCCGGTACCGTTGCGGGATCGACGCCAGGCAAAACCAAGTTCTGCTCTACCAGAAGTCCAGCATGTGCATCACCCTTGCTCGCGGTAATGCGAATGGCGGCGGTTCCTGGGGTTTCGCTCCACCGGATACCATCCACATGCGCGTTGCCTGCGCTGTCCGTGTACACCACAGCGGAATGAGAACCGTCGCGAAAGAGGCCGGAAGCTCCGCTATCAGGAAACCGGAAAGCTACTGCTGCTTCCGGCACGCCGGCGCCATGCAGGTCAGTGACTTGAATCGTGAACCCTTTCGTGCTCTGCGAATTCACTGCAACACGGGAACTATCAGAACTGATGACCCGCAATTGGAGGTTTGCTCCTTCGGCCTCTTCATCGGATGTGAGGGAAACGGGAGCTTGCGCCCAAACGGGTTGAACAATCAATAAAGGAACGAGAACAAGAGGAATCAGCGGCGTTCGGAAGAGAAATTTCATGCAGCCTCAAGCTAAGGATCGGGCCGCAGGAAAAATCATACGATTTGAACCAGCACAACTGTTACATTGTCAGGTCCACCGGAATTTTTCGCGGCTTCGACTAAGTAGTGGCATTTCTCAGGCAGATTTTTCTCGGAATTAAGCGTTTCGCGCAATAATTTTTCGTCAATGACGCCGTGCAGCCCATCGGAACAAAGCAAGACCTGGTCGCCGGCGTTGAGTTGAATCAGATAAGAGTTCACCCGCAGTTCGTCCGTCGTGCCTACCGCCATCGTGAGCACATGCCGCATGGGATGATGGCGGAGCGCCTCGTCCGTTAGTCCTAATCGCAATCCCACTTCCGCGACCCACGTCTGATCGCGGGTAATCAGCGAAATACCCTCTTGAGAATAAAGGTAAGCCCGGCTATCGCCAACAGCCCCAATCTGCAATTGATTGTTGTCCATCACGCGAGCGGCAAGCAAAGTGGTGCCCATTCCCTCCAGTTCCGGATTGCCCTTTGCCGCCTGTCGTACGGCCCAGTTCGCTTCATGAAATCCGGCTTCCAGGCTGTCGAGCCCGTCCGTCGAGGAATGGCATAAAAATTCATAAAGCATCTCGGCGCTCAGATGTGAAGCATACTCGCCGGCATTGGCTCCTCCCATGCCATCCGCAAGAATAAAGACGCCATACTCACTGTCGCTGATGAAGTAGTCCTCGTTATTTGCGCGGACACAGCCGGGGTCGGATAAACCGAAAGCCTCAAGCATGGGGGTTAGATCGAATTATATCCGCATGTGAACGGCTCCTCGCGCCCATGGCTCGCGTTAGCTGTTTGATCAGAAACTCAACTTCACCGAAAACTGAAATTCTCTGGGCCGTCCGCGCCCCACGGCCTGCGAATTCACCGGCGTGGTAATCACGCCGAAGTTGCCCAGAGATAGATCGCTGTTCGGGTTCCCATACTGCGCTCGGTTGAAGATGTTGAATCCATCAGCCCGAAATCTCAGGTTT
>CAXUBB010000171.1:0-2915 GCA_964249105.1 uncultured Bryobacteraceae bacterium | reverse complement strand
CGGGTGACATACTTCGACCCGCCCAGATCCACCTGCCAAATTCCCGGCGCCCGAAGAGCGTTTCGCCCCAGATTGCCGAATGTGCCGGCTGCTGGAATCAAAAAGGCTGCTGGATTGATCCACTCATTCGGCGTTGCGCCTCCGGGAGGCATGGTCGAAACGCCATCAATGTAATTAGGCCGCTGCGGAGGTGTCGCATACTGCCCCGGCACGGTAGAATTCGATCTGTCCACGGTGACGTTGACCGGCAGCCCGGTCTGCCACGAAGAGATGCTGGAAAGCTCGAAATCTGAGAGAATTGCGCGCAGGACGCTAGGGCTTGTGAGGTAACGCCTGCTCCCTCCAAACGGCAATTGGTAAACCGCAGAAAAGTTAAAAACCTGTCGCAAGTCGAAATCGCTATCGCCCTTATCGCATGACCGGCAAAATGAGTTCTGAGGCACATCCGAATCGCCGCCCCCGATGCTGCCGTCATTGATCGAGTGCGACCACATATAATTGGCCGACAAAAGAAACCCATCCTGGAACTGCCGCTGTGCGTTAAATTGAAGCGCATGAAACGTGCTGTTTCCTACATTGCCGCGCCAGGAAACCGGACCAAAAGCTGGATACGGTCTCAAGCCAGTCGCCGGATTGATTAGGTTGACGTAAGTGGTCGTGAGTAAATTCGTTCCCTTATTCCCTAAATAAGCCGCCGTTCCCACAATGTTTAGCGGCAGCTTCCGCTGTAGCGAAGCCGTCCAGGCCGCCACATAGTCATCCTTCCGGTTGCGGTCCAGGTCGCGCGGTGAAACCACGCCCAATCCGGCATCCTGCGCGGCTACTAGAAACGGCGTCAACGGGAATGAAAGCGCTGGAAACTGCGTGCTGCTGAAGGAGTACCGAGCCACTGTGTTCGAAATGGGAAGATTTTGATCGTCCTCCTGGCCGTCAGTGTGATAGATACCGCCGCCGGCTCGCACTACCGTATTCCCATGCGACCAGGCCATCCCAACTCGCGGATCGAAGTCGTTCGACCGTGGATGACTGAACGTGTCGAACGGCGAACAATATCCGCCGCACGTTCCAAAGTCAAATGGGATGGCATTGTGGTTGATCTCGTGCAGAACATTGAAGTAGTTGTAGCGAATTCCAGCCGTCACCGTGAAGTTCGGCGTCACCTTCCATTCATCCTGCGCGTAGCCCCAGTATTGCGTTTTGCGCTGGCGTTTGAGAGGCAGAATGGCCGTATAGGCAGCGTTGCCGATGAGATTCGCCGCGAAATTGTTGATGGAGTTATAGGTCAGGGTGCCGCTCTGCGACGTTCCCTGATTTAACGCGATCCAGCGAATCTGAAATCCTATCTTGATGGTGTGTCTGCCGTTTGACCAGGAAAGATCGTCAAGCAGATCCAGACTTTTCGATGGATAGTCGGTCGTTGATGCGCCCGCCAGAGAGCTGAAGCCGCTTCCGCCGCCCGATACCGAAATGCCGTACGGCACCGGCGAAAGGCTGGCCGTGTGATAGGCCGTCTGATTAAACCCGAACCTTGCGTCGTTCACCAGGAAAGGCGTGAATACGTGGGCCAACTCCCCCACGCCGTTCCGATATTTAGTGTCATACTTTGTCAGTACGGTGAGCTGGCCGGTTGGGGTGGTTTCTACCGCTTCATCCTGGTTATAGCGCAGGAACGCTGTTGTACGATCGCTGAAATGCTGATCGAGACGAACCATCCCCGAGTCTTCGTTATCAATCTGACGTCCCGGCGCAATATAATTCCACACGTTCACGTTTGCCGCCGGCGAGGTTCCCTGCGGGTAAGCCTTCAAGATCGGCAGCAAAGCCGGAGACTGCAGAGCCGCTTGAGCATCAAAGCTAGGACTCGGTACCAGCCCAATTTGCGTGTTCTCCAGCTTTTGCCGCAGACCTTCATAGTTGGCGTAAAAGAAGGTCCGGTCGCGCACAATCGGCCCTCCGAAACCCGCGCCAAACTGGTTCAGCAGAAACGGCGCCGGGGACGACTTGTCAAATGGCGAGCGCGCATCCAACACGCTATTCCGCAAATACTCGAATACGTTGCCATGAAAGCTATTAGTTCCGGACGGTGACACCACCGATACTTGTCCGCCAGCCGTGCCGCCTACGACGTCTGCCCCAAAATTCTGTGCCTGTACCTGGAATTGATTGATTGACTCCAGCGGAATGTTCAACCGCATATACTCGCGCTGTTCTTGATTGAAAACGGCGGTTGCATCCACTCCGTCCAGCGTCAGGTTGTTGTCGTCCAAACCGTGTCCCGCAAAACGAATGGTCCGCTGATCACCTGCTCCCGCGTCCGTTGCTCCCGGCACAAGCGCAGTTAAGGCAGCCCAGTTTCGTCCATTAATTGGTAGATCACTTACCTGCTTTCCTTCAATTGAGGCGCTTACGCTTGCATCTGTCCGGTCCAACTGAACTAACGCTTCAGTCACTTTCGTTTGCTGCCGCGTGCTCGCAACGTCCAGCAGTGCATTGAGCGTTTGTGTGTTTCCCGCCGCCAGCAGCACGCGGTCCACTCGTATTGCGCCGAATCCGGTCTTTATAAACTCCACAACGTACTCGCCGACCGGAAGCGTATCAAAATGGTACTCACCCTGCGAGCCTGTATGTGCCGATCGCGACAGATCCGTCGCAGGTTGCGTCAGATGCACCTCCACACCGGGCACGCGCGCGCCCTGTACGTCCGTTACTGTTCCTGTCAGCGCGGACCGATTCACTTGACCCCTTGTGACACACGCAAGAAACAGCGCGTAGTAAGCAAGGCGGCTGACATAAAAGAACTTCATGGACGCCATGGATTCACTCCCAACGGGAAGCGTTGATTCTGACAGATCAATTTTACAGAAAAATCAATTTCAAAAGCAAAGCGCCTGCCGTATACGGCAGGCGCTTTGTCC
>CAXUBB010000170.1:5143-10317 GCA_964249105.1 uncultured Bryobacteraceae bacterium | reverse complement strand
GCTTCTATTAAACGTCAGTTTGGAAGAAAAACGGTCACGTCTCCAAACAGGCGGAGCAGATGGCCCTTGTCATCGGCTCGGCGACCAAGGGACAAACCTATCTTTATTGGAAGCGGAATGCGCTATTCGAACTGCCCGTCTCATATTGGACGCAGCTTCATGAATGGGTCAACAGCCCCGGATACGTAGATGGTTCGGCTGATTTCGAGCGGCCTGTGCTGCCGCGGTGTCTCGAATGCCATACCACGTACTTTCAGCCAGTCACCTCGGCACCCACTGAGAATCGCTATAAACGCGACAATCTTGTTCTTGGGATTACTTGTGAGCGTTGCCATGGACCAGGGCGGGAGCACGTTCAGCTTCACTCTGTAAGTTCTACCCCGCCGCTGCCGAAGAAGCGGATGCCGCCGTTCGGATTGAGCCGCGAACGGCAGTTGGATGTGTGTGCGCAATGCCACGGCGGGGCGGGCGAACCGGTGGCGCCGGCGTTCACTTTCAGGCCGGGAGAACCGCTTTCCGACTACGTGAGATTGCAGGAGCCGACGGCAACCGACCGATTGGATGTTCACGGGAATCAGGTGATTCTACTGGAACGAAGTCGCTATTTCCAGTCCTCGCCGCAATTGACCTGTTCTACCTGCCATGATGTACACAAGCCGGAGCGGCCCGCGACGGAGTACTCAAGCCGGTGCCTCGAGTGCCACCGCGTAGATCAATGCGGAATGTTTGGAAAGGCCGGCAGTCAGATTGCTTCCAGATGCGTGGATTGCCACATGCCGGTGCAAGCTTCGAACGCGCTGGTGCTGGATGCGGGCGACCAGCGCCTGCAGGCGAACGTCCGCACCCATTGGATTCGGGTTTACCGGAATCCCTCGCATCGATAAATCAGAAGCTGAAGTGCAGACCAAATTGGGCATAGCGCGGGAAATTCTGCGCCGTCGCGTGGCCGAACTGGCTGCTGGAAAGGTCGCTGACAACGGACGAATCGAGAAGATTGACCCGGTTGAAGAGGTTGAATAAGTCGGCGCGGATCTCAAAACTGTAGCGCTCAAAGGTGAATGCCTTTGAGAATTGGACATTGACATTCGCCAGTCCCGGTCCGAAGTAGGTGTTCCGTCCCAGATTTCCTTCGCTTCCCAACGCAGGAATCGGAAACGCCGATGCTGAGGCAAAACCATTGGTGAAGTCCGAGCGGTTCCCGGTTTTCACGGCTCCCGGCGCGGGCGCATTCGGAACGTCGTAGTTATAGCCGTCGGCATTGAAATCGCCGCCGCCGGGCTTCAGCCCGGTTACAACACCGTTGGTAAGGATGGGCGTAAAGGGCGCACTGGTGTAGACCGTGAACGGAGTGCCGCTCTGCAGAACCATAATGGTTGAGACCTGCCAACCCCCGAGCAGCGTCTTTCCGATCCCACCTTGGAAGAGTGACGGCAAAAGCCAGACGCTATCCAAGGTGAACCTTTTGGTCACATTGAAATCTGACAAACCATGCTGAGCGGAAACGTTGAGAGCATCGATGACGGACTCCGAGTTGCCTGTGCCGTTGTCATTGCTGCTCAGGTAATCAGTGGATTTGCCGAAAGTGTAAATGCCTCGCATCTGCCAGTTGCGGCTCATCTGTTTACTGAGCATGAAGGTGCCATAGTGGCCGTCGGCGATGCCGATGGTGCGACCAAAGATAATGCTGCCGAAGTTCGGATTGAGCCGAGTCTGTACGCCCGCGTTTTGAATCAGATCACCCGGAAAGCGATTCACGTCGGTCTGCGTGTAGAGGTGGTCGCTGTGTGAACCGTTGTAATCGGCTTCAAAGATGAGGTTATGGCCGAGATCCTTCTGGATGGCCCCCATCCAGACATGCGTACGGGGCTGAGCAAGCGGACTATTCACGCCGGATGTAAGCACGGGAAGGCCGGCAATGCCTCCGGCGGCGTTCGGCTGGAAGGAAATTCCGGTTGGAATCGGCCAGATGGCGCCGTTGCCGCTTCCCAAGCCGTAGCTGAACGGATGAATTGTGTTAACGACGCTAAACGACGGAACGGCCCACACGGGCGGGTTGGCGCGGGATGCGAATGACCAGGCGCCATCGGCCACAATGTTGTAGTACAAGCCATAACCTCCCCGGACCGCCATTTTGCCGTCGCCGAATACGTCCCAGCCGAAACCAAGGCGGGGGCTTGCGTACATAGGCCTGTTGGTGATCACGTAAGCATTATTGCCGCTATGAACTTGCATATTTCCGGCGGCGACTTGCTGTGCGAAAGTAGATCCCGCTCCGGGAGTGAATAAAGGGAAAGGTGTTGTTGAATTGTGATAGTTGCCCCAGTGGCCGAAGTCGTCATATCGCAAGCCGAGGTTCAGCGTGAAACGGGGGGTTACCTTCCAATCGTCCTTGACGAATCCACCAATATAAATCCAGCGAAGTACCTGATACAAATTAGAAGCCAAGCCGTTGTTGGCCACGGTGAGCGCGGGACCGCTCTGGGAGTAGGGAGTGTCCTGGGCAAAATCGAGCAGGTTAGCGAACGAAAAGCTAGGCCGCAAAAGGGCATTGGTGAAGTTGTCGTCGTCGTGGTGGCGGTCGATATCGACCCCGGCGGAGACATTGTGCTTGCCGTGGTTCCAGGTGAGCACGTCATGCCAGTTAAAGTTTTCGTGAACCCATCCGGCCGGACCCCACTGATTATTAAATGCGTCGCCGATGCCGGTAATTCCGACGCTGGGGAGGTCGCGATTGCTCGTCGTAGCCGGATTCGAGCCAACGGCTCTCGTGATGGTGAAACCCGCTTCATTGAGCAGCGTGGGAGAGAATAAATGGGTCCAATCGAGTTTGCCGTAGAGGCCGGTATTGGGGATGACCACCTGGAACAGCGGCCGGGCGTCTTGTTGCAACTGATTTACATTGGTACGGAAGAAATCAAAAAACAGCCGATTGTTCTGGTTGATCTCGTAATCCGTGCGGACGTGCCATTGGCGGGCATTATGAGTCAGGCTCTCGGGAACCGTGACAGTGCCAATGGCCGGCAGATTTGCGTTCTGCAGAAAGAGTCCGCTCAAAGGCAATTGTCCGGGGTTCGCGGCGGCGATCTGGGCTACTGTGCGGAAGTTACTCGTCGGATAATTGGTCGGCGGCGCATTTTTGAAGAAAGCGCTGGCCAAGCTGGAGGGAAAATTCTGCTCGACAAACTGAGCGAACTGCTGCGTTTCGATCGGAGCTACCGTCGTCGCTGCGGTGGAGGAGAGCAAACCATAGGCTCCAACGAAAAAAAAGAGTTTGTTTTTTACAATGGGGCCGCCAAAGGTGCCCCCGAACTCGTTGCGGCGGAAAGCCGGGCAGCCGCCTGCGGCGCAGTTCTGGAATATGGTGTGGCCGGAGAGATCATTGTTCGTGTGATATTCAGAGAGGCTGCCATGGAACTGGTTCGTCCCGGACTTCGTAAATACCTGTACCCAGGCTCCGCTGTAGCGGCCTTTGGCGGCATCGAACGTTGCGCCGGAGATACGTATGGCTTGAACAAAATCGGGTTCCGGGGCTAAGTTCACTACGCCGTCGCGCGAGGCGCTGTTCACCGTGGAGCCGTCCACGTCGTTATCATTGTTTTCCTGGCGCTGGCCCGCGGCATTGAGCTGGTAGCCTTGTTCCTGCTCGAAACTATCGTTGTTATTGGAGCCCGAGCCCAATGCGCCGCCGCTGGGCAATCCCGAGCCGGTGACGCCGGGAGCTAATTCGATCATGCTTGTGTAGACATTCCGTCCCAATAACGGCGCGTTTTCGATGGTCTTGGCCGAGATTTCACGCGAGGTTTCGCTGCGATCCGTCTCCACGGCGGCGACAGCGTCAGAGACTGTGACCTCCACCTTCTGCGTCGGCAGAGCCATCGTGGGGTGGAGCGTTTCGACCTGGTTTACTTCGAGCGTGACGTCTTTCTGGGCCCACTGCTTGAATCCGGGCGCGTCGACCACAATCGTGTAGACCCCACCCGGCAGAGATAAAACACGAAAGTCGCCGGTGGATGAGGAGGTAGTTGTTTGGCGGACCTGTGTCGCCTGATTGGTCACAGTCACCGTGGCTCCTGGAACCGCAGCGCCGGACTGTTCGAGGACTACACCGGTGAATCCGCTATTGAATTGGGCGATAACGGGACTGACAACGGCCAGCAAGAGGAAAGCGCCCAATAACAGCGCGCCCCGTGGTCCGCGTTTCCGGCGAGCCAGCGCAACCGGTCTCCCGCCCGGCAATGATCTGGAATGATCTGATTGGGAACTTTTTACTTCGCTCATGGGACCTCCTTGGCAAATTGCATGAAATTAATTGCGAGCTAACGCAATCCTGGGTTTTTGATTGTCTTTGACTTTGTCGGCCTGGCGCTGGCGTTCGAAACGATCAATTAAAGCTTGTCCTTCCTCTCGTCTGCCGCTGCGAAGATAAAGCCTTGCGAGAGAGTATTCAGCCGGCGCGTGGTGGGGATCGAGGCGCAGACATTTCACGAGATCCTGCTCAGCCTGTTTGGGCGCGTCTCGAAGATACAATTTCGACAGTTGATAATAAGAGTCCGCGTAAGAAGGGTTGTAGCGGATGGCATTCTCGAAAGCGCGCATGGCTTCCGTCCGAAGAGTCGAGTCGTTCGGGTTGGCTTCCTGCATTTGAAGTAGCAGTTTGCCCAAGTGGTAATGCATATAGTAGTTGTCCGGGAACTGTTTTATAGCGGAGGCGAGGGTCGACTGGGCATTTTCTAGCTGTCCGGCGTGGGTTTGCACAATGGCCAGACTCAGTAGCGCAACGCTGTTGTCTGCCTGTAGATGGCTCGCCTGGCGAAGGATGTTTTGCGCTTCGTCGAAGCGCGCCAGATTCTCCAGCACGACGCCTTTTTGCACGAGCAGGCGGTACGAGTGGGCAATGTGATCGAGTCCGATGTCGGCGCCTTCGAGGGCGAGCGGGTAATTCCCTTCATCGGCGCAAATGCTGCTGAAATCGAGGTAGTTGTCTTCCCGCGCCGGAGCGAGTTGAGCGGCGCGTCGAAGGGACTGGAGGGCCAATGCTAAGTCACCGGTTTTCTGGGCCGCATGCGCCAGCTTTGAGTAAAGATCCGAGGCTTCCAACTGTTGCGAAGGCGTGATTCCGTGAAGCGCATCGAACTTTGCGAGGGCTTCGCGCGCTTTCTGGATCCGTGTGAGAT
>CAXUBB010000170.1:0-5133 GCA_964249105.1 uncultured Bryobacteraceae bacterium | reverse complement strand
GATCGAGGAGTATGCCCGATGCTTCGAGCCAGCTCACCGCCGGGGCATAATTGGACTTTTTCACCGCGATTATTCCAAGGAAAAGATCGGCAGTTGCGGCCGAGGCGGCCGAAGCCTCTTTGAGTTTCTGAAATTGGGCGAAGGCTTGATCGTATTCATCAGCCGCGAAGTAGGTGATCGCCAGATTCTTACGGGCCGGGATGAACCCTGGGTTGAGTTGGAGGCACTGGATGAAATACTCTTGCGCGCGTTTTAGATCCCCTTTCAGGCTGTAAGCGGCGCCGGCAGCATTGAGGAGCAGGGTATTCGTACCATCTGCTTCGGCGGCTCTATCAAAATCGGTGATGGCCTCTTCAAGTTTGCCGTCTTTGGCGAGAGCAAGGCCGGCGAGATACAGTTTGTTTGCCGTTTTCTTGTCATCTTCTGGATGCGGAGAGGGTGTCTGGGCGAATGGGTTGGCGGCCAGAGAAACCGAAAGGGCGAGAGCAAGAAGCCGCAGGGTAGCAGGGAAATGCAGGGTATTCCGATCAACGAACTTAGTTGCTGGCACTCCACACCTCAATTCCGCCGGGACGGACTCCTACCGCCCGTGGTTTAGATCACCCGATGCAAGCGGGATTTCCTTGTGGGAGACAGTAACACAGAAATTGAATCGATTCAAGAGCAATTTGGCATGGAGGAGAAAAACGATGATATCTTCGTTACATTGCCTCCGGTAGGTGGATCAACGAAATATCCTTGCTTGTTTTTCTGTCTTCTGAACCTTCATGGCCACGATTAAAGAAATTGCCTCTGTCGCCGGGGTATCTGTGGGCACGGTGTCGAACGTCCTCAATGGCTCCTTTCGGGTCAGTCCGAAACTGCGCGAGCGCGTGGAAGAGGTGATGCGATCACTCGATTACCAACCGAGTTTTATTGCGCGCAGTCTCAAGGGCCGCTGCACCAAACTCATCGGTGTCGTTATTTCGGACATCACGAATCCTTTTTTTCCCCAGGTAGTACGAGGCGTGGAAGATGCGGCTTCTCGACGCGGGTTTCTGCCCATCATCGTCAACACCGATGACGACGTAGAGAAGGAGCGGCAGGTGCTCGCGATGCTACGCAGCCGTCAAGTGGATGGTGTGGCCATTGTGCTTGCATCCCACCGCAAGGCGAGTTTCACGCACATCAAGAAAGCGCGCCAGTCCGGAATGCATGTCGTTTGTATGGACCGCATACCTCCCGAAGAGGGAATTGATTCCGTAACGGTCAACAATGTTAAAGGCGCTCTGGACTGCGTGCGGCACTTGATTGCTGTAGGCCACCGGCGGGTCGCGATTCTGACGGGCGGCCTGGAGATCCAAACCGGACGAGATCGGCTTCGCGGCTATGAACAGGCGCTACGCGAAGCGGGCATAAAGCCGGAACCGGGGCTGGTTCGGAATGGAGACTTTCGGTTTGATGCCGCATACCGAGCCAGCCTGGAGTTGCTGGCCAGCCGTCCTCGTCCGAGCGCGGTCTTTGCCTGTAATGGGACGATGGCGTTCGGGCTCATGCGCGCTATTGATGAATTAGGATTGCATTGCCCGGAAGATATAGCTGTCGCCACCTTTGATGACTTACCAATTTACGACGCCTTTCGACCACGCCTGACATCCGTTGTGCAGCCGGCTTACGAAATTGGAAAGCAAGGCGCGGAACTATTGATCGGCCGCATCTTGGGCAATATAAAAGACCCTTCACCGGTATCGATCCAGCTTCCATTGAAATTAGCCGTGCGTGAATCGTCTTTGGGAGTGCCGATGGAGAAAGCAAGGACCACTCGCCAACGCCGGTCCGGTTAGATATATTCAAATGAATCGATTCACGACATCAATGTCTTGGCGTATACCGATATGAATGTAAACCTTCGATTGTTCCTGTCTGTTTTCGCGATCTCTTGTTCTGTTCTCGCGCAAGACACGCACTATGGACCCAAGAACCAGTTGATCCCGGCTCCCGACTGCCTCACCCTCAAAGGAGCCTGGACCGGCGCCGCGACGGGCGCCTGCCCGCCCGATATCCATGCGGAGTGGCTGAAAGATATAACGCACTGGCGCGCGGAGCGCCGCATCCGCATCGGCTACCGCGGCAAACGATATGACGAGCCTGCTCTTAAATGGACGCAATCCAGTTTCATGCAGCCGCAGATGATGGTGCAGGACCGTTACTTCTATGATCCGGTCGCGGGCCGGTACACGGTGGATCGATACCTGGATGATCTCGAAAAACGTTACGGCGGAATCGACGCGGTTCTGATCTGGCCCACCTACCCCAACATGGGCATTGATGACCGCAACCAGCACGACATGATCCGCGCCATGCCCGGCGGGGTGAACGGCGTCAAACAGATGGTAGCGGATTTCCACCGCCATCATGTCCGCGTTCTCTTTCCCATGATGATGTGGGATCAAGGAACCCGCGATCCCGGCGTGCCGTGGCCGCAAGCCATTGCCGATCTCATGAAAGAAATCGGGGCGGACGGCATTAACGGCGATACGCAGGATGGCGTGCCGCTGGCCTTCTCCGAAGCGGCGGAAGGGGTTGGGCATCCGCTGGCCTTTGAACCGGAGGGCGGTCCCGCCGACGAAGCGCTCGCCTGGAATGTGATGACATGGGGGCAGTACAGCGATCAGTTCGGTTTCGTGCCTGGGGTGGACCGTTACCGCTGGCTTGAAACCCGCCACATGGTCAATATCTCGGACCGTTGGAATCGCAGCAAGACTGATGATCTGCAATACGCCTTCTTTAATGGGGAAGGCTGGGAAAGTTGGGAAAACATTTGGGGCATCTGGAACGGCATCACTCCGCGCGATGGCGAGGCAACCCGGCGCGTCGCGGCTATCGAGCGCGCCGTAGCTCCCTTTCTGATCAGCCCCGCGTGGGAGCCGCTCTATCCGATGCACCGCTACGGCGTGTATGCGAGCCGTTGGCCGCTCGAAAACGAAACTGTTTGGACCATTGTGAACCGCAGTGAGTACGATAGCGACGGTCCGCAAATGTCAGTTCCGGCCCAGGCGGGAAGGCGGTACTTCGATCTTTATCATGGGATTGAGCTAAAACCGGAGCGTGACGGCGCGATGGCCGTGCTCTCGTTTCCGCTCGAAGCGCATGGCTTTGGAGCAGTCCTGGCAACAGTTGGCGATCCCGCAAGCGGTATGCGGAAATTGATGGACAGCATGAAAAACCTAACGGTCAAACCCTTGTCCGCGTACTCCTCGGAATGGAAAACTCTGCCGCAGCAGCTCGTTGAGATCCCCAGGACCAAACCCGCGGATCGCACCCCGGAGAACATGCTCAAAATCCCCGGCGGAGAGTACTTGTTCAAAGTGAGCGGCGTCGAAATCGAAGGGTTCAATGATATGGGTGTTGATGTGCAGTACCCGTGGGAAGACATGCCGCGCCGTTTTCACGAGCACCGGATGCAAATGAAGCCGTTCTATATCGACAAATATCTCGTCACGAATGCGGAGTTCAAGAAATTTCTGGACGCGACGCGCTACGGGCCGAAAGACCGCCTGAACTTTCTCCGCCATTGGAAAAACGGTTCCTTTCCCGAAGGCTGGGCGCATAAACCCGTCACCTGGGTTTCGCAGGAAGACGCGCGCGCCTACGCTCAATGGGCAGGCAAGCGGCTGCCGCACGAGTGGGAGTGGCAGTATGCCGCCCAGGGAACGGATGGCCGTATCTATCCCTGGGGCAACGAATGGCAACCGTCCGCTGTTCCCAAACCGGCGCAGGGACGCATTTCACCAGAACCGGAGGATGTAGGCGCTCATCCGTCCGGCGTCAGTCCTTTCGGCGTGATGGATCTGGTCGGCAATGTGTGGCAATGGACGGATGAATACACAGATGAGCACACCCGGGGAGGCATCCTGCGCGGCGGCAACAATTATCAGCCGCGAGGCTCGATTTGGTACTTTCCGCAAGCCTATCGCAACGATCAGCACGGCAAGCTGCTGCTCATGGCCCCGAGCTATGACCGCTCCGGCACGGTCGGCTTTCGCTGTGTGATGGATGGGGAATAGCGTCTCGCATGTTCACAGTCCATAGTTCAGAGATGGCGATTCTCCTGTGTGTCCTCACCATGATTGGCTGGGGGTCCTGGGCGAATACGCAAAAGTTAGCGGGACGGGAACGCTGGCCGTTCGAACTCTTTTATTGGGACTATTCAATAGGTGTCGCCATAACAGGGCTGCTTTTCTGTTTCCTGCTTGGCGCCTTCGGTTCGGCGGGCATGCCGTCCGCCGCGAATCTCAAGACGGCCTCCTGGGTGTTCGAATGGAAAGCGCTGCTCGCCGGAGGTCTTTTCAATCTCGCCAATATCCTGCTCGTCGCCGCTATCGATGCCGCCGGGATGGCCGTGGCTTTCCCGGTGGGTATTGGCCTGGCGCTCGTGATCGGAACAGCGGTCAGCTACCTTCAGGTGCCAAAAGGGAATGTCGCGTTGCTAGTCTGCGGCGTATGTTTCATTCTCCTGGCGATGATTGTCTCCGCCGCTGCTTATCGCAAACTGCCCCAGGCACAGGAATCGCGCAAGAGTTCCGGGCTGGCGTTTGCGATTGTTGCCGGGCTGCTGATGGGCTTTTTCTACCCGCAACTGATGCGGGCCATTTCACCGGACTTCAACTCCCAACCGATCGCTGCGGGCATGCTCACGCCCTATACCGCTCTTTTATTTTTTGGAGTGGGAGTTTTATTGAGCAGCATACCGATTAACGGGTGGTTCATGCGCGCCAAAGGCTCTCACTTTTCTGATTACCGGCGAGCGCGGCCTGGGCTTCATGGACCCGGATTATTGGGCGGAATGATCTGGATGATCGCCCTGGGCTTGAATGTGATCGCTTCAGGCGTGGCGGGGCCGGCCATCTCCTACGCGCTCGGCCAGGGAGCGACCCTGATTGCGGCCTTGTGGGGCGTCTTCGTTTGGCAGGAGTTCCGGAGCGCGCCGGCGGAAACGAGCCGCTTGATCGCGCTGATGTTAGGCGCTTATGCCCTCGGCATTACGCTGATTGGGTGGGCCAGCTTTTAATTCACGGAGATCATGATGAAACGCATTCAGCCGGGACCGGATCAGGACTCCGTCTGGGATTACCCAAGACCTCCAAAAATGGA
>CAXUBB010000169.1:0-10337 GCA_964249105.1 uncultured Bryobacteraceae bacterium | reverse complement strand
CCCGCGCCCCCGGCACGCTGATGGTCCGGTACGCGCTCCCGTCATAGACGAAACCATAGCCGGCCACCTGTCCGGCGTCATTGAGGCCGAGCGCTAAATAGCCGGGATCGAGCCGCATAAATTGGCCCTGTGTGTACACAAAGCCATACTCAAAATTGGTGGTTCCATCCGTGTAATAGCCCGCAATTTGGCCTCGGTTGTTGATGCCGTATGCTAACGTGTTGCTGGAGCCGGGGGCAAAAATCGTGGTGAAGGTGCCATGGTCATACAGCAAGCCGTAGGTAGTCTCGCCAGCCACGCCAAGCCCGACGATCTGCCCGGCGTTGTTAATCCCTTGAGCAATGAGCGGCAGACTCGTAAACGTGTAAGAGTCTGCCCGCGCTGTCGGAAGAGCTAACAGCCAAGAGGCTACCAAAGTAATTATGGGAGTAGTTCGTATCATGAGTGCATCCCAAAGCTGCCGCTTTGCTGTAAAAGCTTCGCCACGAGTCCCGTCCAGCCTGTCTGATGACTCGCGCCGAGTCCGGTCCCATTGTCTCCATGAAAGTATTCGTAAAAGAGAACGTAATCCCGAAAGTGGGGATCTTCCTGAAATAACCGGTTCTTTCCATACACCGGTCGGCGTCCTCCGTCACCCGGCAGGAAAATGGAAATGAGCCGCTGCGATAATTGCCGCGCTGCTTCGCGTAAATTCATCTGCTGACCGGAGCCGGTGGGAAACTCCACTTGAAAACTATCGCCATAGTAGTGGTGTAAGCGTTGCAGCGCCTCAATCAACAGGTAATTCATTGGAAACCAGACCGGCCCGCGCCAGTTGGAGTTTCCGCCGAACATATCCGTCTGCGACTCGGCAGGCTCATAATCAATGCGAAATTCCCTTCCATCCACCTGCAGGATGTACGGGTTCGCTTGGTGATAGCGTGAAACCGAGCGAACGCCGGTAGGCGACAAAAATTCATCTTCGCTGAATACCCGGCGCAGAATCCGCTCCAGGCGACGGCGATTCACCACGGACAAAAGCCGCCGCTGATTGACTCCGCCCTGTTCCAGGGGAGCAAGACCTTCGGTAAGGTCCTGCCGGTTATCTATAAACCATTGCATCCGCTTCTTGAATCCCGGATGTTTGTCTAGGTGGTGAACCTCAAGCGTATCCACCGCAAAGAGCGGCACCAGACCGACCAGCGAATGAACCCGCATCAGTTCGTGCTTTTTATCCGGAAATCGCAGGCGGTCGTAATAAAAGCCGTCCTCCTCATCCCAGAGGCCCATGCCGGCATTGTGGTTGATCGCGTCCGCAATGTAGAGGAAGTGCTCGAAAAACTTGCTGGCAATGTCCTCATAGATACGATCAGCGCTCGAAAGCTGCAATGCGATTTTCAGCATCCCCAGGCAGTACATCGCCATCCAACTCGATCCATCCGCTTGCTCCAGCAGCCATCCCGGCGGAAGTTGAGCGCTGCGATTGAAGATGCCAATATTATCCAGCCCGAGAAATCCGCCTTCAAAGATATTATTGTTTTCCTGGTCTTTCCGGTTGACCCACCAGGTAAAGTTCATCAGCAGCTTGTGAAAGGAGCTTTCGAGAAATCCGTAATCCGGCTTGCCCTTCTGCTTAGCGTCAATCTGGAATACGCGGTAGCAAGCCCACGCATGAACGGGAGGGTTCACGTCCCCAAAGGACCACTCATAGGCGGGAAGCTGACCGTTTGGATGCATGTACCATTCACGCAAGAACAACGACAATTGCGCTTTACAGAAGTCGGGGTCTGCCGGGGCGATCGCCACGGTATGAAAGGCGAGATCCCAGGCGGCATACCAGGGGTACTCCCACTTGTCCGGCATGGAGATCACGTCTTCGTTAAAGAGCTGCATCCACTTGCTATTGCGTCCGTGCTTACGTTCCAGGGGCGGAGGAGGCGAAGCCGGATCGCCATCGAGCCACGTCTCGACTACATAGTGGTAGAACTGCTTGCTCCAGAACAGTCCGGCAAAAGCCTGGCGCTGTACCGCGCGCGCACTCTCATCCAAATGCGGGGAGAAGCGGGAATAAAATTGATCCGCCTCCTGAATCCGGCTTTGAAAGACTCCGGGCCATTGCTCACGAGGCAGATCAAGGGAACCATCCCGCGCCAGTCGAAAGTAAAATTCTTTCTGCCCGCCGCTGTCGATTCTTAAACGGTAAACCGCGCCCGCTTTCGTGCCTTGCTCGTCCGGGCTGATCGCCTCTTGTTTTCCGTCAATCAGATACTCATGAAAAGCGTCCTTGTAGAACCGGTTCGATCCTGGCCGTGACCAGAGCCGTTCCGTATTGGTTTCGTTCTCGGTAAATACAACGGGCGGCGTGCCGTCCAGTTCAAGAAGAAACGTTCCCAGTCGGGAGTGTCTCGCTTCGAGAAGCGAAGGTGATCGAAGCCGCACGTCTGGTTTTTCCGTCGGGCTTTCCTTGCCTCCCCAACTCCAGGTATTACGAAACCAAAGCGTCGGAAGAAAAAGGAGATCGGCTGTTTCCGGCCCACGGTTCGCAATCGTGACCCGAATCAAAAGGTCATCCAGGTCGCGTTTAGCGTACTCCGCAAAAATATCGAAATACCGATTCTCATTGAAAATGCCGGTATCCTCAAGATTAAACTCCGGGTCCTGGCGCGTTCGCTTGCGGTTCTCATCCAGCAATTCTTGATACGGGTATGCCGCTTGCGGGTATTTGTAAAGCCCTTTCAGATAAGAAGCCGTGGGTGTCGCGTCCAGGTAATAATAAAGCTCTTTCACATCCTCGCCGTGATTGCCCTCGCCGTTTGTCAGTCCAAACAGGCGCTCTTTCAGAATGGGATCTTGCCCGTTCCAGAACGCGAGCGCGAAGCAAAGATACTGATGATTGTCACAAATGCCGAGAATGCCGTCCTCCGTCCAGCGGTAAGCGCGGGAACGGGCGTGATCGTGCGGGAAGTAATCCCAGGCGTCGCCATTCGCGCTATAGTCTTCGCGAACGGTGCCCCAGGCGCGTTCCGCCAGGTAAGGACCCCAGCGCCGCCAATGCTTGCTGCGCACTTCGGCTTCGGCTAAGCGCTGCTGTTCAGCCGTCAGGGTTGTTTGGGATGGGGTAGCGGACATGCGGGTGCAGGCTCAGTGTATCGCGCCTTCAGTAAACCGCTCTGTGGTAGTCTTCCCGCTGGGAGAGCATCTTCTGTCGAACTTTATTCAAGTTACCCCTTTCATGCACGTCCGCGATCTCGGCCAGGCGCTCAATTTCTTTGTGGAAACATTAGGCTTTGAGACGCTCTTTCGTGCTGCCAATTACGCCTACGTGGAACGGGAAGGGGTGGGCTTTCGTCTCCTAGAGCAAACCGGCAATGGCGGAGCGCCTCCCGGTAATCGACGTTTCGCCTATTACATCGACGTTCACGATGTCGATTTACTCTATACGGAACTCAAACCAAAGCTCGACGCCTTGGCAAAGGGCGATGTCCACGGGCCAGTGAACCAGAGCTACGGACAACGGGAACTGCTTGTCCTGGCCCCTGACGGAAACCTGATCGCATTCGGGCAGGCCATGAGCAAAGGGTAAAGAAGCACGAGAAGTAATGATTCAGCTTCTCGGATATGTTCCCCATTCCTAATAAGGGCCGACAAGTCTGGCGCGTTACGCTTGGATTCCCAAAACGGCGGACCACAGCACCGGAGCTGATACGCTCTATGGGAGCTGGTTTGCCGCTGGAGTATAAAACAATTTTGGTAGATAGCGTCACTGGCGAGCCAATTGCGATGAAGTTAGCAAGCTGATGACCGATTAAGCGTACCAGCGGTTATGCAGCTATAGCTTAGGACCTGCTCGCGTGAATTCTGGAGCAAATTCCGCGTCGGTACGCCATCCCGCATATCCTTGCTGAAGTCAGTTCCTTGATAGACATGAAGGGGCGGAACTCGAAGTAGCGAGAGGCGTACTGCGTAGATTGATTGCTTTAATGCAAGAACTGCCGCTTTGCAGCGCTGATGCATGTGCATCTGACTACTCTACAGCCGACTTGGTTTGACAGATGCGGCAATCGGCTTAGCGGCGAAGCAGCAAGACTGCTCAGTTCTTACAAACGATTTAAATCTATACTTGGCTTTGCTGGAAGAAGGCGTTTCAGTCATAAAATTTGATCATCTGCGAGACCTGTTATAGCGTGAGCGCGGCCATGCTGCAACTCACGCCACGCTCGCCTCAACCGCCGCCTCAATGGGATGTTTATACTTGCATTCCGTATTGGGACACTGTGCCACCGGACCAGCCTTCAGGTATTTTTCAGTCAGATAACTGCTGCCGCATTCCGGGCACTTCTCAGGAATCGGTCGGCCCCAGGCCACGAAGTCGCAATCCGGGTAACGGCTGCAGCCATAGAAGGTTTTGCCGCGCTTCGACCGGCGCTCGACCACTTCTCCTTCGGAACAGTTCGGGCAGGGAACGCCAATCGTCTTTTGCTTGACATACTTGCACTTCGGATAATTGCTGCAAGCAACAAACTCGCCGTAACGCCCGAACTTCTGCACCAGGTTGCTGTCGCACTGCGGGCACTTCTCTTCGAGCGCCACGTCTTTCCGCTGCTCGCCGCCGATCTGCTTGGTGGTCTTGCAATCGGGATAACCGGAGCAGGCGAAAAACTGCCCGAAGCGTCCCTTTTTGAGCACCATCGGACGGCCGCAATTCTCACAATACTCGGCCTCATCCTGCTCGCTAAAATCTCCCTTGTGGCCGTCAGTGGGCTCCATCGCCACCTCACGGGTGTTGGTGCATTCCGGATAACCTGTGCAAGCGATAAAGCGGCCATGCTTGCCCCACTTAATCACCAAGGGCTTGCTGCATTTTTCGCAGGTGAGGTCCGTCGGCTCCTCCATGCGCTTGATGTCGGTCATGTTCCGCGCCGCATGATCGAGATCCTTCGTGAACCGGTCGTAGAAGTCGGCCATGGCGGTGCGCCATTCCACCTTGCCTTCTTCGATCTCGTCCAGTTCCTCTTCCATGCGAGCCGTGTACTTCACATCGAAAAGATCGTTGAAGCTTTCGATCAGAAGATCGGTCACGATGGTGCCAAGCTCGGTGGGCGAGAACTTGCCGCCCTCTTTCTTCACATACTCGCGTTCCTGAATCGTGGAAAGAATGGAAGCGTAAGTAGACGGACGGCCCACGCCGTCGGACTCCAGCTTCTTCACCAGCGTGGCCTCGTTATAACGGGGCGGTGGTTCGGTGAAGTGCTGCTCCGGAAGGATCTCTTTAAACTTTAGTGCTTCGCCTTCCGTGACGGCGGGCAGCTTGTGCTTGAGGTCCTCATCATCCTCGTCCTTAACGTCCTTACCTTCCTCATACACTTTCAGGAAGCCCTCAAACTTCAACACGCTTCCGGTCGCGCGAAACAGGTAATCGACGCCGCTCTTGCCCTTGGCGTTGATGTCAATAGTGGTCTGGTCGAATACGGCGGGAGTGATCTGCGACGCCACAAAGCGCATCCAGATCAGACGATACAGCTTCAACTCGTCTTCCGCCAGATACTTCTCCAGCGATTCGGGCGTGCGCAGAACGGACGTCGGACGGATCGCCTCGTGAGCGTCCTGGGCGTCCTTCTTGGTTTTGTAAACGTTCGGCTTTTCGGGAAGGTACGTGTAGTCAGTTCCTTTCGCGCCGTCCTGCCCGTAACGCTCCGTGATAAACCCGCGCACCTCGGTAATCGCGTCTTCCGATACGCGGGTTGAATCGGTACGCATGTACGTAATCAGACCAACCGATCCCTCTTTACCCAACTCCTTGCCTTCATACAAGCCCTGCGCCAGCATCATGGTGCGCTTTACGCTGAACCGGAGCTTGCGCGACGAATCCTGCTGCAAAGTCGAAGTGATAAAAGGCGCCACGGGGTTGCGCCGCTTCTCGCGAGTACCCACCGAGCGAACGGTATAGGCTGCGCCCTCCACATCCTGGACAATCTCTGTCGCAACGGCCTCGTTCCCGATCTGCGGCGTTTCCTCGGCGCGCTTATTGAGCCGCGCCGTTAAAACCGGAGGCTTCTTCGCGTTCAGCGCGACATCAATCGTCCAGTATTCCTGCTTTTCGAACGCGTTGATCTCACGTTCACGTTCCACGATGAGCCGGAGGGCCACTGTCTGCACTCGGCCCGCCGACAATCCGCGGCGAACTTTATCCCACAGCAGCGGCGAAATCTTATAGCCGACTAAGCGATCCAGCACCCGGCGCGCCTGCTGCGCTTCCACCAGATTGATATTGACGGCCATCGGTTTATCAAAAGCTTTTTTGACCGCATTTGCCGTAATTTCATTGAACATGACCCGGAAAATTGCTGGCTTTTCCGACTTTTTCGGCTCTAATTCCTCTTTCAAATGCCAGCAAATCGCCTCGCCTTCGCGGTCCGGGTCCGCCGCCAGATAAACCGAGTCCATGCCTTTGGCCGCTTGTTTCAGCTCCGAAATGAGCTTCTTTTTGCCCTCGATCACCTCGTATCTGGGCGTGAAATCTCTTTCCACGTCCACCGCTAAGTCTTTTTTTGGCAAATCCTTAACGTGACCTAATGAGGCCTTGACTAGGTACTGCTTTCCTAGATACTTTCCGATTGTTTTCGCCTTCGCCGGAGATTCCACGATGACGAGCGATTTAGCCATAATTGCTCTGTTACCTACCGTCCAAATTGAGCAATCCCGAAGAATCCTCAAGAGAACGCTACTCTTTTACCACACCTTGACGAAGTTTCTTCCTGGCAATTGCCGGACAAGCCCCGACATCTGAAGATCAAAGAGCGCGCCGATCAACTCAGATGAAGATACTCCCTCAAAAGATTCAAGGAGAGTGTCAAGTTGTTGAGGGACATCGATTTGTAGATGCTGCAACAGCTTGCGCGCCAGCGCTTTCTGCGGCTCCTCAACCGCCTGATTCTCCCCGGTTGCCGCCACTTCGCCGGCCTCTAATAAAATCTTTTGCTGGGCCTGCGAAACCAGATCGCGCCGGACCGGCACGGGTAATTCATTGGTCACATCGGTCCATTCCTGGACCAGTTTGGCTCCATCTTTGATCAGGAGATTCGGACCCCAGCTCATTTTGGAGGTAATATTTCCAGGAACGGCGAAAACTTCGCGTCCTTGATCCATGGCGAGCTTGGCGGTAATCGCCGATCCGCTATGTTGAGCGCCTTCGACCACGACCACACCTAAGGATAATCCGCTCACAATCCGGTTTCGAATCGGAAAATTTTGAGGATAAGCTGGCGCGCCGATGGGGAACTCGGAAAGCAGCAAGCCCCGGCGCTTAATCTCCTCGTAGAGTTTGCGGTTTTCTGAAGGATACAGAACATCCACTCCGCAGCCGAGAACCGCGATCGTCGCTCCGTCTTCCGCCAGCGCCGCCTTATGAGCCGCTGTATCGATTCCCCGCGCCATGCCGCTCACAATTGTTAGGCCCGCTTTCGCCAGATCGGCGCTGAGCCGCTCCGAAGCAGCCATGCCGTAAGGAGTCGGACGTCTGGTGCCCACAATCGCAATGGAATGCGAAGCCATCAGCTCCGGATTGCCCAAGGCGAACAGCAGCAAGGGAGGATCAAAAATTTCCCGCAGCCTCCCAGGATAACGAGCATCATGGACGGATATTAATTGCGCCCCGATGTTGAGCAGTTTTTGCTGCTGCTCGACGGCATCATCAAAAGAATAACCGCTGGCGATACTTCGCGCTTGCGCCGCGCTGAGACCGGTTGCCTCCAGCTCGGAAGCGGAAGCGCGAAAGATAGCGGCGGGCGACTTCATTTTTTCGAGCAGCCGTAAGCTCCCCAACGTGCCCAAGCCGGGCACCATTCGTAAAGCCAGCCAGTAAAGGGTCTCTTCTTGTGTCGGCGCACTCGTGGGCATGTCCAATACGTGCCATGCATTGCTGTTACCTCTCATCCCGATTCGCAAGCTGCTAGGCACAAAGGGCTAGAGCGGCTCGCCGGCCCCATCGATACAAACAGTTGAGGATATCTGGTTCTACAGGACGGCATACCGGTGTCGTGCTTATATGCGCGCTTGGCATTGCGACGAGCGCCTTTCTGTTTGGTCCCGCTCTTCAGCTAACGCTAGGAGGAGTAACTGATTTCATGGACCTATATGCCGGTGGACATTTGGCCTTTTCCCCTCACCTCTACGACACAGCCCAGGTGCTTCAGGTAGAAGCGGCCACTGAGGGCTGGTCCAGTCCTACGCGCCTCTTTATGCGGCCGCCCTACTATGCCCTCTTGTTCTGGCCTCTGGCCCATCTGCGCTATCCCATCGCTTCTGCTGTTTGGGAAGGCTTATGCGTGGCGGCTCTCGCCGGATTTTGCGCTTTATGGCCCGCCCAAAAGCGTCGGCCCGTTGCCTTGGCGTGCTGTTGGTCTTTACCCGCCTTCATGATCGTGGCTGAAGGTCAGGACATTGGGCTTTTGCTGCTCTGGATTGCGCTCGCCGCAGTATTGCTGCGAAAACAGCGACCCACTGCGGCTGGCTTGGTCATGTCATTGTGCGCCGCCAAATTTCATCTGCTTCTGCTGCTCCCTTTATGGGTGATCGGAAATAGAGCATGGCGCTTTGCCGCCGGATTTTTCGCGGGCGGCGCGGCCCTCTTTGCTTTATCGTTCGTAAACGGCGGCCTGAGATGGCCGCTGCGCTATTACCGGTTCCTGACAGCACCCGCCAACAATCCCTATCCTGCCGTAATGCCCAACCTGCACGGACTTTTTGCGGGATGGCAGCACGCCGCTACTCTGGAACTGTTGAGCGCTGTCGTCATCACTGGGCTGGTATGGATCGCAGCTCGTTACACAACCCTTGAGTATGGATTTGCCGCTATTTTGGCTGGCGGACTGTTAATAGCTCCTCATGACTACATGGCCGATTGTGCCCTGTTGATCCCAGCAGCACTGGCCGTTCTCTCTGACAGCAGGAGCGAATCTGCCCGGATGATTAGCGTTTTTCTATTAACGCCCGTTCCTTACCTGTGTTTACTACTGAGCTTTGCCCTGCCGATTCGTATGGCGCTCGTTATACTTCTAGGCGTGCTTGCTTGGGAAGCTCGGCGGCGGAAAGCGGCAGAGTCTCCTCAAAAGAATACTGGGATACTGAAACTGCTTTTTCACTATGGAGATTACAAGCGCGGCCAGCGCCCTTCCTCAACACTATTACCCGCAAAAGGTTCTCATTGAGGCATTTCGGAAGTATTGGGGCAATCGGCTGGACCGTTTCAACGTCCTGGAACGGCTACATGCGGCTGCTCAGGTAGATGGTCGTTATCTGGCGCTGCCGATTGAGCAGTATCCGTTACGGGACTGGGGTGAAGCAAACACTCGCTGGATCGAAGCATCAGTGGAATTAGGCCAGCAGGCGGTCTGCCGCGCCATGGAGCAGGCGCAAGTGAAACCGGAGGATATCGGCGCTTTCTTCTTTGTCTCGGTCACGGGCATCGCCAGTCCTTCGGTGGATGCGCGGCTGATCAACCGGATGGGTCTGAACCCGCATATCAAACGCATGCCTATTTTCGGGCTTGGTTGTGTGGCCGGTGCAGCGGGCATTGCGCGCGCGGCGGACTACGTCAAAGCCTATCCCCGGCAGGCTGCCTTGTTGCTTTCCGTGGAACTCTGTTCACTCACCATTCAGCCTGACGACCTCTCAGCGGCCAACCTGGTCAGCACTGGATTGTTCGGAGATGGAGCCGCCGCTATCATTATTGCCGGTGCCGAGTTGAACGCGCCGCGAGGTCCCAGAATTCTCGAAACGCGCTCCACTTTTTATCCGGAAACGGAGCATGTTATGGGTTGGGATATCTCGGATAAGGGCTTTCGCATTGTTCTGTCGCGTGATGTTCCAGAGGTAGTGCTTAATAATCTGGGACGGGACGTTGATCGGTTTTTGGCGGACCACCATCTTACCCGCAACGACATTGGCTGCTGGATCATTCACACCGGCGGTCCGAAAGTGCTGGAAGCGACTGAGCAGGCGCTTGGGCTCTCGCGGGGAGCGCTCGATGCTTCCTGGAAATGCTTGCGAAAGACCGGCAATCTGTCTTCTGCTTCCGTCCTGTTGGTTTTGGAAGAAATCATGCAGAATCGCAGGCCGGAGCCGGGTACCTGGAGCATTCTCGCTGCCATGGGCCCCGGCTTTTGCTCGGAGCTGATCTTATTAAAGTGGTAGTGTCCGAAACCTATGGACCGGTCAAACTCATCTAAAATATTTCGGATGTTCAAACTAGCGATTTTTGCCGTCCTGTTGGCTTTCGGCATTGCGCCCGTCCTTGTGACCGCCCAGTACCCTCCCAGCCAAATTCCGACGGGACAATACCCGCCTGGACAATATCCACC
>CAXUBB010000168.1:0-10343 GCA_964249105.1 uncultured Bryobacteraceae bacterium | reverse complement strand
ATCAACAACTGCATGGAGTAGTTCTCGGACAAGCCGTTATATAAACAGATATAATTCTTTGCCAGCATGGTGATGCGATACGGGTGCGATGCGGCGCGTTCCACAATGGCGTCGGCAGCAGCTAATGATAACTGCCGTATATCGTTCACCGCCGCTGCGTTTTTTCCTCCGCCCAGCACGTAAGTCCATAGCGCAAGAGGCGCCACGGTGGGCCAGGAAGGGGGGTCATCAGAGCGAAGGGTGGACAGGTAATCGCGGTAATGCGCCGTGAAGTAGTTTTCGTATTCCGCTTCACCCGTGGCTCGCAGCAGTTCGGCGGCAGCCCACAAGCGCTCATCGTCGCAATGCGCGTCACCATACTCTCCGGTGGTGATGCCGGGGGGATTTCGGAACACCACATCCGGATTTTGCTTCAGCCAATTCCAAGCGTTTTGAGAAGCAGCTAAGCATTTGCGGGCGTAGGCGGGATCGAACGGGGCGAACACACGCGCGGCGATGGCGGTCACCGCCGCAAAATCAGCCGTGGCGCAGGAAGTCTTGAAAGGAGATCGGCCTGATCCAATCACTAGACTGGTCAATTTGTCCGCTTCCGGCATGATGAACCCGCAAAAGTGACTGCTTGTTTGCTTATGCCAGACGCCGCCATCTTCGTCCTGCATGGTCAACAGCCAATCAATATTCCAACGCGCTTCACTCAGAAGATCGGGAACGACCTTACCGGATTCCGGCAAGCGCAAACTGACCTTTTCTACTCCGCGACGGAACAGATCCCAGGTCCAAAGCAGCGTTGCCGTGGAGATACCCGAGTTCACCACGTAGCGCCCGTAATCTCCCGCATCGTGCCATCCATACGATGAGACGCGCTTGCCTTCCTTTCCCGAGGAAGAATCGTACGCTCCGTCGGTGTGGCAAATACCATGCCGATAACCGGGAAACTCCGGCCCCAGATCCACGGCGGTTCCGCAGCGCTGGCCGTAATAAGACCGGACAGCCAAATAGTAGGCTCTTGCAAATACATCGTCCGCGATTCGGAAATTCCAGCTCCGGCCCACGCCCGGCACATCCAGATAAAACGTTCCGTTTTCCCGCAGCTTTGAGAAATCCGCGGCACGCACCTCGTCGTCGGTATCGCTGTCAAAAGCAGCGGCTCCCAAGATGCCCTGAAAGGCTACCGAGTCGCCGTTGACGCGCCGCACGGAAAAATTTATGACTGCGCCATTTTGTTTGCCATCCTGCACAACCATGGCAAACTTCGGACCGGTCGGTAGATAGCCCACCTGATCAACTTTGATCGCCGTGGCCGGAGTCGCGGCTTGTAACGCTATGCAGGCGAGCAGGGTAACGCTCCATTTCATGGAAAGTCTTTTAACAAACATCAATTCAATACACTTAACGCCGTTCGGCGGCCTCAACTGTTTGCGTTGGATCGGCTCCCGTCCAGGAGACATCGGCAGTTGGCCCGTAGACTGCCGGCACGATACGATTCAGAAGACGCAAATACACGGCCAGTTGCGTCCGGTGATGCGCGGTGTGGAGGATGCGCCGCCAGAAGATCCAGATACGCTCTCGGCGGACATCAAAGAACGACACCTCTTCGAGCCACCAGTCCTGTTTCTGGTTTGCCAAAAAAGCGAGCCTGGGCAGGGCTAAATCCCGGAGGCGATGCCAGTATGCTGTCACCGATGCAGGGTCAGGAAGCACGTTGGCTGCTGACAGCTCCGCCGTTCCCAAAAACTCGGCAAAGAAACGGCGCTGTGAAAGCAACTCGTGTTTCATGATCTCTTCGACGGTACTGGATTTTGGGTGAGGACGGAACGAAAGATCCCTATCCTCGAAGACCATCCAGATAGAGATCAGCTTGTTCGTTTCGCCGGCGTAGGTATCTAACGCGTGCTGAAACAAGCAGACCTGAGCGCGCGGTATGGAGTCTTCTGTAATGGCCGCGAAGGGGTATCGCATTATGGTCTGCTGTGAGGCGCTTGTTTTGAATTGACTGGAATATATCCGTTCAGCAATTGCCGGTTGCGCGGATTGCAGTTTACATAGTAGCCTTCATCCGTTCTGGGTTCAAATACAGAACTACCCTTTTTTTCTCCGGTACAGGCGCGTTCAATGGCGCGCAGAATCTCCGCCCGGTTCGCTCGTTTGAAGTAAGGCTTAACAGCTTTCAAGCCATCCCGCGCGAGATCCTGCCGCATGGGAAGAAAAGATTTGAAGTCGCTGCGTCCATCGGCAATTCCGCGTTGGATTCCAGCGGAGAAGGCGGAAGAAAACAGGAACAGAAAGGCAATCAAAAATGAGGGAAATAATTTCATGGCCTTCACAAAAGCGTTTTTCGCTTCAACATTTATGATGATACCGACGATAAAGACTTGGAGGCTTCATGTCAAACCGCGGAAAGCATAGAGTGGAGCAGGATCGTTTCCAAAATAGGGGGAACTGGATTCAAACTTTGGGCGGTCTGACGGTGCTCCTGGTAATTCCTGTTCTGACGGTTCTATGTCTTTCTCCGGATTTTCATGCCTGGCTGCGGGCTTCCCTCAGCGCTCATGTCCCGTCCGCAAAGGCAAGGGACGAAACCGGAAGCAATAGCACTTCTGAACGGATCCGCCAGTATCGGCTTCCCGCCGCCATCTCAAAAATAGCGGAAATCTCTCAAGAAGAACCGGACCGCATTGATGCAAATTCCGCTTCACCGTCCGGCTTTTCCCGCTCGATGCTGCGCCTGCGCCATGCGCTCGAGGCTTATCCCGGATCAAACACAAAGGACGTTTTCCGCGCCGCTAATACCATGGAATCCGAAGCGAAAACTCCGCCATGTCCTTTCGAGCAGATAGACGGTGAGCAATCCATGGCACTCGGCAAAGATGAACACGGAAACGTGTTTTTAGCGAAAACACTAAGTCGTTGCGCCGAAGCGGTCGAACGGTTGGAAATGCGGCGGCGCTCCGCCCCTTGATAGCGTGACGATTTTAGTACTCGCCTGAGTCCGCGAGTTCGGAGGTAGGAGCTAACTTTCCCCGTTCCGATAACTGCTGAAGCCTGCTCAGGATTTCAGGCTCGCGCTGCCGGTAGGTGCTGACGCCGGAAAGCGGCTCTTCAGCCAGCATGGAGCCGACGGCATCGCGGTAAACGACTTTAAACTCGCCGGGCAAGCTCGTGCTGTAAACATCGGCTTTCAGGTCAGAGTAAGTAAGAGTGCCGATGGGTTGTTCTTCCATATTCCTTCACTTTAGCGGGTTCTAGTCAGCGCAACTGAAACAGCGCGGAGGCATGCGGTGGAAGCTGGGCTTTTAACACATCGGTGACGCCGAGATCCTTGTGTTCCCAAAGATCGCGAACAGCGCCGGAAGTCCGGCTCACGAGAACAGACTGGAGCGGATAGGCGACGGCCTGCGGCGCATCGGTCAGGTTAAATAATGCAATGTAGAAAGCATTACGTGTACCGGCTTTAGCGACCCAGACAGCTTTCATCCCGTCATTTACCAGTTCACGTCCGCCGGTTGAGCGTTGATCCACGGCGAGGACTTCTTCATTGGTGAGCATCGAGGCGGTCCAATCATCTGTTTTTGTGAGATTGCCTCCCATAATCAAAGGGGAACGGGCCATGGACCAGAGTGTGATTAAAGTGCGCTGCTCGTCGTGGGTGAAAGCGCTGAGTCGGGCTTTCCCAAATCCGGGACGCGGACCCAGATAGCCAATCGGCAGCATGTCGGCATCAGGCCAATGCCCTGCCCCGGCGTGAGGCGCCCATTTCGCCGCTACTTGAAATTGCGCCAGCAGCCCTTGTGTCCACTCCTGTTTGGGCAGTTGCCGCCAGTGATCCCAGAAATCGTCCGAAATGCGCCATAGCTGCGCATACTGTTCCACGTCGCTCGCTTTGTCGAGCGGTGTTGGGCCGGGTGACAAGCTCAGCACAATAGGCCGGCCCGTTTTTCGCAGCGCGGCGCTGAACATATGAATTTCATCATCAAGGTAAGGGTGGGAAATACAGTCGATCTTTACGAAATCAACTCCCCAGCTCGCGTACAGGGCGGCAATGGAATCGTAATAAGCTTGTCCGGCGGCGTTCGCCTTGACGCCGTAATTATCCGCATTCCACTTGCAGGTGTCGGATTTGTTAGCCGCGTCCGCCGCGTGATATTGCGACCCGGCAATCGGTAAATTCTTTTCAACGGCTTCCCGCGGAATGCCGCGAATGATGTGAATGCCGAATTTCATTTTGCGGGCGTGAACCCAGTCGGCAAGAGCGGTAAAGCCGGGGCGGTTGGACGCCGGGAAGCGGTTGAGAGCCGGGGTGTAGCGGCCATTCGCGTCGGTGGTGAAGCGAAAGGTTCCAGCTTTGCCTTCAGGATTTTGCAAATACCAGCCTTCATCGACAACGGCGTACTCCCAGCCGTGGCGGAGCAGAGTTTTCGCCAGGTAATCGGCGTTGGCTTTGAATTCATCCTGCGTCACGGAGAGGCCATAGGAATCCCAACTGTTCCAGCCCATCGGCGGCGTGGGCGCGAGCGTCTGTGACAGGAGAACGGACGATGTAAGGGCGGCCAGTATCCGGGCCAGTCCTGCTATTTTCGGCATAACTACAGATCAGCCGTTCACTCGCTTTTCAAAAGCGGCGTAGGCTTCGGGATCATCCGCGTTCATGCGGTCGATCATCATCTGGCCTACCTTTTCAAGATTTCCATAGGCGCGCTTACTATTGAACACGACGCGCATCTCAGGCACAAGTTTACGGACACGAGTCCAAACAAACAGCAGTTCGGTGCCGCTGGCGGCGAAGAGTTCAAAATTGAGAACGCCGGAGCTGACAAAAGAGGCGACCATGTCCCAATAGGACAAAACCATCCGGACGTGTACATCCTGTTCGGAACCAGGAGGAGTTATCTCTTGCGCTTCTTGCAAGCTCCGAGGCTTAAAGGATTTGCCGAACCAAGCGCGGGCGGCCCTGAGTTTTTCCTCCCGGCGGAGTTCATAAAGGCGAAGAATGAGATTGGCGTCGTCGTAAGTGGCTGGATTGGGCATAAACCATAGCCTAACCGAATGTCGGCTCCGTTTCGTGCTAATCTTCCGTCCATGCTCCTGCTTCGGCGTTTTTTCTTTGCTTGCTCGCTGATTTTGCCGGTTCTTGGCTTTTCGCAAACGGCTCCCAAACGAGCGCTAACCGTGGATGATCTCTACCGGCTGCATGATGTGGCTGATCCGCAATGTTCTCCGGACGGCAAGTGGGTCGCTTACACGGTTTCGACAACCGACCGGGAAGCGGATAAGCGGACCACGAATATTTGGATGGTGAGCTGGGACGGCGCGCAGCACGTTCAAGTGACGCACGACGCGGAGTCGGAGAGTTCGCCGCGTTGGAGTCCCGATGGTAACTTCCTGGCGTTTGTTTCGTCGCGTCCCGGCAAGGCGAAGGGTTCGCAGGTGTGGATGCTCGACCGGCGTGGCGGGGAAGCATATCAGGTGACTCACTTGAAGACGTACAACCTTTCGGGCTATGAGTGGACGCCGGACTCAAAGAAATTAATGCTGACGCTGAAGGAAAAAGAGGAGCCGGAAGCGGAAGAACCCAAGGCGGGTGGCGCACCCGCGTCTCCGAAACCTCCAAAGCCGGTGGTCATTGACCGGTATCACTTCAAAGAGGACATGGAAGGCTATCTTTCCGGCAATAAGCGCAATCACATTTATCTGTTTGATATTGCCACCGAAAAACTGGAAGCGATTACGAAGGGGGATCACGATGAAACCGGCGCGGTTATGTCGCCGGACGGCGCAAAAATCGCGTTCGTGAGCAGCCTGGATAAAGATCCGGACCGGACGCAAAACACCGATATTTTCGTGGTAGACGCGCAGGCAGGGGCAACCCCGCGCAAGCTGACAGATTTTCCCGGCCCCGATAGCGGACGTTTGACTTGGAGTCCGGACAGCAGAAGCGTGGCTTACTTACAGGGCAGCGAGAGCAAGTATGGCGCATACACGATGCACCGGCTTGCCATTGTTCCGGCAACGGGCGGAGCGGCGCGGATTGTCACGGCGGCGCTGGATCGGGGTGTTGCGAATCCCGTGTTCGCCCCGGACGGCAGTTCACTTACCTTTTTGGTGACAGACGATCAGTCGGAGTACCCGGCCAGCGTTCCCGTGAGCGGCGGGGCGGTTCAACGGCTCTTGAAAGGTGAAATGACAGTCTCGGCCCTTTCGTCGCGCGCTGAGCATACGGCTGTGCTTGTCAGCACGGATGCGGCTCCGCCGGAGCTTTTCGCTCTGGAAAGCGGAGCGCTGCGAAAGCTGACCGCGCATAACGATGGGGTCGTGTCGGAGTGGCAGTTAGGTGTTACGGAAGACCTCGGTTTCAAAAGCCATGATGGAACGGAAGTTCACGGATTGCTGACGAAACCGTTTTCGTACGAGAGCGGTAAAAAGTATCCTCTGTTGCTCCGGATTCATGGCGGGCCGAATGGCCAGGATGCGCATGGGTTCAGCTTTGAACGCCAGTTGTTCGCGGCGAACGGTTATCTCGTGCTGAATGTAAATTACCGGGGCAGCGCAGGCCGTGGACATCAGTATGGCGAAAGTATCTTCGCCGATTGGGGCAACAAGGAAGTGGCGGATTTGCTGGCGGGTGTGGACTCTGTGGTGAAGACCGGAGCAGCCGATCCTCAACGCCTGGGCATCGGAGGCTGGAGCTATGGCGGCATTCTAACGGACTATACGATTGCGACGGATAATCGTTTCAAAGCGGCCATCAGCGGCGCGGGAAGCGCGAACCAGATATCGATGTATGGCGTGGATCAGTACACGTATCAGTACGACAACGAGATTGGGCCTCCGTGGCGGAATCCGCAAGGCTGGGTGAAACTCTCGTATGCCTTCTTCAAGGCGGACCGGATTCACACGCCAACCTTGTTTATGGGCGGCGATAAGGATTTCAATGTGCCTTTAGTAGGCGGCGAGCAGATGTATCAGGCGCTGCAAACGCTCGGCGTGCCAACGGAACTGGTGATCTATCCGGGTGAGTTTCACGGCTTCAAGCGGCCCAGCTTTATTCGGGACCGGTATCAGCGGTATCTAACTTGGTACGGAAAGTATTTGCAGGCGGGAAGCGCAGGCACAGTGACGGCTCAGAACGTGGCGGGGCACTAGATTAGAAGAAAGAGATGCCTTCCATCGGATAATGTTTGCGGTTGCGGGTCCAAAGAGTGGCTCCATTTAAGACTGCCAACGCTGCTATGAGCGCGTCTCCAAGTTGGAGGCCATGACTTTTGTGGTAAAGACGGAGCAAATCACCTGCTTTACGGCCCGTTTCCGCATTGATGGAAACGCAAAGCAAGGCCTGGAATAGGTTAGTTAAGAGTTCGTATTCACGCGGCAGCGCACCACGCCACAATTCAGCTATCGACACAGGCGAACAGAGGACAGCATTCTGTGAATGACCGAGTTCTGCCCACCGACGCAGAATTTCGGGATCTCTCGCACGAGTTATTTCGATTAGGATATCGGAATCGACCAGAACGTCATTCGCCACTAATTCGTTCCAAGCGGGTATCGCGCCGTAGATCTCTTATGTAGCTTTCGGGATCTTCGAACTCGTCGCGATCTTTCCGCATTCCCACAATGGCTTGCATGGCTTTACGGCGCTCTTCTAAATCGCCCAGGTAATGTTCCCGAACAGCAGTACGCACAAGTTCTGAAACTGTTGTTCCCGTGCTCCGAGCGCGCGCATGAAGCATGATCCATAGCTGGTCGTCCAAATAAAGCTGCGTGCGATGCATGATGTATAGTATACATCGTTGGAATAAAGATGATTGCCGTGCGCTGGGTTTCGTGTTTCCTAATCTGTTCTGTTCTCCCCGTCTTTCCGGCTGAGCCGGATTGGCCAACGGTGGAGAATCATGCGGTGGATCTGCTCGGCAGATACGTGCGGCTTCGCAGCATTAACCCGCCAGCGGATACGAGCGCGACGGCCAAGCTGTTGGCCGCTGAGTTTGCCGCAGCCGGAATGGAAGCCAAGCTATACGAAAGCGGACCGGGCGGCAAGACGAATCTGCTGGTGCGACTGCCGGGCAAGGACCGGTCGAAGCGCACGCTGCTATTGCTGAACCATATGGATGTGGTTCCGGTAGACGCTTCGCGGTGGAAGAAAAATCCGTTTGGGGCGGAGATCGTCGATGGAGTCATGTGGGGGCGCGGAACGCTCGACATGAAGAGCACGGGCGTGATTGAGTTGACTACCCTGATTCTGTTGAAGCAGCTCGGCATTGTTCCGCCGCGCGATATTGTCTTTCTGGCGACTTGCGATGAAGAGACGGATGGCACTTACGGCGCGGGGTGGATGATTGGGCATCATTGGGATGAGTTAAACCCGGAGTATGTGCTTGATGAAGGCGGCGTGGGATCGCAGGACCTGTATAGCTCCGGCAAGACGGTTTTTGGAGTATCGGTGGGCGACAAGCAGGTATTTTGGTTGAAGCTGCGCGCTTCCGGCACATCGGGCCACGGTTCGCAGCCGATTCCTGATAACGCCAACGACATACTCCTGGCCGCGCTTGCGAAGGCGAAACAGTTCCAGCCTTCCGATAAGCCGAATCCTGTTGTGGAACAGATGCGCGGTTCGCTCCAAACGTTCGCTTCGAATAAGTTCATGAATGCGGTGGTGCAGAATACCATGTCGCTGACGACTCTGCGGAGCGGCGTGGGTGATCCGCCGAAAGCGAACGTGATTCCTTCCACAGCCGAAGCCACGCTTGACTGCCGATTGTTGCCGGGACAGAACGCCGAAGAGTTTTTGTCGGAGATCAAGGCGCGGGTGAACGATCCCCGCGTGACCTATGAGCAGTTGTCGCACCCGGCTGATCCTGGCCCAAGCCGGACCGATACTACGCTATTCAAAGTGATCCGGCAGGCGATTCTCAATCAGCATCCCGAAGCTACGGTGATTCCGACCATCATTCCGTATGGCACGGACGGTCAGAAGTTTCGCTTGCGCGGGGTCATTGGTTATGGATTGATGCCGATGATGATTGATAGCGCCACGATGGCCACCATGCACAGCGACAGCGAACATATTCCGCTCGATGAGTTCCGCAAGGGGCTGCATATCTACTTTGATATCTTGCGGGGTGAGTGGTAGCTTACGAGCTTACTCTAAACGTTAAGGGAACTTCCAGAAAATCTGGCTGCTCTGTAAAGCTTGGGTCAGTCCTCGGGGTAGCGGCGGCACACCCTGCGCGACCCACATCGAGAGATCAGCCGCAACTTCCGGATTGTCCACTAAATACGAATGTCCAAGTGTGTTGAGAATTGACGTGCCGCTTGAAGTATCAATTGTATCGATACCCGGCTCAATCAGAATGTTTTCCGCAGATTCGCTAACTCGCCGAAGATTTTGATGCACTATCTTAGAAGCGATTAGTGCGAAATCTTGGCTCGATATGTAAGAGGCCCATTGCGGTCCTTGCAATTGTTTTAAGCTCGGCCATTGTTTTATAAACTCTTCTGTATCAATATCAGCCGCTGCGTAGGCTACATTCTGCAACTTTCCGGCGTTAAAGCCTCGTCTAGAAAGCTCTCCAAGAGCAGTTGTTACAAGGCGCGCTCCCATACTGTGACAGACTATCACCACATTTCGCTGTGAGCTGGCAAGTAAAGATTCGAGAAATTTTGTGAATTGGATTTGAGATGTTCGAATTGTGTCTTCATCATGCGGATAACCAAGGATGTTGCCCGCCGAAGGCCAACTGTAAAAAACTGGTATTAACCGAATCTGCATCCCAGTAGCCAAGCGCGCCATACTAAATGCGGCATCCTGGAAGGTGTTTCTATACCCATGCACGAACAACAAAACTAGTGAATCATTGTTTGGGCTGCTTGCTTGTTCCCTTGCAACGTGTTGAAAAAATTCCTGCTCTGTCAACTCTTGAGGCGAACTCACCCGAGGTTGATTGGCGTCTTTGATACGGTCAACACGTTGGCTGCCGGATATGAGATTAAGGCGTATGCCTTTCACATCAGCAATCACCACATTGACGCTGCCGAATTCTAAACCGTGATCTCGTTCATAGGAGCTAAGTTGGCCACCGGCTCGCTTCCGGTCCGTGGCATAAAAGACAGGTATTTTGACAAGCGCTTTCGTAGCGAAAATTCCCTTTTGGGCTTTCAATTTGGCATCCACAGCGCATGCCCGCTGATCCATTGCGACTAAAACTTCCTGCTTTAGGCGATGTACTTGTTGCGATTCTCCCTCCATCTGCTGCTCAGATTTTTCTACTTCCGTTAGGCGCGATTTAAGTTCTTCCAATCGCGCCTGGAGATCACTTTCAGATTGAGGACCGATTCCAGAACAACGG
>CAXUBB010000167.1:0-10360 GCA_964249105.1 uncultured Bryobacteraceae bacterium | reverse complement strand
GCCGGGATTGCGCTTTACCAGCGCTTCCATGCGGGCGGGAGTTTCGGGCGCAATGGGGTCGAACAGGCACGTGCCCTTGAACAGGCCCTCCTTTCCTTCGTGCGCGAAGCAGTATTCGAGATAGCTGTGGTCGTCCTGATAGGGCTCCGGATGGACCAGGACGGCGTGATTGATTCTTGATTCGCGTAGAAAGGCCAGATACGGCTCCAGAGGCGCAGGAGCGGGCCGGTAGGGAGCATTAGTTGAAAACGGAAAACGCCGGGAATCAGCGGAAAACAGATGGACATGAGTGTCGATCAGAAGACCCGGAGGCCGCATGGCGGCGGACTGGAGACCGACGGGAGTAACAGCGAAAGCGGCGAGTAAAGCTCGCCGCGATGAGGAGAGGTGCGGAAAAATCATTTGGATAGGAGAATTTTAGTAGAGATTTGGCGCAAATGTCGGCTGTGTCTCGACGGCTGTTTGGCTATTTATTTGAGAACTCCAGGAATAGCCCGCTACAAAATTGTAAGGTGAAGTTTCGCTCGATTTACAAGTTTGGCGTTCAAGAGCCGCTTTCGTCAGGCCGAATCACCTGTCTGCTTCTTTTTCTCCTCAGTTTGCTGGTTCTGAGCGGGAGCATCCTCCGAGCGGAGGCGCTCCCCACGCTTACATCCTGCACGCAGATTCGCGCGCTCAGCGCCAAGGAAGCAAAGCGCGGGTATCCCGTTCACGTTCGCGGCATCGTCACGTACTTTGAACCGAATAGTCTCGGATTTTTCCTGCAAGATGCTTCAGGCGCAATCTATGTCGGCTGGATGCCCAAACTTCCCCGGCCCAGCGTGGGCGACGTAATTGACCTACGAGGCTCCAGCACGCAGGTTGATTTTGCGCCGGACATTGCCAACCCGGTATGGACCGTCCTGGGCCGGTCGCCCATGCCGCAGCCGAAGCGAGTCTCTTTCACGGAGATGGCAAGCACACGCGAGGATGCGCACTGGGTGGAAGCTGAAGGTATTATCCGTCGAGTTGATTATCTTGGGGGCGTTCCCGCCGGCGAAGTTTTGACATTTGTACTCTCGATGGGAGAAGGCAGGGTCGAGATTCAAGTTCCGTGGAATAGATCTCCGATTCCTTCCTACCTGGTGGATGCACTGGTTCGGGTGCGCGGTGTCTGCGGAGCGAGTTTTACACCCAAGAATCAATTGATTGGGGTGGCCTTGTTTGCGCCGTCGCTGCAGCATTTTTCCGTTCTTCAGAAGCCCCCAACCGATCCTTTTGCCGCTCCCTCCATGTCGGTTGACAGCCTGCAGCGGTTTGGTTTTCAAACTAATTCAGGCCATCGTATCAAGATTTCCGGCACTGTGACCGCAACCATTAATCATCGAGGATTTTATGTCGCGGACGAAACGGGAAGTCTTTACGTAGATTCGCGCATGGACCTAAGCCTGGCCCCAGGTGACCGCATCGAGGCGTTAGGCTATCCCGGTTTCTCCGAATCACATGTGCGGCTCGAAGACTCATCAATCCGCCGTGTCGGACACAGTTCCGTGGCTCAATCTACTCCGATCACAACGCAACAAGCGATGAGCGGCCAATTTGATTCCACCCTGGTCAGCATGAGTGGTCGGGTTGTGAGCCGATCACTGCTACCGAATCAGGAATTGCTGGTTCTTGAAGAGAATGGTCGACCCTTCTCAGCGAGTTCGGAAATTCCCCTCCGGCAGCCTGCGCCGGTGGCAAGCATTGTGAGAGTCACTGGGATCTGCGTGGAAGAGCTTAATTCCCTTCAGCAGGTTGTTGCCTTCAAACTGCTGATTCGATCTCCCGGAGATTTGCAGATTGTGAAACGCGCGCCTTGGTGGAGCCTGGGCCGCGCGCTTACCTTGGTTGCAGTTTTACTTTTGGGCGCGGCGCTCACGCTGGCCTGGGCTGCCGTATTGCGCCGCCGCGTCGATGAGAAGACCGAGACACTGCGCGCCACTCTCGAATCGATCGAAGAGGGAGTGGTGGTAGTGGATGCCGGCGGGAAGATCGCGACATACAACCAAAAATTTAAGGAGATTTGGAAGCTTCCTGAATCGGTATTGAGATTGGGCTCAGATAAAGAAGCAATTCATTTTGTTCTGGATCAGGTGAACGATCCGAACGAGTTTGTCAATAAGATCGAGCAGCTTTACGGCGTTACGGATCGTGAGACCGACGATATTGTCGCGCTCAGAGATGGCCGCACTATTGAGCGACATTCGGAACCGCAGAAGCTGCAAAACAGAAGCGTGGGGAGGGTCTGGAGTTTTCGCGACATCACCGCCCGGCGGCAGGCGGAGCAGGAGTTGCGAGCGGCCAAAGAGTCAGCCGAAGTTGCGAATCGATCCAAGAGCGAATTCCTTGCCAACATGAGCCACGAGATCCGTACGCCCATGAATGGAATTCTGGGGATGACGGAACTTGCGCTGCAAACCAATCTGACCCGGGAGCAGCAGGAGTATCTGTTGCTGGTCAAGAGTTCAGCCGATTCGCTGCTCAACGTGATTAACGACATTCTCGACTTTTCGAAGATTGAGGCCGGCAAGTTCCTCATCAGCCTGATTGAGACCGAACTGCGCCCCGCACTGGAGAGCACGCTGAGAACATTAGCCGTGCGAGCGCACCAGAAGGGCCTCGAACTGCTCTGCGATATTCATCCCAACGTTCCGCAACGGGTGCTCATCGACATGGATCGCGTGCGCCAGATACTGCTCAATTTCCTGAGCAACGCGGTCAAGTTCACGGACAAGGGCGAGGTCGCATTGAGCGTGCATTGCGTCCGGCAATCGGAGCTTGACGTCGAACTGCAATTATCGGTTCGTGATACCGGAATCGGCATTCCAGCCGATAAACAAGCCCACATCTTTCAAGCGTTTGTTCAGGCTGACAGCTCGACCAGTCGGCGCTATGGCGGTACTGGCCTGGGGCTTACCATTTCGGCCCGTCTCGTGGAACTGATGGGTGGTCGCATCAATGTCCAAAGCTCGCCGGGTGCCGGAAGCACGTTCAGCTTTACACTAACGTGCCCGGTGGTACGTGGTGCTACGGTAACTCCGCTAACGGGACCGTCCCGCTCCAGCGCTGAGTTAAGGGTTCTTGTCGTGGACGACCACGAGATCAACCGCCGGATTCTTCAAGGCATGATTGCAAACTGGGGCTGGCAGAGCGACGCAGTTGAAACCGGCTTAGGAGCGCTCGCAGCCATCTTTGCGTCGGCGGAAAAGGGCGAGTGTTATTCCGCGATACTGCTGGACGCGCATATGCCGGACATGGACGGTTTTGCAGTAGCGAAAGCGATCAAGGAAGATGCGCGCGTCAGCAGCATCCCCATTATGGTGCTGAGTTCCTCCGATCTAGCCGCCGATGCGGCGCAGTGCCGGAGCCTGGGTATTCAAACGTATGTCGTCAAGCCGGTAGGACAAGCGGAACTGAGGGAAGCTCTGGATGCCGTGATAAGCCGGACGGAGGCAACGGCCAAACCAATTGGGCCATGCTTGCCGGTTCCCTTGCGGCAGGAAACAGGACTCCGACTGCTGGTAGCGGAGGATAACGGGGTGAACCGGCAACTCGCGCGGCGTTTATTGGAGAAACAGGGGCACATGGTCACGCTGGCCTGCGACGGAGCCGAAGCGCTCCGGAAGCTGGAAGAGCAGGAGTTCGATGCCGTGCTTATGGACATCCAAATGCCCAACGTAGACGGCTTTCAAGCCACAGCAGCCATTCGTGACCGGGAGAAGATCAGCGGAAAACATACGCCGATCATCGCTTTGACGGCACACGCCATTTCCGGCTATCGGGAAATTTGCCTCCAGGCGGGAATGGACGGCTATTTGTCAAAACCGATCCGAACACACGAACTTTACGAGGCCCTCAGCGCCATTCAGGCGGAAGCCGAAGTCCAGATTGTCTGAAAGAGAGAGATAGTGCAGTATCAATTCCAAACACCGTTTTCAAAAACCTTTTTGCCGCTCGTTTTTATAGGTGTGCTGAGTTTGCTGTTCCCGTCAAGAACGTGGGCTCAGAGCAGTTCGCTCACGGGCACGATTTACGATGCCAGCGGCGCAGGCGTTTCTAACGCGTTGGTGATCGCGACCGATTCCCGGCAGGCTCTCAGCCGCGAAACAACCACCAATACCGCCGGTGAATACCTGCTGGCGGGACTGCCGGCCGGAACTTATGATATTTCCGTAACAGCGCCGGGATTTGAGCGGTATCAGGTGAAAGGATTGGTTTTGAGAGTTGCGGAGAAAGCGCGGGCGGATGCCTCCCTCGCGCTGGGCCGCGTCGATACGCAGGTGACAGTTGCCGGTTCCGAAGTTGCGCCGGTTGAACTGGACTCATCGGAGTTGTCCGGAACGGTGACAAGCAAGCAGATTCACCAGCTTGTATTGAACGGCCGCAATTTCACGCAGCTTGTCACGCTGGTGCCGGGCGTGAGCAATCAGACCGGCCAGGACGAAGGCGCGGTCGGGGTCAGCGGCAGCGTCGCCTTCAGCGTGAATGGCGGACGGACGGAATACAACAACTGGCAATTGGATGGCGGCGATAACATGGATAACGGCAGCAACAGCACGCTGAATACGTATCCGAATGTGGATGCCATCGCCGAAGTCAGAGTGCTTACCTCCAACTACGGCGCGCAGTACGGCCGCAACGCATCCGGCACCGTTGAGACCGTCACGAAATCCGGCACGCGGGATTTTCACGGAGATCTTTTTGAGTTCGTTCGGAATGACGCTTTCAATGCGCGCAACTTCTTCCAGGACACGCGCCCAGAATACCGGAAAAACGACTTCGGATACACGATCGGCGGACCTGTGTTTATTCCGAAGGTGTACAACACGGCCCGTCAGAAAACATTCTTTTTCTTTTCCGAAGAGTGGCGCAAGGATCGCGTGCCCGGTCAGACCTTTAACCAGCAGGTTCCGTCATCGGAAGAGCGTTCCGGCAATTTCTCGGACGTCTGCCCGGCGGCAGGCGGCGCGCTCGATACGGTCGGCTTTCCGAATTGTCCCGTCAATCCGGCAACCGGCGCTTATTATCCCAACAACCAAGTGTCGGTCAGCAGCCAGGCTCAAACGCTGCTGCGTCTGATCCCTGCACCTACGAACGGCAGCGGCGCATCTTCTTTCTTCGAGGCCGCTCCGGTGCAGCCGACGAACTGGCGGGAAGAGCTGGTGCGAGTGGACGAGAACCTTAACGACAAAGTTCGCCTCTTCGCGCGATTTCTGCATGATTCCTGGAATACAGTCAGCCCAACGCCACAGTGGGCCTCACCGGCGGGCAGCTTTCCTACAGTACAAACCATGTTCGCGGGGCCGGGTCTCAGCACGGTGGCAAATCTTACCGCTACGATTTCGCCCACTCTGTTGAACGAGTTTGTCTTCAGCTACACAACCGATCACATCACGCTGAACGCGATCGGAGATGTTGGGCGGCCCAACAATTTCAACCTGCCCGGTATTTTCAATAACGGCTTCCGAAATCTGCTTCCCACCGTGAATATCACGGGCGCTCCTTATGGAAGCTTTGCCGCGAGCACCGGCTACTTCCCCTGGACTAATTCGAATCCAACGTTTACTTACAAAGACCAGTTAACGAAAATTGTGGGATCGCACAATCTGTATTTCGGCGCTTACTTTGCCGCCGCGCAGAAAAATGAGATGAGTTCCAACAATCAGGACGCGCAAGGCACTTTGAACTTTCAAAACTCGTGGGCCGGTTCGACAGGCAATGCCTTTGCTGATTTTTTGACGGGCCAGATTTATTCATTCAGCCAGACGAATCAACTCCTGAAATATTACAACCGCTACAAGATTGTCGAACCTTACTTGCAAGATGATTGGCACGTGACTAGCCGCTTGACCCTGAATCTCGGTTTCCGGTTGAGTCTGTTTGGAACTTACCGCGAGCGATACCGTCAGGCGTACAATTGGGACCCGTCGGCTTACCAGCCGTCGCAAGCGCCGCAGGTGGATGCAACCGGCGACCTTACCGGACAAGCGGGCGCTCTGGTGAATGGTTCAGGCAATCCGTTCAACGGATTGGTTCAATGCGGCTCCGCTGGTGTTCCGAGCGGATGCATGCGCGGTCATCTGTTCAATCCAGCGCCGCGCTTTGGATTTGCGTACGATCCGTTCGGCGATGCGAAAACCTCGATTCGCGGAGGCTACGGAATTTTCTTTGAACACACGAACGGCAATGAGGCCAATACCGAATCACTGGAAGGCAGCCCGCCGTTATCGACCCGAGAGTTTCAGTACAACGTGAGCGGTTATGCCAATGTGGGCGGCAGCGGACTTTCTTTCCCGTTGGCGATCTATGCCATTCCAACACAGGCCATTTGGCCCTACGTGCAGCAGTGGAATTTCAGCGTTCAACGAGAATTGCCTTCTCATAGCGTGCTGACTCTTGCTTACGTGGGCAGCAAAGGCACGCATTTGACCGACCAACGCAATATCAACCAGCTCCGGCCTCTTCCCGCTTCTCAAAATCCGTATGGAGCAGGCCAGACAATCAGCGCGGAAGATTGCAGCAACATCAGCGTCAATGGACAACCTCTCAGCGGCGCTGCCGCCGTAAACCTCCAGGTAGCCTGCGGAGCGAATCCAGACACATACCGCCCTCATTCCGGCTACGGTTCTATTACTCTTCTCGAAAATCAGGCGGATTCCAATTACAATGCGATGCAGTTAGCGCTGAAGCGCTACGTGGGGCATCTGAACTTCAGCCTTGCTTATACATACAGCCACTCAATTGACGATTCGTCCGACCGGAGCGACAGTTCGTTTGTTGACGCTTACAACTTACGCGGCAATCGCGCCAGCTCTAATTTTGATCAGCGGCATCAGTTGAACGTGAGTTACGTATATGACCTGCCGGTGTTCACGGGGCGCGGATTGGCGCATACGCTGTTGGGCAATTGGCAGGTTTCCGGTCTGACAACTTATCAGACAGGAACACCGTTCAGCGTTGTGAATGGGCTTGTGAACGACAACGCCGGGGTGGGAAACTCGTCGCTGGTAGGAACAGGCGGCGGACTCGGCTCTTATGCGGATATCATTGGCGATCCGCGTTCGAAACCGGCGCAGCAAGAAATTGCCGGGATTCCGGGGCCGCTTCTCTATAATCCTGCCGCTTTCGGCGCTCCCACCGGTTTGACCTTTGGAAACGGCGCTCGCAACATTCTTAACAGCCCATCACGGCTGAACTTCGATATGGGATTGTTCAAACGATTTGCGATCCGCGAGAGCGCAGGTGTGGAGTTCCGGGCCGAAGCGTTTAATGTTTTCAACCACACTCAATGGCTGCCGATGAATGCCAATGGTTTCACTTCCAGCAATGTTACGGCCAGTTGCTACGGCGGCGCAAATAACTCCGCAGGCGATGCGGGATGCCTTTCAAGTTCGTTTTTACATCCGACAGGGGCGCATAACCCCCGAATTCTCCAGCTTGGATTGAAGTTTCTGTTTTGAGCGGCACGGTAAAGGCATCTCCGCAGCGTCTGATAGCTCTTGACGCTTTCCGCGGGGCCACCATGGCTTTGATGGTGTTAGTCAATAATCCGGGAGACGATGCGGCCTACCCTCCGCTCAAACACGCAGAATGGAATGGCTGGACGCTGACCGACACGGTTTTTCCTTCCTTTCTGTGGATTGTCGGCGTGGCGCTTGCCTTGTCTTTGTTCAAGAAGCTGGAAGCCGGCGCACCTCGCAGTTATCTCTTGATGCAAGCCTGCCGCCGTGCCGCGATTCTCTATGCGTTGGGCTTACTGGTATACGCTTTTCCGGAATTTGACCTCCATCACCTTCGCGTTCTTGGAGTTCTCCAGCGAATTGCCATCTGCTTCTTCACAGTGTCAATCATTTGCCTGACGACGCGCTTGCGCACGCAAATCGTCTGGATTGTCGGCCTGCTGGCGGCTTACTGGCTGATGATGACTTCGGTCCCGGTACCGGGTTATGGCGCGGGAAACCTCACCGTGCAAGGGAATTTTGCGCACTGGGTGGATCGAATGTTGTTAGGGCAGCACAATTATGGAGAGACAGTCACTTGGGACCCGGAAGGTATTGTGAGCACTCTCCCAGCCATAGCAACCACTTTACTGGGCGTGATGGCCGGTCATATTTTGAGGAGCGGATGGAGCCTGAGGCGGCGGATCGTTTCCTTGCTTTGTATGGGCATTCTTCTGGTGGCGGCGGGCCTGACGTGCAGTCTGTGGTTACCAATCAATAAGAAGCTTTGGACAGACTCTTTTGCGCTTTTCATGGCGGGTCTGGACTTTACTGTTTTCGCTCTGTTTATTGGCTTAATCGATCAGCTAAAAATCCGGCGCGGCGTGCAGCCCTTGGTTGTGTTTGGAATGAACGCTATCACGGTTTACATGTGCGCTGAGTTGTTAGCAACCACGCTCGACGCAGTTCAAATCGGAGGCAGAACGGCGCATTCCTGGATCTTTCAACACGTTTTCGCCGGGGTGGGATCGCCCGAAAGCGCATCGCTCTTTTTCGCCCTCGTGTTTGTCGGTGTGATGTACCTCCTTGCCTACGCGCTTTACCGGCGCGGCCTGTTTCTCCGCGCTTAATCCAGCCTGCGGTGCAGGAAACAAGCAGTCACATAATTCCGAACTTTTCGAAGGCTGTAACCGCCGTGCTTCCTTCTTCCAACGCCTTTCGCACGAGCTTTTCTCCTCTCGCTTTCTCGATAGCTTTACTGAAGATTTCCTCTTCCGCGTCTTTGGGCACAATCAATACGCCATCCAGGTCTCCAAATACGATGTCTCCGGGACGAACCAGCGCGCCCCCAATTTCGACACTAATCCGGAAATCAACGACCTTATATCGCGGCCCCGCATCCTGTCCATACCGACCCCAGGAGAAAGTTGGGAAATTAAGATTCAGGACGGCTTTCGTGTCCCGACTATAGCCGTTCAACACAGCGCCGGTTGCCCCTAATTTGAGCGCTCGTGTGGACATAAGTTCGCCCCACAGCGCATTTCGCGGAGACGAGCCGGTGTTCACATACACTTCGTGGGCGCGCAGGTCGTCCAGAGCTTCCAGCATCAGGCCAAACGGTTTTTCCATCAGCTTGTTGGCGCTCCCGGTTACCCTCTCCTCGAAGACGTCAACCGAGAGTACCGGCATGGCTCGCCCCACCACAACCATGTCCTGCCGCAGCGGTTGAATCACAGGCGGAAGATACTGATGGTACAAATGCAGCTTATCCATTACGTCGCCCACAACAGAAGTGAACAGCTCCTGACGAACGAGCGCGAACATCTCTGCATCTTCTTTCCAAAAGCTCATAAGCTTACTTCAACATGACACGAACCGTCACCACTTCGAAGGGCTTCAACGAAAGCGGCAGCGAGTTGTTTTCGACGGGTAGTGTTTCCCGGTCTTCCTCGACACCGGAACAGAGTTGCGCGGAGGCCAATTGAGCGGCGGGAATTTGAACCGTTGTTTTTGTCTGTTTTCCCGCCGTTTCCACGAAGCGCAGGACCGAACCCTTGCCATTTTCAGCAGCTTTCCAGGTGAGAAGCGCCACTCCCTCACTGTCTGTTTTCAGGAAGCCTTTTCCTTCCGGCGGCAACGGACGCGGCGGGTTTCCGGCCTTGTCTTGGTCAATCACGTAGTTCACCTCAACAGGCCGCATCTCTTCCATTCCGAGATGAGTCAATGCGCCTCCATCCAGTTGATCTTTGCTCGTCAGCACGTAGCGGAACTGAAAGTTGCCTCCTTGACCAGCCCGGTAATTGGTGTGCCAGTAATTGTTCATTGCATAAGCGAAGAGGGTCGATGATTTCGGTTGAAATTCGCCCGGCCACTTGCCGCGAAAAATGTCTCCAAAACTAGCCAGCGGCGTGTCCACCGGCACAATGCCGACGGCTGCGCTGTCATCATGAACAGCCATCCAATACTGGATATTGAACCACTCCACACTCGCGCCCTTCATCAAATCCTTTGCCGGGTCCAGCCAGCCTTGTTGCGCGCTGTACGCAAAACGCGGCGCGGAAGTTGCGACCGGGAAGGCAATGTAAACTCCCTCCTTGTTGTTGGTATAGCTTTTCTGGATGTTATAGCGGAACTCAACCTTTTTGTGTTGTTTGAACAGCAGGATTTCAGTTTCGATGACCGGCGTATTGGCGCTGGAGCTGATGAGGCGCAACGAATCGCCCCAAGGCATGTGCTCGACTCCCAAATATTTGCCGTTCGACGCGGGATGCTCTTCCAACTGTCCGGGCGGCAAAGTCAAGAATGGATTAATCATCCTCGTGCTTCCGTCCCCGCCCGTAACGTACAGGTACTGGCCAAATTTGTAGGGGCTCTTCACGTCAACCAGTTCGCGCCCCAGT
>CAXUBB010000166.1:0-10458 GCA_964249105.1 uncultured Bryobacteraceae bacterium | reverse complement strand
GGCCAGCACCGATATCGACTTCACCGCAACCGACCGCAAAACCAAGCGCCTGATTGAATTGAAAAATGTGAGCTTCCGCCGCGGCGATAAGCAGCTTCTTCAAAACGTAAACTTTACGCTGACTGCTGGCACCCGCGTGGGACTCGTCGGGCCTAACGGCAGCGGTAAAACCACCACCTTGCGTTTGCTTCGTGGCGAGTGGCAGCCCGACAGCGGAGACGTGGTTCGCGCTGAGTCCCTGCGGATTGTTTACTTTGATCAAAACCGGCCTCTCGATCCAGCCCTTACCCTGCGCCGCGCTCTTGCGCCGCACGGCGATTCGGTCATATACCAAGAACGTACCATTCACGTCGCCTCCTGGGCGGCGCGTTTCATGTTTACGAGTGAGCAGCTCAATCAGCCGGTTGACCGGCTTTCCGGCGGCGAGCGCGCCCGCGTTTTGATCGCCAATTTAATGCTGGAACCCGCCGATGTTCTGCTGCTCGATGAACCCACCAATGACCTGGACATCCCAACCCTCGAAATTCTGGAAGAGAGCCTGCTCGAATTTCGCGGCGCGCTTGTGCTTGTTACCCACGACCGTTACATGCTTGACCGCGTATCCACAATCGTCTGGGGCCTTGATGATCAGGGTGGCGCGCGGAGCTTTGCCGATTACAGCCAATGGGAAGCTTGGCAAGCGGAGCGGAAAACGACGAAAGACAAACCACGTTCCGTCGAAAAGCCCGAAAACCGGACGCCACCAGCGAAAAAGAAGCTTTCTTACCTCGACAGTCGCGAGTTCGAGACCATTGAAGACCGCATCACCGAAGCCGAGGACAACTTGGCGTCAAAACGCGCCCTGCTCGAAGACTTCCAAATTGCGAGCGATCCCAAGCGTCTGCAAAACGCTCTCTCCGAAGTGGACGCCGCACAGGAAGCAGTCGATCAACTCTATAGCCGCTGGGCGGAACTGGAAGCTAAAATCGGTTGATAACTGAAGGGAAACGGCGATGCAAAAAGTATTTCATTTCGACTCCCCGCGAGAAAAATATCACTGCGACGCAGCGGTTATTTGGTGCTTCGACAACCGGTTTGAGCTGGGCTTCCGCAAATTTCTCAAGCGGCTCGGAGTCGTTAATTCAGATCCGATCAAAATTGCGGGCGGAGCCAAATTTCTGGCTTCGCCTGAGCACGAAGCCGATCGCGAATTTCTGCTTGATCAAATCCGCAAATCCATAAAGCTTCACGGAACCAGAAAAGTCATTCTCATGTTGCACTCGGATTGCGGAGCGTACGGCGGACTGGCCGCTTTCGGAAACAACGCTCAAATCGAAGCCGAGCACCACCGCCGCGAACTACGGAAAGCCGCAGAAACCCTCCGCAACGCCATTCCCACAGTGGGAATAAGCGGTTATTTCGTCAATTTCGAAGGAGTCTACGAAGCCGATTTGAACAGCGTGTGAGAACTAAACAGCGGCTGTCGTCAGCTTTTCACCCGAACTCTCTTTAGTCCTCATTTCGAGCGGCGGCAATCCCAGTTGACTGCGGCCCAGAGCGGTAAGGTCGGCTTCACCGCCCCGCCCGCGAAAATCAACTTCGAAGTCGTCGGGCGCGAAATCAGGCGGCGTCTTGCCCGCGAGGAAAGCCGGCGCTTGCCGGGCAAGATAAGCGCTGTTCTTATCACAGCCCACGGTAGCCGCGATGTACATCACATTGCTATATCCTTGGCCTTTGTGTTCGTTTTCTACCGCATGCACCACATCCGAATGCCAGAAGACAGTATCACCGGGCTGCATCAAAGGTATGGAGGTGAGCGCTTCGAGTAACGGAGCGTGCCACTCCGGCTCAACCGACAAAGCGCGTCCTGGTTTGGCCCCGCACAAGTCGGTTTCGGGAACGTCGTCCTGCAGTGCACGCAAGAGCATGTACACCATGCCATTCGCGATGGGAATAAGTTGCAGAGTGCCGTCACCTTTACCTTGCTGGGTTAAGGCAGTCCAGCCTTGAAAGGTACGAAACATGGAGCAGACAGCCGGAGAGGGAATCTCGCGCGCATCCGGACGCCAAGCGGCGTCAAAGGGGTTATACTCGCGCCAATTACCCGAGAAAACGTGACGATACACGTTACGGAAGTTTTTATCCAGCCAGCGCTCGACCGAGCCGCCATCGACGTGAGGCGAAAGTCCAAGCGAAGAAGATCCCGGCGGGCGGCGGCGAATGCGATCCGCATAGACCGGCACTTGATCGGGATCGAAATGGCGACGTCCTTCGCTTTCAGCCACCCATAGCTGGTTAAGGAAGGTGCGTACGCGCGTGAGCGACTCCGACTGCCGGGCTTGCACCTGCGGACGGGACCAATAAATCCCGTAAATCTGAGGCTTGGCCGCCGCCAGCGTACCGAAGTATTTATCCTCGGCGGCATTGGCGAGTTTTTCATTCAAGCCGTTTTCTTGGACGTACCTGCCGATCTCATCGTCCCAGGCGCGCGTTTGTTCCGGGGAAAAGGTGTTGCGGATTACGCAGGCGCCGCGATCTTTGATCTTTGCAGACATCTGAGGAGGAACGGTTCCGGCGGCAATATCGGAATACTGGAGAATCGGAATGACGGTCTCGCCTGCTTCTCGTTCCTTTACGATCTCGGCCACTTTACGGCGCATTTCGCTTTCCACTTCCCGGAAAACGCTGGCGTACGCAGGAAGTGCCTGTCGCAGCGTTTTCTTGATGCTTCGGATGGCCTCAGGCAAATTTTCAACTTCGAACGGCATAGTTCATGAACTCCTTGAAATGACGTAAATGCGCCAATTATTGATACAATTCGGACAACTGCGCCGCATCTGATGTCCGAAACCACCGGGCTGGGAGATGAAGCCTCAATTTGAACGCGTGACTTTCCTGAAGGCTGTTCGATTCGCTTCTATCACCGGCAAATTCCCGAAACTCCTTTTGAGTGGCACCATCATCCTGAATACGAGTTGACGCTGACGCTGAATAGCCGTAGCTGTCGGTTTGTCGGAGGCGTATCTATTCCGCCCGCATATGGAGTCGACGAAACCGTAAAAGTCGTTGTGCGTCTTGCGAACCATCCCGAAGACGAGATTTGACAGGCACGGCAGGTTACCGGGACGCCTGCTCCGTTGTTTTCGCTACCGATGTCCGCGGTAGTGTAAAGGAATAGAGCATATCGCCCGCGCCGACTACCAAATATTGCCGCCCATCCAGTTCGTAGGTCATTGGTCCATTGCTTACAGCTGATAGCAAGCCGACATGCCACAAAATTCGGCCTGAAGCGGGATCAAAAGCAATCAAGTTATGTTTGGGATCTCCCGTAAACAGTACATTTCCCGCTGTCGTCAGAATACTAGTGATGCTTCCGCTCTGCCCTGGGTATTCATGCGTCCATCGAATCTGCCCGGTTTTGTAATCAATTGCCTTGAGCGCTACTTGTGACCAGACGCCGCTATCACGACCGCCATAGCCCTGCGCTTTTTCGTCGGTATCCGTCAAGTAATAAACGCTGTAGCAAGAGACGGTGTTCACATAGAACAAGCCGGTCTGCGGATCAAAACTAGGCGCTGGCCAGTTCGTCGCGCCGCCGGAGGCCGGACTCACCAGGGATCCATCCGTCTTCGGCTCTTTAGCTGGATTGGGAATCGGCACTCCATTGGAGTCCAGCCCCTTCGCCCAATTCGTCTTAACAAAAGGAGCGGTCACCAGATGCTTACCAGTTTCGCGGTCCAACAGGAAGTAGTATCCATTCCGGCTCGCTTGCGCCAGCATTTTGCGCGGCTTGCCGTCAAATTCACCATTGATCAGCACTGGTGTCTGCACTGCGTCCCAATCATGCGTGTCGTGCGGCGACACTTGGTAATACCACTTCATTTTGCCGGTGTCGGGATCCAACGCCACAATCGAGCAGGTCCACAGATTGCTGCCCTTGCGTCCTTGACCCGCATGAACCGGATTCGGATTGCCGGTGCCCCAATAGATGGTGTGAAGTTCCGGATCGTAGGTGCCGGGCATCCAGGTCATGCCGCCGCCGTGCGACATGGCATCTTCGTTCGGCCACGATTCCGCGCCCGGCTGCCCCATTCGCGGCTCACTGTTCCAGCGCCACTGCACTTTGCCGGTTTCGGGGTCGCGCGCTTCCAAAAATCCCGGCACGTCCAGCGAATCGCCACCAGTGCCGACCAGCACATGATTGCCAATGACAATAGGCGCGGGCGTTGAAAAGTACTGTTGCTTCACGTCGGCAATTTCAACGCTCCAGCGCAGTTTTCCCGTGTCTTTCTCGAGCGAAATCAGGTGATTGTCAGGCGTTTCGAAAAACAGCCAGTTGCCGTAAATACCCACTCCGCGATTGCCGATGTGAATACCGCCCTGTGATTCCCATTTGTAGGTCCACAATTCGCGTCCGTTCCGGGCATCCACCGCGAAAGCATAATCCGGCAATGTGAAATACAGCACTCCGTTTACTTGCAGCGGTGTTGCTTTGATTGATGTGCCAAATCCCGCATTAGGGCCGCCGTTCACGCGGTAAACCCAGGCCAGTCCTAAATTCTGAACGTTCTCGGCGTTGATCTGCTTCAGCGGGCTAAAACGGCGTCCCGAGTAGTCGCCGTTGAAAGTCGGCCAAGTGTCAGTCGGGGGACTCAATAACTTCTTGGGATCGAGCTCCTGCGCGGAAAGCAAACAGGAAAATCCGATCAGTAGGCAAAATCGTAGAGTGTTCACTTGAGCGTCTCCAGATAGGCAAGAACATTGTGCATATCAGCATCGGTGTACTGCGTTAAAAGTTCCTGATGCCCTTTGAGCGGGTCCTTTACATCAACTTTCAAACCCGGCTCGTCACGCGACCAGGAATGATGTTCACCTGAAGCGTCAACCAGAGACACCGTGAAGTCATCCATATACTCAAGAACACCGGATGTGGACTGGCCGACCGGCGAAGTCACTGTTACTGTGCTGAGCGCTTTGGGATCACTCGCCTTGCCTGAACTATTCCCGCGCTCATGAGCTGACGGATAAAGAATACGGCTTAACAATCCTTCCGGTTCATACTTACTCGCCACATGCGCCAGATCGCCGGTAGCAGAGTGGCAACTGGCGCAATGCGCCTGGAAATACGCCTCGCCCGTCTTCGGATCGCCGGTATTGATATTGATCGTCTTATAGGCAAATCGATCCACGGCAGCCTGGCTGCGGCTTAACAGAAAAGCGGCAACGTCCTTGATTTGCGCTTCGGTGAACGCAAACTTCGGCATGCCCTTTTCCACTCGGCCGTTCAGAATGACCGGACCGATCTGTGTACCGCTTCCTTCGTCGTGCAACACCAGCACGGAACGCACTAGGTTAGGGCCGGAGTTGCCGCCAGTCGCATTCGATCCGTGGCAGAACGCGCAGTTCGCTACAAATAACTTCTGGCCACGATCTACCGCTGCGGGGTCGGGCGCCGCCGACAAGCCAAAAAACTTCTGGCCGCGATTGTCACCCGCGCCGCGCTTGTCGGACGGGGTTTGAGCCGGCCCCGGATGAGGTCCATTGCCTGCCCCGGCAGTCGGTTCCGGCGTTTTGGTTGGCGGCGGCGCGGTCTGCGGTTCCTGCGCAGCCACGAGAAAGGCGGCAGCGCCAACAAACATGGTTGAAACAACAAAAAGGCTGAGCTTTCTCACACTACCTCAAAGCATTAGATTCTTTAACTACATTAGCGCGTTACCTTTTTAACTGTTTCCATTCGCGGCACGGGTTAAAATCGTCGCGGACATTGATTTAATCCAGTATCACCGCGATGGCGCCCGCGCAAATTAGAAGCGCCCCGATGCTTTTGCCCCACGTCAGGTTTTCGCCCAGAAAGAGCGTGCCTAAAACAATAACGAGAGGCACGCTAAGTTTATCGACCGGCGCGACACGGGTTGCGGGACCGATCTGCAAAGCATGAAAGTAGCACAGCCACGATAGTCCCGTGGCTAAACCCGAAAGCGCGAGAAAGAGCAAGGTTCTTCCGGAAGGCAGAGTAAATGTTCCGGGCTGCCTTGCCGCTAAAGCAATGAGCCAGGTAAAAACCACCACAACGGAGGTACGAATGGCGGTGGCAAAATTTGAGTCTACGCCTGTGACTCCGATTTTTGCCAAGATCGCCGTGGCAGCCGCAAAGACGGCGGATAAAAGAGCCCATCCAATCCAATTCATAATCTTAGTGTCGGAGGTGAGCAGATTCACGGACTCGAACTCTTTCACGGCACTAGCAAACCGTACGTCCGCTGGTGGTGGCTCGCCGGGCCTATCAACCGCGTCGATATTACGCGCCAGTTGCAATGGATACAGCACAACGGCTTTGGCGGCGTGGAGCTTGCTTGGATTCATCCGTCCTGGTTGGAAGAGACGCTATTAAGCGCGCCACGTCCCGGTTGGCTTAGCGCGGAGTGGAGCGAGTTGGTTGCTTTTACGAAAGAGAAGGCCGATGCGCTCGATTTAGGCTGCGATTTTACTTTTGGCAGTTCGTGGCCGTTTGGGGGATCGTGGGTCGGCGCTGAAACCGCGGCGCAAACATTTGATGATCTTTCCGAACAGCGGTTAGTTAACTCCTGGGAAGAACGGGAGACACGGGTTGTCAATCATCTGTCACGCGGCGCTCTTGATTCTTATGCCCCTCCGCTTCTAGCGGCTCTTGGGGATTCTCTCGCGGGGTCGCGTTCGGCGCTGTTCTGCGATTCGCTCGAAATTAGTACGGAGCGGTTGTGGTCGTCCGAGCTTTGGGCGCAGTTTGAAGAGCGATTTGGATACCCGCTTCAATCATTTACCGATGAAATGGACCAGCATCCTGACGTGCGGTACGATTACCGCAAGTTTCGCGGCGAAGTCATCCGGCGCGAGTTCTACGAAGCGTTCACGGATCTGTGCCGCCGCCATGGCGCTTATGCTCGGGTTCAATGCCATGGCGCGCCGACTGACCTTCTAGCGGCTTATGCCGCGGTGGATGTGCCTGAATCGGAGTCACTTCTCTTTCCTCCGTCTTTTTCGCGGATTGCCGCTGCCGCCGCTGCCTGGGACGGGAAGCCTGTCGTGAGCGCGGAAACGTTTACCTGCATCTATGGGTTTCCGGGTTGGGATGATAGCGCTGATGAGTACTGGAACTCAGAGAAGCTGGGCGACCTGAAGCTGCTGGCGGATAGTTTGTTTGCTCACGGGGTCAATCAGATTGTCTGGCATGGGATGCCTTTTCAGCCGAATGGGGATACGGATGTGGAGTTCTACGCCGCGGTGCATGTTGGGCCGGATAGTCCTTTTGCTGCCGCGCTGCCGGCATTCAATTCGTATCTCGAACAGGTCTCGGCGTATATGAAAAGGGGTGAGGCGTATGGCGGCGTGGGCGTGTATCTGCCGTATGAGGATGCTCTGATGCAGGACCGCATACCGGAGGAGGAGCGCACGCCGGGAGCGAATTACCGCTGGGAGATGCGGCATGCGGTTCCTCCCGCAGAGATCGAAGGGTTTCATCCGATGTGGATCTCTCATGCCTTTCTAAAGGAAGCGCAGGCACAGCAGGACGGATCGATTCAGTCACGACATCTGGCACTAACCGCGCTTTACATCGATTGCGAATGGTTGGATGTCCAGTCGTTAGGAGAATTGCTCCGGCTGTCGCGGGCGGGCGCCCGGATTGTTTGGAAGCAGCGAACGAAACAGCCGGGACATTATATGGCGGACGCCTACGAATCCGATCAGGACGAAATCGCCCAAGCGTCTTTTGCTTCGCCTGAAGCGGCGGGACTCGTTCCGCTTTTGGCAGGCGATGACCTGCCGCAATACTGGGCGCGAAAAGTTGATGACGAACTGCTTCTGTTCTTCGCGCATCCCGTCACGAAGCAGATCCAATATCCGATGCCGTACAACTTATCGGCGCAAGCGGAAGCGGTCGAGCGAACGGTGCGTTTACAATGGAGCGGTCACGACCTTTTCTTGAACTTGCGTTTCGAGCCGAACATGCCGGTTATTCTGTCCGTCAGCGCCGGTCGCGCAACAATAAAAATGTATGGCTGCCGCCTCTCCCCTTGAAACATCGGTGAGCGCGAATGCTCTGCTGGACATCCTGGAGCGCGTGCTGCACGGCAGCAAGTCGGAGTGGCTGTTTTTGCGCGAACTGCGGGTGGGCACCGGGTTCCGCAACAGCAGCAATCAACGCCTGGATGCGTTCGCCCTGAATTGCCTGCCGCATACCGCCATGCGGCGGGTCTGTTATGAGGTCAAAGTCTCACGAGCCGATTTTCTGTGTGAGTTGCGGCATCCGCTCAAGCGCCGGATCGGGATGAGGTTTTCGAACGAATTCTTTTTTGTGACGCCGCCCGGATTGCTGAAGACGGCAGAGATTCCGGTGGAGTGCGGGCTGATCGAGATCGATCCGACGCGCCAGGATTACTGCACGGTGGCGGTTCCGGCTCCGTGGCGGGACACGCCCGGGCCCACCTGGCAGTTCGCGGCGGCCATGCTGCGAAATCAGAGGCGGCAATGGGACCCGCCGCCGCCTCACATTGCCGACCAGGGCCGCCTTACTTTTGAGTAGCATCGGCGTAATCCGCATTTGTTAACGGTAGTGTAGGAGTATGGATTTGGATCTTGTCTGCAAAATGCAGATTGCCGAGGAGAACCCGCAGTATTTTTCCGATTACAACAACCGGATTTATCCGTTTTGCTCAGCCGAGTGCAAGCGGAAGTTTGATGACCATCCTGATTACTTCATTCACCAGCACGCGAAGGAAGAACTGGGCATTCAGTAGTTCTTCAGGAAAGCTTCGACGCTTGGTTCCTGCGCTTGTTTTTCAGCGATGCAGACGTCGATGGATTCCAAGACTTGGGAAAGCGCGCGCGGCGCTCCGGTGAATTTGTCCACTCGCCCCTGAAAGAAGCTTTGCAATTCCTGTTTTAGTTGCGCATCACAGAATGAAGCGCCGACACGCGGGAACTCGGCGCCCGCGTCAAAGCCGCCGCCGGTGGGACGTTTGGCCGCAATTTCATCAAAGTGCGCCTGCATGAATTCAAAAGGCATTTTACGCGTCTGATCCGATTCCTGCCCCGCAAACAGCAGCGCTCCTCCTTCGATCAGCGGCACATCTCCCGCGAGAACGGTTTCCATTCCGGCCCGGATGGCGGCGGGATCGCGAAAGGCTTCCATGGCGTACAAAATTCGCTCCCGCTCTTGCCGATCACTGGTTTTCTTCAACTGCGCCAGAAAACGGTCAAACAGCGCTTTATCCCCGTAGTAAGCCGCCGTGCCGAGCGTGGCCACCACCATGTTAGGCGCAATGGCATGGCTGTTAGTAAACCATTGATCCGTTAAGTCACGGGCACCCTTGGCAAGATCCCTATCGCCGCCGTAAGTGGCGACAGCGCGCACCAAGCTAGGCCGCAAAAGTTTTTGATCGTCAGATTCTTCGTTTTGCGGAACCCAGCCCAGTTCGCGCGCCCGCGCCTGAAAGTTCTTGAGCAGAAAATGCTGGTAATTGCTGTGCAGATTTTCCGGCACCAAGTGGGCGCGAGGCTGTAGCGCCAGATTCAAGGCGCTCTGCACGACATGGCGCTCGGGATCATTATGAAACACCTCGACCAGTTTCAATGCGTTACCGGCGGGAAGCTTTCCGCTATTGGTCAGCGACTCGGCATTACCCATGAAATCGACTCGCTCCGGCGCGTTCAGACGTTTGACAACATCGCCCTTTGTGAGGGACGAAAGCAGATCACCGCGATAATCGACCCGGTAATAGCCGATGGCGTTATCGTTCGCCTGCACCCACGTTGGACAGCCACTCCCCTTCAACTTCCAATCGGATTGGGCCTGAGTGAACAACGTGCATTCCCGTTGGCCCGAGTCGCCGGTTCCGTAGCGGATGCAAACGGGAATTTGCCAGACCTGATCGGTTGAGCCTTTCGAGCCGAGGGGCAAGAAGCGCTCCTGTCGCAGGCGGAGGACGCCCGATCCGCCTTTGCAATCGAGATTCGCCGAGACGAGCGGCACGCCGGCCTGATTGAGAAAAGTGGAGAACGCCTGGCTCAAATCTTTCCTACTGACTGAGCTGACGGAATCCAGAAACTCGGGCGCGGTGGCGTTGCGGAAGGCGTATTGTTTCAGATAGGTTTGCACGCCTTTGCGGAACTGGTCAGGACCTACCCAGCTTTCAAACATGCCGATGACGGCAGCGCCTTTCTGGTAAGTGATCCCGTCAAAGGCGTTGCTGATGTCGTCCTTGGATACGATTTCCTGCCGGATCTTCCGCGCTGAAATCAAACTATCTTCGCGTTCGGCGTACAATTTTGAGCTGACATCTTCCACGCGAGTCTTCCATTCCGGCTTCCATTCGGCAATCAGCTTCTGCTCCATCCAGGTAGCAAAGGCTTCGTTCAGCCAGATATCGTTCCACCAGGCCGTAGTCACCAGATCGCCGAACCACTGATGCGCGAGTTCATGCGCGGCGACAGAGGCGTACT
>CAXUBB010000165.1:10160-10524 GCA_964249105.1 uncultured Bryobacteraceae bacterium | reverse complement strand
CCCGCAATGTGTCAGCAGCGGAAGACTGCTGCTCGGAAGCTGGTACAAGTGTTTCAGAGATCAAGGAAAAATCTGCCTTCGCCAATAATTTCAGCCGGTCCGGTTAAATAAACGCTTTGGTCCCACCGTAGCTGGAGACTTCCGGCGGGAGTTTTCACTTCCAGAGGGCTTTCGACTTCATTTCTGAGGATAGCAGCGACTCCGGCCCCGGTTGAACCAGTACCGGAACTTCGCGTCTCGCCCGCGCCGCGTTCGTAGAACACGACGTCAATCGTATGCCTGTCAATCACCCGGACAAATGAAACATTCGTCCGTTGGGGAAAGAACAGATGCCGCTCCGCTTCCCGCGCCGCCTCACGCCAAT
>CAXUBB010000165.1:8548-10150 GCA_964249105.1 uncultured Bryobacteraceae bacterium | reverse complement strand
CGCCAATTTTCAGGAAGCGCATCGACAAAGATCGCGCACTGCGGATTACCCACATTCAAAGTGGTTACATCAAAGCTCTGTCCGGCCAATTCTAGATTCATCCGCAGTTGCTCCATTCGTGGAGCTCCCATATCCATTTCGAACAAAAACTGCAAATTCTTTCGTGAAATCAGTCGCAGAATTTTCTGGCCCGCGCCCGTGACTATACGTACTTCCGGCGGCTCAACCGCGCCTTGGGAGAGTCCGAAAGCCGCCGCGCAGCGCGTCCCGTTACCGGATATTTCCGGCTCGCTGCCGTCCGAATTAAAAAGCTTGGTGCGCAAGCGATGCGTTTCTTTCCATACCAGCATCCAGCCGTCCGCGCCTATGCCCGTAGTCCGAGCGCAGATTCTCCGTGCAATTTCCGGCAAGCAGGAGCTGGGCGCTGCCTCGCCCCAGGTCAGCAAAAAATCATTTTCCGCGCCATGCAGTTTTGTGTATGGAATTTCGATCATTACTGAGTAAGCCTGTAAGTCTTCAGCACGGGAGCGTCCGTTACTTGTATCTCATGAACCAACTTGTAGGGCGCTTTCCTTCCACTCGGCAAAGGTATAGTTAAAAAGTCGTTGCTCTCCTGCGTAATCACCCACTTTTCATGGTGCAAGAGATCAGGCCGGGTCGTGGCGGCAAACCACTCCGGCCCGTTACCCTCATGCAAGATCTCACGCAACGGAATGCGGGTCTTGCAAAAAATGCCGGTTAAATCCCCAAACGGAGCGATAATCCCTTGACCAGCCTGGTAATGCGACTGCAAATAATCAGCCTCGGCGGCAGTCCAAGCTCTGCGCCCGACGCTATTTACTTCCGATTCTTTCCAGCAGATCCAGTTCTCGCTTGAGGGCATGAGCAACCAAGGCAAGGCGGCCATAATTGGTATCAGCGCCGCGAAGCGCTTCCATCTACGCGGTATGACCGTCACGATCGCGCCCGCCGCAAAAGCCGCCCAAACCACTACGGCGATTCCATAACGGGTGTTGTAATAGCTGTGCGGCCAAAGCTGAGGCACATGAATCGGAGACCCGCCGGAAGAGTGCATGCTCCAGACATAAAAGGCCGGAGTCAAGGCAAGAAATACTATCGGCGTCAGCGCCTTTGTTTTGAAAGCGCAGGCCATTCCGCCCAACCCTAGCAGCAGTAAAGGCCAACCGGCGCACAGTTGGCTAGCCTTTCCGTAATAGAGCAGCGCCTCCGCCCAATTGTGATACCCCGGATACGGTTTATACCCTTGAATCGCTCTGGGCGAGTATGGCCCATTAAAGAAGCTAAGCGCGTTGCTTGTTTCCCACCAGTTATGCGCAATCCAATACAAGGGAGCCAGACTGGCCAAGGCGGCGAAGATCGTGAAGGTAAGCAGTCGTTTGCGGTTTGCCGACAGCGCAAACCATCCGCCGGCGAACGGAATCAGAAACCAGCCGTCATACCGCGTCAAGCTCATCCACCACGAAGCAAGCACGCCCAGCAGAATGAGCTTGCGGTTCTGCGTAACGCGAAAGCGGCATGCGGCAAACACCAGGGCTGATAATCCGGCGATGAAAACCGTTTCAGTCATGGGGATCACCGATA
>CAXUBB010000165.1:6980-8538 GCA_964249105.1 uncultured Bryobacteraceae bacterium | reverse complement strand
CCGACAGATACAGCAAGTTCGGATTCAACGCCAGACACGCTGTCGCTACCGTGGCGGCTACCGAATTTCCGTAGATGTCGCGCGCCGCAAAATAGAAGAACAGGCCGGCGACCACGAAACAAATGGCAACCGGGATCGTGGCAGCCAGACCTGTTGACCAAAGCCAATCATTGCGGACCAGCGGCAAGCAAAGCAGATGCAGCACCGGCAGCCAGACTGTGCCTAATTGGTCATAACCGGGCGTGCGGGAATCAATAATGCTGCGGCTGATGTTGAGATGCGCCTGCGCATCGCCGTAATAAAGAATGAAGCCCTTGCGATAGAACCAACAGGCAGCCACGCAGATCAGCGCGCTCAGGATCGCCGCTACCCGGACTGCATCATTTCTAGAACGCGGTAAATCGTCTGAACTCTTCAAATCGCCCGTCAATTTCTTTACGTGTTAAGGTGCGGAACCGTTCCACGCCAAATTGTTCGCAGCAGAAGCTTCCCATCACCGAGCCGTAAATGACCGCCCGGTGCAGTTCATGAATATCGAAATTTCCATTCCTTAGATCGAACCCGCGTTCCGCCAGATAGCCGACGAATCCGCCGGCGAAACAATCTCCCGCGCCCGTCGGATCGAATACATCCTCCAGCAGATAACCGGGTACCATGAACAGGGTGTCTTTACGCACGAGCATGGCCCCATACTCGCCGCGCTTGATCACCAGCGTGTTCGGGCCTAGATCCAGGATCTTTGCCGCGGCTTTCCGTAGATTGTTTTCGTTCGCCAGCATGCGGGCTTCACTGTCGTTAATCAGCAAAAAATCCCAACCCTTGATCGTCCCGAGCAATTCGTCGCGAGTCTGCGAAATCCAGAAGTTCATGGTGTCGCCCCCGATAAAGCGAACGTTCTTCATCTGACCCTGCACATCCCGCTGCAACGTGGGCTGAATATTACCCAGAAAAAGGTAAGGCTCGGTCGCATAGGATGGCGGAAGCTTCGGCTGAAAATCCGCGAAGACGTTCAAATCGGTTTGCAACGTCGTCCGGTCGTTCATGTCCGCCGAGTACACGCCGGACCAGAAGAACGTCTTTCCCGGCACCTGTTCCAGGCCCTCCAGATCAACGCCTTTTCCGCTCAAGACCGCGCGATCTTCCGGCGCAAAGTCCTCGCCGACCACACCCACAATTGACGTTTGGGTGAAGTAGCTTGCGCTCAGCGCAATATAAGTGCAAGCGCCGCCCAGCGTGCGCTCGCGTTTTCCATGTGGCGTCTCGATCGCATCGTAAGCGACAGACCCAATCACAACAAGTGACATCGTATTGCATTTTACTGGACAGGAGCAAAAAGGAGCACTTGTTGACCTAATCGATACAATACGCATGTGAGATTTCTGATCATCAGTGATCCTCACGCGAACTGGCATGCTCTTCAGGCGGTGCTTTCCCAGGCTGAAGGACAATATGATCAGATTATCTGCTGCGGAGATCTGGTAGGTTATAACGCGCAACCAGGACGGGTGCTGGAGTGGACACGCGAGCATTGCGCCGCCGTCATTCGCGGTAATCACGA
>CAXUBB010000165.1:0-6880 GCA_964249105.1 uncultured Bryobacteraceae bacterium | reverse complement strand
GGCCACACGCACCTGCAAGGCGGCTTTTTCCTGACACGAGGCCGCGTGGGAGCGGTGTCAAAAGTGCATCGGGATCAGCAGGAACGGGTTGTGGAACTGGAGCCTAACGTGCTTTATATGATTAATCCCGGTTCTGTCGGCCAGCCGCGAGACGGTGATAGCCGCGCCGCTTATGCTTTGTTCGACTCCGAAGCGAATACCGTCACGCTGCGGCGCGTGCGTTACCCCATCGAGAAAACAGCCCAAGAGATCGAGGAGGCCGGATTACCCGACATGCTCGCTTACCGGCTCTTCCAGGGTATGTAAATCATTGTTGGCCGCGATCTGTATCAGCGGTGATTTTGTTAGATCGTTGGCGAAATGCGTTCGCAGCTTGGCCGTTACCGCCTTGCCCGCTGTTTTGACCAGTTCCTCTTCCGGAGCTTGCCGGATGCGCTCTAAGCTGCCGTAAGTCTTGAGCAGCTTTTCCACGGTCTTTGGGCCGATGCCGGGAACCTGATGCAACTCGGAAGTCAGACGACTGGCATTCCGGCGCGTGCGGTGAAACGTAACCGCGAAACGGTGCGCTTCATCGCGGATGGTCTGGACTAAATGCAGGATGGGCGAAAACTTATCGAGAATCACAGGCTCGTCTTCTTGTCCATACACGTAGATCCATTCTTCGCGTTTGGCAATCGAAGCCAGCGGCTGCAGCGTCACGCCAATCTCTTCCAGGGCGTGAGCCGCCGCATGGAGTTGGCCGAGTCCGCCATCCACGATCACCAGCCCCGGAAACGGCTGTTTTTCTTCCTGCAACCGGGAATAACGCCGCGTAATGACCTCGTGCATGGAAGCAAAGTCGTTGTTGCCCGCCACCGTCCGAATAATGAACTTGCGGTAATCGGACTTCTTCATCTTGCCGTCTTCCCACACCACCATGCTGGCGACCTTGTCGGTCCCCTGGATATGGGAAATGTCGAAGCATTCAATCCGCCGGGGAGCTTCGGGCAAGTTGAGCGCTTCCCGCAAAGCTTCTCCGATGGCTTTTGACGAGGGCTTCAGCGTTCGGAAACGCTGATGAAAACTGTTCCTAGCATTCATCTCGACCAGATCGAGCAGGGCTTTCTTCCCTCCGCGCTGCGGCGTCGCGATCTCTACTTTATGCCCCCGCAGTTCCGATAAAAACTCCTGCAACTCCTCGCGATCTTCAAAGTCAGCGGGCACGTGAATGGTTCCGGGTATGTACTTGCTATTGAGGTAAACCTGTTTGAGCAAAGCCCCCATAAACTCAGAAGGGTTGAGTTCCATCTGGTCTTCCCAGTAGAAGTCGCGGCGGTCCACGATCTTTCCGGCGCGCATGTGAAAGAGGTTTACCGCCACCAGGGGAGGTTCGGCATGATACGCGAAAATATCGACGTTGTTGCCTTCGGCGGAGGCGACCTTCTGTTTCTCCTCCACTTCATGCACGGTGGCAATCAGATTTCGCAGACTGGCGGCTTCTTCAAACCGCATCTCTTCTGCCGCTGCGTTCATGCGCCTTTCAAGTTCATGCGCGAGGTCCCGGTGCCGTCCTTCCAGGAAGAGGCGGGTGTCCTTCACAGCCGCCGCGTAATCCTCATCCGTCACCAGTTCACGAACACAAGGCCCCAGGCAGCGATGAATATGATATTGCAGGCAGGGGTGAGTGTAACGCTTGGAAAAATCGAGCTTGCAGGAAGGAACCTTGAAATGCCGGTGGATAAAGTGAAGCAGCCGGTAGGCTAGATTGCCCGGAAAGTAAGGGCCGAAGTAAGAGGCTCCATCTTTCAGCACCCGCCGGGTTACGTAGACACGCGGATATTTTTCGTTCGTCAGCTTGAGATAGGGATAGGTCTTGTCATCGCGCAGCAAAACATTAAAGCGTGGCTGATATTGCTTGATGAGGTTGTTTTCTAGGGCGAGCGCTTCTTTGTTGTTGTCAACCTGGATAAAATCAAGATCACGCGATTCTCTGATCAGGCTTCCGGTTTTGGCTTCCGCCAGCCGGTCTTCATTGAAGTAGCTCCGTACGCGGCTGCGAAGATTCTTCGCTTTGCCGACATACAGGACCGTGCCTTCTCCGTCTTTGTAGAGGTAAACGCCGGGCTGGGTGGGAAGCTGCGCTACTTTCTCGCGGAGTTCCATGGCAGCTATAATTCAATTGTGACACGCGCGATTCTAGCGGCCTGTCTGCTTGCTTTCAGCCCCAGCCTTGGCTTCTCGCAACAACAGCAAAACAAGCCGATTCCTGTTCCACCGAATTCCAGTCAGACTTCGCCGTCGCCCGATGAGGAAAACCCGCCGGAGGAAGACGAGTCTGTTGCTCCCGAAAAGTTCGTTTTGAATCCGCTGGAGTCCGAGCGCAATATCAGAGTCGGCAACTATTATTGGCGCCGGGGCAAATACCGCGCCGCCGCTGGCCGCTACGAGCGAGCGACCCGATTTAATCCCAGTTCGCCGGAGGCTTTTTATAAACTGGGCGAAGCGGAAGAGAAGCTAAAAAACAAAGAAGCCGCCCGCCTTGCCTTTCAGAGGGTCATGCAAATTGCTCCTGACTCCAAATTAGCCAATGAAGCGAAGAAGAAAGTGAATAGCAAGAGCTAAGCTGCGGGAGTTGCGGACGAATCGTGCTCTTGTCTATTTAAGCGTTACCGCGTGTTGCACGAGGCGTCTACGAAGCGCTAAACGTGCCATAAGTTCGGCGGGAGTTGCGGCCTGTAATCGTGCCAAAGCAACTCTCCGCCGCAGCATGAAGCCGCTGCTGCTCCTAATTATCTTCAAAATCTGAAGCTTTTTTCTTTAGCCGCTCGCGTACGGCGCGACTGAGAATGGATGAAATAGATATTTGATTCAGCCGGGCTGCCCGCTCCAAATCCTATTTCAAATCGCTCGATATGCGCCGGTTATACACTTCCGTTCTTATGCACTAGATTGTAGTGGGTGCAAGAGGTTCAGCGCTTACAGAATCCGCCGCTTCGGCTTATTTGGTTTCTTCTTGCGCCGCTTCAGCATTTGCGCCGTCATCATGCCCGTTAGGGCTTTAAAGCCGATTTCGTAATCCGGAAAGAGATCAATGTATTGCGTGGTGCGGGCAATTTCATTCGGCACGTCGCACTCGCTCAGACGCACCGGCACCAGGAAGATTTCCTCCAGCGGCATGCGCTCCGACGCTTCCAAAGCGTGCCGCAACTCGCACTGAAAATGCCCGCGTTTTCCCACTGAGCGATGTGAAAAATTCACCAGAATAAAGTCGGTTACATCAATTGCCTGCTGAATGGCGCGCGGCCAGTTCTGCCCCGGCATCAGCTTGGCGATATCCATCCACGGCTCAAAACCGGCTTTTTGCAGTTCGTCATAGAGCTTCTTGACGGTAGCCCGATCTTCTTCCGCATACGCCAGAAAGACGCGAATCCGCTTGTTGGGCTGAAAAACAACTTCTTCCTGATCAAGCTCAAAGCGGCCGAGGCCATCGATCTCAATCGGAGTTCCCTCGCGAAGGCAACGGGTAATCAACTCGGTTAATGCCTTGCCGCGCACCGCATCGCTCATTTTTTGCCCCTTGCCGGACCGGAAGAGGGAGGCTTCGGCGAACTGCCGCCAGGAACTTTCGCCGACTTGCCCGGCGTCTGTTTTATCTCTTTCAGCAGACCATACACCAGCGTGTCCACCTGATCCGCCGCTTTTCCCTTGGACCGATGAGACTGTTTCGCCAATCGCTCAACCAGTTCTTGTTTATCCATCGCCTAAAAACTAAGGCCAGGGTCAACTGACCTGAATCTATCAGGCCACGCCAGCAGAGCCAACTTCCTAGCCTGACAATCACTTAACCAGCATGAAAATTTTTTGGTTGGCTTGTGACCGCTTTTTGTGGTTTCGCCATCATGAGATTTAGTTGCCCTCCGGGGCGTCATTCGAGTCCAATTCGATTTCTTGTCCACTTTGGCAATTCGAAGCCATTTTGGTAGTGGCCCAGGATCCGGTGATTTGATAAGTGACTGCAGTGGTCACACTGGTGATTTCCTGTCCGCATAGCCAAGGCACGGAGTTGAGTCTGTAGCGGGAAAACGCCCGATGGCCGCCGACGTTTCCTGTGCCGCGACGGCCCATACGAGAGTGAGTATTGAAAGAACGGAAGATCATTTCGGGAACCCTCCCGCGAACGGCGGAACGCCTCGTACTGAAATGGGCGCATCTCCATCAAGCCGAACTTATGGAAAACTGGTTACTATACGAACGCCAACAAACACCAGCGAAGATCGATCCACTGCCCTAACATCCGAGATGATTGCCCTATCGTCTGCAATCAGCCGGATGACGTAGCCGAGGTAACGGCGCTTGATGCATTGAATACGGGAAAGACCGTCATCTCTGATTAGTCGTCTCACTAGGAGGCATTTCTTGCTGAAGGCCGAAACAGTACAACGTGCTGTCATAAGTAGCGATGTAGACACGCCCGTTGGCGACGGATAGTCCGCTGAAGTGATTGAATGAAGTAATCTGGTCTCCGCTGGAGTATAGTTCTTTCCCGGTTTCCGCATCCAGGGCGTACAGAACGGCGTGCGTGGAGTGCTTGATGCGCTCCGGGCTATAGTCATAAAGACCGCGCTCCGGGTAAGCTTGTTCGGTATTTTCGCCGTTGCCGTAGGCGAAGACAATACCGTTGGCGACGACCGGCGGCTCGGCGCGGTTCATGTCGCGGGACATCCAGACTGGAGTTAGTTTCGGCGAGTTTGCGTCCCCTTCCACCTTGAGGGCTACAATCGCGCCGTGAGTGACCGGGCCGTAACAAAGGGGAACTTGAAAATTCCGATGAACCGGACCCCAGAAGGGAGTCAAGACCCAGCGCTCGCCCGCTGCGCCTTCCCAGCTCGCCAATGAACCCCAAATACCAGCGGAAGCAAAGTTAATTTCCTCATTGCACATGAGCGGCGTTTGGGCCAGCGGAGTTTGATGGTCATCGCCGCCAGTGGCCTTAGTGTCGAGAAGATAAACACGGCACGCTTTGCTGGCGGTTGCCAGGAGTTCCTGCCCTTTGTAATCAAAGATTGCCGGAGTGACCTGCATATCAAGGTCGCGCTTGCGCATCCAGGACCAGTTGGGCGGTTCAAACCAATCGACCAGTTGAAGCCGGTTCTCTTCCACTCTGACGCCAATCAGACCATTGCCGAAGGTGCGGTTTTCGGGATCGTAGATGCCGTCGCCTGTCGGTGCCCAAGCCGTTCCCGTCGAATCAATCGCGGCCCCGGTCCGGCCCCAAAGACCGCCGCTGCGGGGATTAAAGGTCATCACCTTTTTGGCTGGATCATTGACATCGATGGCCCACACCTGATTGGGACTGCCGTTACAGCGCTGCGAGGTGGTCGTGAAAATAATACTGTTCCACATGTTGAGCGCGTAAGCTTTCGCGTTTCCAAAGCTGAATTTAAAGGCGGGTGCGGTTTCCTCGCCGTCAGCCACATTGATAAAGTGAAGATTGCCGTCACCGGCGAGCGCGTAGAGCGTGCGTTTGCCGGAAGCGTCGAGCGGCCCAATGATGGGTGTTGCTGTTTGCCCGCCTGGACACAGGGGATCACCGGCTTCCAATCCCCGGCCCTCTTTCACGGGCGGGTAAGTGAAATGTTTTTGCCAGATGATCTTGGCGGTTTGGACGTCGATAGCATAGAGGTTATCTGAAATTCCGGCTTCAATGGCGATTTGCTTGGGGCCATCTCCGGTCTGGACATCGCTGACAATTAATGGCGGGAACAGAGAGTGCATCTCCCTCGGCTGATTGTCCAGCTTCAGCTTCCACAGGATTTTGAGGTTCTTGACATTATCTTTGGTCAAGATGTGCTCATCCCTTTGCCAGCCTGTCCGCCGGGAATTGCCTCCATCGGTCAGCCAGTCCGCAGGCTGACCGAGAACGTAAAGAGAGGCGATCAAAAAACAGGAGAGTATTCGCATTTTGTTATTGCTCCGCCAACTGCGTCTGCTCTTTGGGAAAGCCGAAACAGTAAACGGTGTTCTCATGAGTGGTGAAGTAGATCCGGCCATTCGCGATGGCCAAGCCGCCGCCGTGAGAGTAATCGGAGATAGCGCTGCCGCTTGAGTAGAGTTCTTTCCCGGTGATTCCGTCAAAGACGTAAAGCGTCGCGTGACTGGACATTTTTCGCCATTCCGGAACGCTGTACGGTTTGCCGTTCTTTTTCGCGATGCGCGGAGTCTCGCCAGTAGAGAGGGCAAATACCATATCACTCGCAATAGCAACGGGCGCGGGCGAAGGAAGAGCGCGCGAAATCCAAGCGGGCTGTAGTGTGCTCTGCCCATTTGTTCCTTCAAGCTTAAATGCGACAATGCTGCCGGTGGATGGAGAATGATCGCCCGTTGTCAAACGGATTGCCGCGTTCGGAGGACCGTAGAGCGGGACGTAGATCCATCGGGTGTTCGTATCGGCATTCTGCCAGCTTGAAAACATGCCTCGAAACCCATTTCCGTCATAATTTTTGCCGCGGGTCGCGATCACGTCCGTTTGGAAGAGCGGCGTGTGGTGGTCCGCGCCGCCCAGCGATGTGGAGTCCAGCAGGTACAAGCGTCCGTCTCTGCCGCCGGCTACCAGCATGTCTCTGCCTTTTCCGGAAAATACCAGCGGAGTGATACCCGGCGCTGCCAAGCTCTTTTTGTCGAGAGGTTTGCCGCCCAGTGTGAAATAGTCCTTAACCCTCAAATCCTTGGGAGCCAGGGCATAGATCGTTTCGTGAGATTTTCCCGCTTTGTCGTTCGGACCGGATGCCGCTTGCACGTAGATCGTTCCGTCGTTGCCAATCGTGGTTCCACCCGTGCCGGAAAAGTTGCCGGTCTTCACAACAAATGTGGCTACCTTCTTATCGCTGCTCAGCAGATCGAG
>CAXUBB010000164.1:3843-10529 GCA_964249105.1 uncultured Bryobacteraceae bacterium | reverse complement strand
CGTAAAGCCACATCGCTATAACCTTCGGCTCCTACGTTGCGAACCGTTGTAAACCCTGCCTGAAGCGTAATCCGCGCATTCTTCGCGCCCGTAATGGCAGTCCTTGGCACCGAAATGCCCAATGACGAGTACCCCGCATGCGTCGGATCGGCGGTTAAATGGTCGTGGACATCAATCAGTCCCGGCAAGCAAAACCCGCGTGAGACATCAACTATTGCGTTTGCCGCGCCACTTCCCTTGGCTCCTGAATTTACTTCGGTAATGATGCCGTTTTCAGCCGCAATGAAGGCGTCTTTTGTGACTGTATCGCTTCGAGGGTCCAGCAAGAGGCCGCAATGCAAAACCACCCGCTTGGCTTCCTGCGCCGTTAGCGCGCCGCTCGCCAAAAGCATCACTGCGCACAAACGAAAAAAAGATATCGGCACGAAAGTTACTATCGCACAGGGCCGAAGCGGTATTTCATTGCGGCAGCGTGTATTCGAGATCGTAGGAGTGCTGACCATTCGCGATCTGAATGTCAAAAGTTCCCGAAATGCCCTTCAGTTCACCCGTGCCGGATCCTGGAACAACAACTATAGACATCTTGCGCCCGTTCCCATCCATCGTGGCCATGTGCTGCAGGGCGAAGCTGCCGTGTTTACCCTTTAATGCGCCAGTCACCACCTCAATAGCGACATATCCGGCGGTACCTTGTTTGGGATCTCCGCCGGAGAACATTTCGCCCTTGGTGATCGCCTCGAGATCACCGTGGATCTGCTTGTCAATCGAAAACCGGGAAAGTCCTTCCGCCGGTGGAGGCGTGAGCGGCTGAATCTTTACCGTAAAAGCGCCGCGTGCATGGTCGGTCATGGTGATGTTTTTTTGCTGCGCAAACAGAGATGTTGAAATCCCGAGAACAAGAACAGCGGAAGTGAAACGCAGCATAGTTAGGCAGTGTACTACAGCCGCTACTGCCTATGAGATTAGAGTTCAGGCGTAAGAAATCATCGCATCTGGCTCTCCGCTTCTCGCAGCCAGTCGGGTCGCTTCAGCACTTCACGCGGCTTGCTTCCATCCGGCGGCCCGATAATGCCCTCGCGCTGCATCATGTCGAAATTAGATCTCGTCGCCAGTAACGGGGGGCTTACCGCGACCAGCACGCTTCAGAATGCGTTTTACCTTGTCGAGATTGGCTCGACTCGACCGCTCCCGAAAATATTCTTCGGTGCGGAGCGCCGAAATTTTCTCCGCGACGGCCACGTTAATTAACTGGTTCAGAGCAACGCCTTCAGACTCAGCCACGCGTTTGGCCTCTTCCAGCAGGGATGCCTGAAGGCGAAGGGCTACATTACTCTTTCTCATGCTTTACTCCCTTTAGTTTCCGCACAATTTCGCCGGGCGATACCACGCGGATTCCAAATGCCGCCGCAGCTTGTCCGAAATGCCGCGCATTGAAAGTAACCAGATAATCTGCGCTCCCGTTCACTGCCGTTTCTAAAATCATTTCGTCAGCAGGATCTTTCAGACGCGGCCTCCAAAGAAAGTGTTGAGTGACGGGCTCAACCACAGCAGCTAGAACATCGAGGAGGGCACTCATATCTTCGACACTCAAACTACTCTCTTTTAGATGTTCAGGGCGTGTCAGGACAGACCGTACTCAAGCATCAGCGGCACTGAAGCCAGCATGACGAGTTGCCGATCCAGCGCGAAGAGCAAGAGTTGCCGAGAAGCGCCTCGATCGCTGCGCAGTCCGGCCACCATAACATCCGTATCAATGACAAGCCGTATCAATCTGGCCTATTGATGCTATCACATGCAATACTGCAAGCTATCGCATCTGGCTCTCCGCTTCTCGCAGCCAGTCGGGTCGCTTCAGCACTTCACGCGGCTTGCTTCCATCCGGCGGCCCGATAATGCCCTCGCGCTGCATCATGTCCAGAATGCGCGCGGCGCGCCCATAACCCAAACGCAACCGGCGCTGCAAAGTGGACGTTGACGCCTTGCCCATTTCAAGCACCACGCGAACCGCGTCCTGGTACATCGGATCTTCCGCGCCGTCAAACTCTTCCGCTTCGCCCTCGTCCTCTTCTTCCGAAGGCGGAGCCAACAAGTAGCTTTCGTCATATTCCGGCTCGGCTTGCGCCTTCCAGAAATCCACCACGCTGTTCGTTTCGTTTTCGGTCACGAAAGCGCCGTGTACCCGCGTCAGCCGCGAAGAGCCGGGAGGCAGGAACAACATATCGCCTTTGCCCAGCAGATGCTCCGCGCCCATCGAATCCAGAACCGTCCGGGAGTCCACCCGTGTTGCCACGCGAAAACTAATGCGCGACGGAAAATTCGCCTTGATTAATCCTGTAATAACATCCACGCTCGGGCGCTGCGTCGCCAATACCAAGTGCATTCCGACTGCGCGCGCCATCTGCGCCAGCCGCGTAATACACTCTTCCACGTTGGCGCGCTCCAACATCATCAGGTCCGCCAACTCGTCAATCAATATCAGCACATAAGGCAGCGGCTTGAGCGCTTCCTCCCCTAACGCATCGCTGTAAGCAGAGGTTTTTGGATCTTTTTCCAATAGCTCCATTTTGCGGTTGTACTGGTCGATATTTCGGACCCCTTGCGAAGCCAGCAGCTTCAAACGCCGCTCCATCTCCAGTACCGCATTCCGTAAAGCATTGGTCGCCTTTTTCGGCTCCGTAATCACCGGCGTCAACAGGTGCGGAATGCCCTCGTAAATTCCAAGTTCCACGCGCTTCGGGTCCACCATAATCATCCGCACCTCATCCGGCGTGGCCTTGTAGAGAAACGACATGATCATCGCATTCAACATCACGCTTTTGCCCGATCCCGTTGATCCGGCAATCAGCAAGTGCGGCATGGTCTCCAGCGACGCTACCTTGATTCGCCCATTAATGTCTTTTCCTAACGCAATAGTCATTTTGGAAGGCGAATCAATAAACGCATCCGATTCCAGAATCTCGCGCAGGCTGATCAACTCGCGCCTGCTGTTCGGCACCTCAATGCCGACCGTCGGTTTCCCCGGCAGCCGCTCAATCAGCACCGACTCGGCCTGCAATCCCAGGCACAGATCCTCGCTGAGCGTTGTAATCCGGCTATACTTCACGCCCGCTTCCGGCTTGTACTCAAACGTGGTCACGACCGGTCCCGGATTGATCTGCGTCACCGAGCCGCGCACATTGAACTCTTCCAGCTTTGATTTAATGCGGCTGGCGACCTCCTTGAGTTCGAAACTGTCAAACCCTCCTCCTGCTGGAACTTCATGCAGGAGTTCAGTGGGAGGCAGGCGATAGGACCGTTTAGGTTTTTCCGAGTCCGGGGAAATTCCCCCGCTGGTAAAAGGAAACTCGCTCTCGAACATCGGCTCGACTTCCTCAACCGGCGCTTGGCTCCGGGTTATCGGCTGGTATTCAAGGGGCCGGATCGGAATCTCCTCTTCGATCTTTTCGACGGGCGGCTCCTGAAGATCAAATGGAGGAAGATCGTTTGCGTGATTCGCCGCCGGGATCATCCCCGCCTGCTCTGGTTGTGTTTGCTCCGCTTCCGGCTCTAACGCAAGAACGCTCTTGCGAGTTCTCTTGGGCCGCGCCGCTTCTGCGGTTTCCGCCGGTTGTATCTCCCGCCGCGCCACACGTTCCGCTGCCCGGTCTTTCGCCTGCTGAATCGCTTGCAGCCGTTTCGCTTCCCGAGCCGCCCGCCACCTCGCTACCGCGCCCCGCCATTTAGCCATCAATGGCCGCAGCCAGCGCAGCAGCGTCGATACTTCAAAAGTGGAGGCAAAGTAAAGAGCAAGGATCCCCGCCGCCACTGTAATGATGGCCGCTCCCGCGAAATTGAACCGGGCCAACATAAAGTCGGCGAGCACCATCCCCACGACCCCGCTCGGCTGAACCGCGCCGCCAATGAGCGGCGGATGAGGAATTAAGCCGCAAGCCGTCGAAACGCGGAACCATAGCGAAAAGCTGCCCAGCACCCGGAACCAGGTGCTCTCAATCGGTGATGACCGCACCCATTTCCAGCCCAGCGCCCAGATATGAATTGGCAGAAGATAGACGCTGACGCCAAATACCTGTAAAAAGAAATCCGCCCACCGGGCTCCGAACAGTCCCAGGAGATTGTGCGTGCGCATGGTCGCCGTCGCGGTATTCCAGGACGGATCAGCCCACGAGTACGACAGCAGGCTTAGCGAAACAGCCAAGCCGAGCAAAAGCAATAACAGTCCCACGGCCTCATTGAGCCGGGTATGGCGAGACGGAGATAGGAGCGTCATTCGCCTTTACGGAAGAACACCAGAGCGACCACCATTATGCCAAAGATTTCAAGGTAGCAGATGATGAATGGGAGGTTGTTCAATGGAGACATTTGCCCTGAATAAATACTGTTCAGTTGATCTTAAGTTGTTACATCTATGTGAAAGCTGCCGTCCAATACACTAGAAACAGAACGTTGTATGGCTGAAAATACCGACACCCCTAGTACTCCTGTTAGACCACCTCTGGCTGCTCCTGTCACTGCCACTGCTCAAGAAACGGACGGAAGTTTAGGTAGTAAAGTCGCCACTGTGGCGCTTATTGGCCTTGGCGCAGCTCTCATTGAGGTAGAACTCGTGCCGGGTATTCTCCTGGGAGTAGCTGCCATGGCTATGCCGAATTTGCTGCCAAAGCTAGGAAAAGCTCTGCGCCCTTTGGTGAAGGAAACGGTTCGTGCCGGTTACTCCCTGGCTGGCCGTGCGCGTGAGGGTGTTGCTGAGATGGGCGAACAGTTCCAGGACATGATGGCCGAGGTGAAAAGTGAAACCCATGCCACTGATGTTCCGGTTGGACACAATGAGCAGCCTCCTTCCACAACAGCCCCCCAAGTTGGATAACAAGTAAAGAATAAGAGCCCTGTGAAATGTCAAATTATAGGGTCCGTACTGCTCACCGGACACGCGGCAGAATTCGTCTCGTCATACAGGAATTCAAGAACCATCCTAAAAGTCTCGAAGATGTCAAAAGGGTGATTGCTCCCATGCACGGCGTCTGCCGGGTTGATGTCAACTCAACAACGGGAAGCGTAACTGTTCACTATAATCCGGCGTTATACGGCAAATTTCATGAACAACTCGCCGTGCAAGGAGAAGCGAGCGGCGCTTTCCACTTAGACCCGCCTAGTTTCGGAGAGGGCGGCGAGTTGGTAAAAAATGTCGAGGCGGAAGCAGAGTTCCTGTCTCGTCACTCGGAAACCGCACGCACCATTGTCGATTCCTTTAGCGCTCTCAACCGGGCCGTCAAACGGGCAACGGATAACAATATTGACCTGAAAGTGCTGTTGCCTTTGGGCTTGGCCGTTTATAGTTTTCTTGAGATTGGCATCGAAACCTCAACGCCGCTCTGGATAACGCTAGGAATTTTTTCGTTCAACTCGTTTGTGTCGTTGCATACTCGTCAGGATGATACGGCAAGTAACATGGAAACGGAAAAGGTCGATCTGGCGAACACTGCTCCTTCTCCTGCCCCTGCTCAACTCCGGAAAGGGAAGGAGCGCGTCAACGCTCTTTAATGCAGTATCAAGTTCGGCACTATATACCCGGGCGTATCCGGATCCACCTCCCCTATCTTGCGAAAAATCCGGAAATGGGAAAACAACTGGAGCAGTTGATTTGCCGGCAACCCGATGTAACGCAAGCTCGTGTCAATCTGGCATGTGCTTGCGCCGTCGTTGAATTCAAGGGTGATGTTATCCCATGGCTTACTCAACTCTCTTCACTCACATCCGATCAACTCCGTCTTCTCCTTTCGGCCCTTCCTGATGTGTCCAATGAGCGAAGTAAGCAGGAGCAAGAATCTCTCAGGCCTATTCCTGCCGCGCCGGAAGGAAACGGCTCACTGGTTTCGGCGAGCGCGTCTTTTGCGCTTTCCTTGTTACCATTTACTCCGTTTGCCGTGGCGAGCCTGCCGCTGACGATTTGGAACTCGCTGCCAATCTGGAGACGCGCTCTGTCTGTCCTATCGAATGAGCGTCGCTTGAATGTGGACTTCCTGGACGGGCTGGCAACCGTCATTGCGCTCGGCCAAGGCCAACTCACCACAGCATCTTTTATTACTTGGCTGATCTCGCTCGGTGACTGGATTCGCAACCGCACGGCGGCGCAATCCAAGCGCACCATGACGAGTTTGCTGGAATATCAGAACCGCAGCGCCTGGGTTTTGCGGGACGGAGAACCAGTCCGGGTACCTGCCAAGGAGATTCAGCCCGAAGACATAGTGATGATTTATGCTGGCGACATGATTCCGGTTGATGGACAGGTGCAGTCCGGCACGGCCACAGTGGACCAGAAAATGGTTACCGGCGAATCCATGCCTGTTGTTCGAGAAGAAGGGGATAGTGTCTACGCCGGAACCGTGCTGCAGGAAGGTAAACTCAGGGTCACCGCATCGCGTGTAGGGTCGCAAACGGCAGCCGCTCAGATTGTGTCTCTGATTGAGTCCGCGCCCGTTACCGAAACGCGCGTGCAGAACTATGCTGAAAAGTTTGCCGACCGTCTGGTTGCCCCTTGGTTGGCAGCCTCGCTTGGCATCTTCGGCGTCACTCAAAATTTAGACCGTCTGCTGTCGCTGATGATCATTGATTACGGCACCGGGATCCGTGTGGCGGCGCCTACCTCGATTCTGGCCTCTATGACGGCAGCGGCGCGCCAGGGCATTCTG
>CAXUBB010000164.1:0-3833 GCA_964249105.1 uncultured Bryobacteraceae bacterium | reverse complement strand
GGCACGCTCACGCGCGGAACTCCTCACGTTGTGGATGTCCTGAGTTACAACAAACGCTCGTTCCCGGCTCCGAAAGTTCTGCAAATCGCCGCCGCTTTGGAACAGCGGGTGAATCATCCTCTGGCGGAAGCGATTGTGGATCACGCCAGGGAGTGGAACCTTGATATTCCGGACCGCAATGCCTCGAAATATCAAGTGGGGCTAGGCGTGGAAGCGCAAGTGAACGGCTACTACGTTCACCTGGGCAGCTACCGGTTTCTGCACGCGAGCGGCATCAAAATGGACCGCGCCCGGCGCGACATCCGCCGCTTGGACGAGCGCGGTTGCTCGACCGTGGTCATGGCCGTGAATGGCGAACTGGTTGGCGCGGTGGCCTGTGCCGATGAGATCCGGCCCGAAAGCCGTAATGTCATCCGCGCTCTACATAACAGTGGCATGAAGAACGTCATGATGGTCACCGGCGACAACTGCGCAACGGCCCGCACCGTCGCGGCGGAACTGGGCATTGACCGCGTGATTGCCGAGACGATGCCAGACGAAAAAGCCAGGGTCGTGCAACAACTGCAAAGCGAGGGCCGCACCGTTATAATGGTCGGCGACGGCATTAATGACTCGCCCGCCCTCGCTTATGCGGACGTGGGAATTGCCATGAAAAACGGCGCCGATGTGGCCCGCGAATCGGCTGATGTTGTTCTCATGGAAGACAATCTGTGGAAACTGCCCGCTGCTATTGAGTTCTCGCATCAGGCCATGTCGCTGGTCCGGCAAAACTATTGGATTATCGCTGGACTCAATACGCTGGCAACGGTGCTCGCCCTTCCCGGTGGCTTAGTCAATGCGGGCACGATCGCCACGCTTAGCAACGGATCGGCAATCCTGGCCAGCCTGAATGCCATCCGGCCCTTGCTGAGAGCCACCCAGTAAGCGGACTGAGTATTGCATTACAAAATAGCCGCAATCAAGGCCAAAGCAGCACGTTCCATTGCAATTTCCATAACGTGCCCGATGGTTGCTGCTGCCATATAAGTTGCTATCTGCTGGCCTACAAGCTGGCTTGTGCTTACGGAAGGAACAGTTGGCAAAGCCTGCCTGACTAATTCTGTAGCTGCTGAACAGAGCATCATTTGGGAAAGCGTAGACACGCTGGCCGTTGCCGGATCGTAATGGACAAGCACGCTGCCCGTCAGTGGATTTGTTTGCACATTTATGACGCCGTGCTGCGCTCGAATGCGCCCTTCCAGTGAATTTGCCGCCGCTACATTCCCTTTAATGCTAGGCATCCTGACTCGCAACCGCCCTGGGACATGATGAACATACCGGTTCATACAGTGGCCTCCTGCCCCTAGACTGATATGCGTTCTTTACAGGATTGTTGCAATCCTGTGAGGATGTAGTGACTTTTACTTGCCCTTGGGCTAAGCGGCATAATGAAAGTAGGATTTGAGTTCTCTGTCGCGCCAAGTCTTCCCTGTTTCGTCGTTACCGATCAAATCATGCGAGCCACAAAAATTGTTGCCACGCTCGGCCCATCCACGGATGCGGAAGGTGTTTTAAGAAAGTTCTTCGAAGCGGAAGTAGACGTTTTCCGCCTCAATGCTTCTCACGGCACGCAGGAAGATCTGGCGCGCCGCATCAAACACGTTCGTGAACTGGCGGGCGAATTCAAATCGCATGCCAGCATTCTGCTCGATCTGCAAGGACCCAAAATCAGGCTGGGCACTTTCAAGGATGGTCCCTGCACTCTGCGCGATGGCGAAACTTTTACCATCACCACGCAACAAGTTGAAGGTGACAGTACGGTCGCTTCCACCAATTACACCGCCTTGGCAACCGACGTCAAAGCAGGCGATCCGATTCTGCTGGCTGATGGATCAGTCACTTTACGCGTCATGGCAACGGATGGTGTTTCTGTCCGCTGCCGCATCGAAAATGGCGGTAAGATCAGCGATCGAAAGGGCATCAACCTGCCCGGCGTAAACGTCAGCACGCCGTCTCTTTCCAAAAAAGACATCTCCGACGCGCATTTCGGCGTGGAGCAGGGCGTCGATTTCTTTGCCCTCTCTTTCGTTCGAACTGCTCGCGATGTGCTCCGCCTTCGCCATTTGCTGGAAGAAGTGGACGCCAAACAGCCCATCATCGCCAAGATTGAAAAGCCGGAAGGATGGCAGAACTTTGACTCCATCCTTGATGAGTGTGAAGGCGTCATGGTGGCCCGTGGAGACCTCGGCGTGGAAATGGCGCCTGAAAAAGTGCCGTTCGTTCAGAAGGACATCATCGAGCGGTCCAGAAAACGGGGAAAATTTGTCATTACCGCAACGCAGATGCTCGAATCAATGATTGAGAATCCTTGGCCTACTCGAGCGGAGGTGAGCGATATTGCCAACGCCATCTACGACGGCACCAGCGCGGTCATGCTGTCGGCGGAAACATCAGCCGGCAAGCATCCGGTCGAAGCCGTTCGTGTCATGGCGAGAATTGCCGCCGAGACGGAGAGATCCATCCACAAAGCTTTCCCGGAATTGTCAAAGAATGAAAAGCTCGCCATCCCCGAAATCATTGCTGAGGCCGCCTATCACTCAGCCCAGTCCGCCGGAGCGGTGGCCTTGGCGGTAGGCACTGCCACGGGCGCTTCAGCCCGTTTACTGGCGCGCCATCGTCCGCCAGTTCCCATTTATGCATTTACTCTGACTGAAGCGGTTGCCCGCCAGCTTTCGGTGGTCTATGGCGTTCATTCCATCATGATTTCTTCCATCGACTCCACTGATGGAATGATCCAAGAAATAGAAAGGCTCCTGGTTGAGACCCATCGAGCGAAGCCCGGCGACAGGATTGTATTCGTCGCCGGCCAACCGGTTGGCTTACGCGGCTCAACGAATATGCTGAAGTTGCACCAGATCACGGGCCTGTAACTCTCTTATGTACGACGCTTTATTGATTGTTTCTTTTGGAGGTCCCGAGAAACCGGAGGATGTGCTTCCGTTTCTCGAAAACGTGACCCGTGGCCGCAATATTCCGCGCGAGCGGCTGCTCGAAGTCGCCGAACATTACTACCATTTCGGCGGCAAAAGCCCTATTAATGATCAAAATCGCGCCCTGATCGCCGCGCTGCGGGACGAATTGGACGCAAAGGGCATCAAACTTCCTATCTATTGGGGGAATCGCAATTGGCATCCATTGCTCACGGATGCTCTGCGGGAAATGCGCGCCGACGTAGTAAGAAATGCCCTGGCTTTTATGACCTCCGCTTACAGTTCTTATTCAGGGTGCCGCCAATATCGTGAAAATGTGGCTGCTGCCCAGGCCGAAATCGGAGAAGACGCGCCTAAAATCGATAAGCTACGCGTCTTCTATAACCATCCCGGCTTTATTGAAGCTAGTGCCGCTCGTGTTCGCGAAGCGCTCTCGCCATTTGCCGGCGCAAACGGCTCAGAAAAGATTCACCTGGTCGTTTCCGCCCACAGTATTCCATGCTCGATGGCCGAAACCAGCAACTATGAGAAGCAGCTTCGTGAAACAGCGCGCCTGGTAGCGGAAAAGGTAGGCATTATTGATTGGGATCTGGTTTATCAAAGTCGCAGTGGTCCGCCCAGTCAGCCTTGGCTTGGCCCCGATATCCTGGATCACCTGCGCGACCTGCATCAGCGTGGAGTAAAAAACGTAATTATCGCGCCTCTCGGTTTCATTTCAGACCACATGGAAGTGCTTTATGATCTGGACACTGAAGCCGTGGATCTGGCGCGGGAGCTTGGAATGAACTTAGTCCGCGCCGCAACGGTCGGAACGCATCCGGCTTTTATCCAAGCCATTTGCCAACTGATTCAAGAACGCCTATC
>CAXUBB010000163.1:1142-10582 GCA_964249105.1 uncultured Bryobacteraceae bacterium | reverse complement strand
CGGCGACAACGCCCACGCCTTTGCCTTGTCCGATCAGTTGCAAAAGCAGTATCCGAACGATGCGGACGTACTCTATACGGCAGCTAAACTCCATATGAAAGCGTTCAACGACGCTACGTTCGCCATGTTCCAGAGAACCCCCGCTTCCTATCGCGTACATGAGCTATCCGCCGAAATTTTCGAAACGCAAAGCCGCTATACGGAAGCTATTCCTGAGTATCGGAAAGCGATTGAGCTAAATCCAAATGCGCCGGATCTGCACTTCCGGCTAGGCCGGGCCATTCTTTTGCAGAGCCATGATGCCCGAGCGCTGGACGAAGCCGCAACGGAATTCCAATCGGAACTGAAACTCAGTCCGGAAGACAGCGCTTGCGAATTTCAACTCGGACAAATCGCCTCCGTCAAAAATAACTACGCTGAAGCGAAAACACATTTTGAACGCGCCCTCGCTCTTTCACCCAACTTCGTGCAGGCGCAAATCTCGCTGGCCAAGGTGTACTTGCAGGAGAAGAACTACGGAGACGCTATCCGTCTTCTTACACAGGCAACACAGGCGCAACCGGCTAATGAAAGCGCCCATTACAGCCTATTAACCGCTTACCGGAACGCCGGACAAATGGATAAAGCCAAGGAGGAGAAAGCGGTTCTAGATCGCCTCCAGAAAACGCCTGAAGGCGAATTTTCCGACTTTCTCAAAAAGTTGGGCGAGAAGCAACCGGAGTAGTAAGCAGTTGTACCAAATTATTTTATTGACTACCCTGCTGTCAGCAGCTTTTACATCTTCGTATATTCCCGATTTCCAGAATATCGCGGCAAAATCCGGCATTACCGATACATTCCCGAACGGCGGAACAACCACTAAGCAGTACATTATCGAAACGACCGGCAGCGGCATTGCCTTTATTGATTACGACAACGACGGTCTTCTGGATCTATTCGTATTATCCGGCGAAGGCGGAACGAATCGCATGTACCATAACGAAGGCAAGGGTCGTTTCCGCGACGTTACGGACGCGCTCGGCTTACGTTCTTCCGGCTGGGCGCAAGGAGTCTGCGCGGGCGACTACGATAACGACGGCTTTACTGATCTCTTCGTCACCTACTGGGGCGCTAATCATCTTTACCGGAACAGAGCCGGGAAAACTTTCGAAGACGTAACCGCCCGCGCCGGTTTAACGCAATCCCGCACTCGTTACAATACCGGCTGCGCCTTCACCGACATCGATGGTGACGGCCACCTGGACCTGTTCGTGGCAAACTACCTCAAATTCGATCCGGCCACTACTCCGAAACCAGGAGCCAATCCGTACTGTTATTACCGGGGCATCCCAGTGAATTGCGGGCCGAAAGGTCTGCCGTTTGACCGTAACATCCTGTGCCGCGGCAATGGCGATGGAACGTTCACGGACATCTCGGATCAATCAGGAATTGCAGCGCCGGAAGGCCATTACTCGTTAAGCGTCCTCACTGGCGATTTCAATGAGGACGGCCTGCCGGACATTTACGTTGCTTGTGACCAGACTCCTTCTCTGCTCTACATCAATCAGGGAAAAGGGAAGTTCGAAGAAGAGGCGCTGCTGCGCGGCGTGGCCTTTGACGGCAACGGCAAAGCGATGTCCGGCATGGGAGTCGATGCCGCCGACTATGCGGGAGACGGTCACGCCAGTATTTTCCGAACCAACTTTTCCGATGAGTTTGAAACGTTGTACCGCAACCGCGGCGAAGGTAATTTTGACGATGTGACACTCGATGCCGGTCTCGGGCGCAATACGCGCTATGTCGGTTGGGGCGCGGGATTTTTTGATTTCAACAACGATGGCTGGAAAGATCTTCTCCTGGTGAATGGACACGCCTTCCCTGAAGTAGACCGCCTAGGAATCGATATCCATTACAAAGATCGCGCCATCCTGTATGAGAACGAAAGGAATACCAGATTTCGTGATATTTCAGAACAAGCCGGGCCAGCGCTCAAGGAGAAGCATTCATCACGCGGCGCCGCTTTCGGAGACTTCGATAATGACGGTTCGGTCGAAGTTGCCATCAATAATCAAAATGAGCCGCCCTCCTTACTGAAGCAAACCTTGAATCCCCCCGGACATTGGATCATCCTTAAGCTGGTGGGAACGCGCTCGAACCGGAGCGCCATCGGAGCAAAGGTAAAACTCACCGCGAACAGTCACGCGCAATACGGCGAAGTCAGAAGCGGCGGCAGTTATCTCTCTCAAAACGATTTGCGATTGCATTTTGGACTTGCGACCACCGCAACGGTGGACCGCATCGAAATCACTTGGCCGAGCGGAATGAAACAAGAGCTGAAAAATCAGAGCAGCAATCAGGTTCTTACGATTCGTGAGCAACCTTAAACTATCGCTCAGTCCAGACCGCCGCGCCGCCGGGCGGCACCCTTCGCTCACCGACCAGCAACTGAGCATTGGCGGAAGCTGGAATGGTTTCCGGCTGGCTGGCAAAATTCGTGGCAACCCAGAACCCATCGCGCCAGTCCACCACAAATCCTGGCGCAAGGTTCGCCGGCCTCGCTCCCGCAGCGTCGTAAGCTTGACGCATCAAGCTGCGCTCCAATTCGCCGTCGAGCGTATCCACGCCGATGTACGTCACGCTTCCTCGTCCTAGTTTCCGAGTAATCGCCGCCGGACGGTTCGTGTAAAATTGGTCGCCATACTGCGCCAGCACCTGCGTCCCGCTTTCCGGTTCGAGGATATCGCCCCAGGAACCCCAGGCATAGGTTTTGCCGTCCGCCTTTACCTGCCCATTAACCCCAACCGGCAGCACATCATAAAAAGGAATTTTTGCGCCAATCAGCCCATGGATCGGCTGCGCCCAAGCCGCTTCCCAAAGATGACCGCGCCTGTCTTTCTGACCCGTGCGGCAAGTCAAAATCAAATGTCCGCCATTCTGAACATATTGCGTGAAACGTCGGATCAACTCTTCATCAATCAACTGATAAGCCGGAGCAACGACAAACGGATAGCGGCTGAAATCACGATCCGCCGTGATTACGTCCACCGGAGCCATGATGCTTTTCAAAGCCCGCTCGTAGCGCATCCAATGCGCTTCCGTGTTCCAACGGATCGTTTGTTTGTGATTGCTAATATCCCACCGGTTGTCATAGCTGATCAGAAACGCCGTACGACGCGCCCCATAGCTCTCCGGCTCGCGCGCGTTCGGGTCGTAATGCTTGCGCAGTTCCGTCACTTCGCGCATCGCCTGCGCATATTCGCGGCCGCCCGGAGAGGGAGTTATCCCGTCCGTTTCCGCCAGTCCTTTGTGATAAAGCTCGGACCCATATAGCGGCTGGCGGTACCGGTATGTGCAAACCAGGCGAGCGCCCGCGCCGAAAGCCCGCATGATCCACATGTGAATGGCTCCCGGCAACGGCCACGGGTTTACTTCACCCCAGTTCACCTGACCGGGCTGTAGTTCCATCGGTCCCGAAATGCCGTTGAACGAGCGCATAAAATCGTGGGTGAACGACATCACTTCGGGGCTGCCTAAGCGGAATCCAAGCGGGCCTTCGTTCAAGTCGCCGTGTACGGGATAGTGGGTCCAGGTAAAAGCATCCAGCGTCTTCGTCGACAAGGAAGGATCAACATCTTCATGCATTGCCATAAAATTGGTTGTGATCCATTGGTTTTTCGAGTAGCGCCGCAAAACGCTCGCCTGCATCTTCAAATAATCCGCCGCCTCATGCGCGAACCAGCGGCGGAAATCGAGTACCGCATGCGGGCTTGGGTCAGCTACCAGCGTTTCTGCGTTCGGTATGTCGATCTGATCGAAGTTCTGATACATCATCGACCAGAACGCGCCGCCCCAGGCCGTGTTCAGCTTGTCAATGGTGCCATACTTCTCGCGCAGCCAGTCGCGGAATTTGGCCGTTGCCGCCGGTGAGTAAGAAAAATGCCGTCCGTAGTGGCTCAATTCGTTGTCAATCTGCCAGCCCCACACGCGCGCGTCGTTTCCGAACCGCTTGGCGAGTTCCGTGTCAATTTTTGTGACGTACTCGCGATAAACCGGCGAACTCCAATCGGCCTGTTCGCGGCTGCCGTGATCCATCGTGCGCCCCTGCGCGTCCATCATGAGAATTTCAGGGTGTTTCCGCGCCAACCAGATCGGCGGCGTGGCGCTCGGCGTGCAAAGAATCACTTTCATGCCGTTCTTGGCGGCGAGATCAACGTTGCGCTCCAGCCAATCAAAATTGAACTTGCCTTCTTCCGGCTCCATGAAGTACCAGGCAAACTCGCCCATATGAACGAATTCCATCCCCAGCTTGTGAATGTTCGCCATATCGCGGGACCACTGCGATTCGGGCCAGGCTTCGGGGTAATAGTACACCCCGATCGTCAGCATGTCCTTTTTGGGAAACCAATCGGGTTGGGAAGTTTGGGCGATGATCGAGAATGCGGAAAACATCAGAACGGCAGCAACTCGGAAGAGCTTAGTCATGCTGCAAACATTAGATCATTCGTGTTAAAACGGGAACATCCGGTCAGAAAGACAAATCGCGGAAGCCGTCGCGGGAAGCCGTCGTGATTTTTTGCGCGCCGTGACCGGCGCAAGCGCGAGCGCAACGGCGCTGTTCGGCTTTGCTCCCAGGCTCGGAACGGCAACGCCCAAGGGCAAGAAAGCGGTGGTTGTTACGTTCGGCGGCGGCGCGCGCGATCAGGAAACCTTCATGCCGGAAGGACAGGAGAACATCCCATTTCTTCTGAATCAATTGGTCCCGCAATCCACCTTTTTCACGCAAGTGATTAATCGCGGCATTCTGGGACACTACGTTGCCACTGCCAGCCTGGCAACCGGCGTATATGAAACATTCAATAATTTTGCCGCTGTGCCGCCGCAGTATCCTACTGTGTTCGAGTATTTCCGCAAAGACTTGAAGCGGCCCGCGACCGACACCTGGGTGGTAGCGCCCAGCAATGGCTTCAACCTTATCGGTGAAAGCGGCAATCGCGCTTACGGGCAAGGGCTGGGCGCGGGCGTGATTCTGCCCAAGCGACTGTTGGCGGCGGCCCTGCCGAAAGCCAGCCGGGATGCCCTTTACGATCACCTGCTGCGCGACAACTACGAAACGCCAGTGTACACGCCGCAACTGGAGGGCAGGGAAGAGGAACTGCACGCAATGGCGGAACTTCTGAAACTATCCGTAACCGACTTCGCCAATCATGCCCGAAGCCTCGCCAGCCCGGATGAGTTATCGGTTTACATCGCCAAACAACTGATGCGCCAGCTTGCGCCGAGCCTGTTATGGATCACCCTGCACGATATCGATATTGCGCATTCCGGAACCTACTCGTTGTATCTCGAAGCCATTCAGCGCACTGATCGCTTGTGCGCCGAAATCTGGAAAACCATTCAAAGCCAACCGGAATACGCCGGTAAAACTAATCTGTTCATTCTGCCTGACTTCGGCAGAGACTCCGATGGAGATCCGGGCGGCAATGGGTTTCAGCACCATCGGACCGGCGATGCGCTTTCACGGACAACCTGGATGCTGGCCATGGGGCCGGGTGTGCGGCAGAACCGGGTGGTAGACCGGGCCGTGCAATCCACGGATCTGGTGCCGACGCTCGGAACAGTTTTGGGCTTCTCGCCGGAATTGGCGCAAGGCAAGCCATTGAACGAGATTGCCTGATCCCATGCTTCCGAACGAGTTGACAGCCGGACAATTCAACCGCTACCCGCAGCAAGCCCGGAGCATGGCCCAAGCGCATCTTGCCTTATTCCGGCAACTGCCGCTCGCCTTTCTGCCGCTGCTGTTACGAGAACTGATCGGCTATGACTGGAAATTTCCCGCTGAACGCAAAGAATTGGATAACCAGTTCACTTATCTAAGCCCGCTCGCGCCGGAGCAACTGCAAAGAGAGTTCGCGGCCTTTGCGGGACTGCGGCTTTCACCAGATCTGGAGCAAATCGATTGGGTGAACGCGCCCGCCCAGTTTTCGGAAAGGCTGTCAGCTCACTTATGGGCCACGCGCCAGATCGACACGTTTCGGGCAGCCTCCGTGGAGTACATACATCGGGTTAACGCAGCAGTAGCGAGCGCTGCCTTACCCATGACGCGGCTCGGGCTAGTCGCGGTCGGGCGAGGGGTCACGGAAAATCAACGTCCGCTGTTCCGCAAGCTGCGCGGAGAGGGCGTGTACTTCAAAAATGTGAACCCCGAGGGGGGAAAGGGAGCCCTCTTTGAAGCTCTGCAAAAACGAGCAAAGGCGCAGCCGGTCACATTCGGCCACTGGTATATCGATGGCGGTGAAAGCGAGATGAGCGCCGACAATCTCACTTGCCTCTCCTTTCAATCGCTCGACGCGGTTCGCCGCGCGCTGGTAGCCAAAATGCGGCAAACCATGCAGCCCGGCGGCGGCGGTCCGGAAGTTCTGCGGACTCTGCTGGCGCAAATGAAACCGGAAGAACTCGGCCTCGGCGGGGGAGGCAATGAAGCAACGTTGAACCGGTTTCGAGTCAGCGTATTAACGGAAGGAAGCGGAACCCAACTATTCAGCACGACATTTGTGCAATGGTCGGCGCGTGAAGCCCTGCGGCGGGCGCAGCCTTTAACGCTGCTGACGCGCTATGCGCCGCGGCAGCGGGAACAATCCATGCGGGAACTGCTGGCCGGGACACAGGAAAAACCGCAACTCGATGCTGCCGGAGCTTTAATTGACGCCGACATGGGCGCTTATTACACGTGGCTCAACCAACAACGTCTACCCGGCGCGGAACAGGCCGGCTTTCTTGTGTGGTTCGAAAATCACAACGAGGCGGTAGCCATCGGACCGGCACTGAAGGGCGGAACGGAAGAGAATCGCTCCCTCAGCCTGCGTGAAATATTGAAACAAATAGACGTGTAATGGCTACCCCACAAGGAGAGCTTCTCACGCTTCAGGAGCGTTCAAGCGATCGGGTAAGCCGCCACTCGGCTCTTCGAGTGCAGGGCGGCCCTCTTTAAGAGCCACGCCGGAGAGCCTTCTCTGCCGTGACGCGATCATTAACCAAAGCAGAGTCTGAGCCGCCGCCTCATAACTCAGACCCTCGGCGCGGATGTTTGAAAGGCAGTTCCGATCCGCATCGGTCGTGCCGGAGTGCGGATGCCACGTCAGATACACGCCGAGGCTGTCTGCTGAACTGAGGCCGGGGCGCTCGCCGATCAACACAATCGACAGGGAGGAGCCGAGGCAATCCGCTATTTCGTCTCCAATGGCCACACGGCCCCCTTCGACTAAGACGATTGGAGCCAAACTCCACTGGGAAAGGTCCAGCCGGTTTAGAATGCTTTCGAGCAGTCGCGTGGCATGCCGCTGTACCGCCAAAGCCGAGAGTCCGTCGGCCACGGCGAAGACCGCATCAAACTTTCCCTTTCGTTCCGTGAGCAAGCGGCGGGAATCGTCGCTAAGACGGCGGCCCAGATCCGGGCGGCGCAGATATGTAGATCGATTCGGAGCGGCGCTACGGACTAGAAGGCATTCGCCCGCGATTGGATTCAACTCCAGAGCGAGGGCCTGGACGTCCAGCTTCGCATGGCCCGCATCCCGCGCTCGCGCATGTGCCACTTGTAGATCCAGCAATTCCTGGGTCGGCAAACTGCTTCCCACGCAGCCCAGCGCCACGCGAGCCGAAGTTAAAGCTCTGAGTTTCGCCCAATTCATGCTTCCAGCAGCGCCAGCATCTCTGGTAACTCCGGCTTCCGGCTTTCGAGCCAGCTTTCAAACTCGGGCGCGGGCCGCAGGTTCAAAACGCGACGCAGGTAAAGCGCATCGTGAAAGGACGTGCTTTGATAATGCAGCATGATGTCATCGCCGCCCGGCACGCCCATGATATAGTTGACTCCCGCCACGCCTAACAGGGTCAGAATGGCATCCAGATCGTCCCCGTCCGCCTCGGCGTGATTGGTGTAACAAACATCGCAGCCCATCGGCAGGCCCAGCAACTTGCCGCAGAAGTGATCTTCAAGCGCCGCCCGAAGAATTTGCTTTCCGTCGTAAAGATATTCCGGACCGATAAACCCAACCACCGTGTTCACCAGCAAGGGTTTCAGGTGACGCGCAACGGCGTAAGCGCGGGCCTCGCAGGTCTGCTGATCGACGCCGCCATGCGCCTGAGCGGATAAGGCGCTGCCCTGTCCGGTCTCAAAATACATCACGTTGTCGCCCACCGTGCCGCGCCCCAGCTCCAGCGCTTGCTGCCGGGCTTCCTCCAGCATCTTCAAATCAACGCCAAACGAACGATTCGCCGTTTCGGTCCCGGCAATCGATTGAAATACGAGATCGACCGGCGCTCCCCGGCGCATCGCCTCCATCTGGGTTGTGATGTGGGCCAGCACGCAGCTTTGCGTTGGAATGTCATACCGCTGGCGGATTCGGTCGATCAGGTGTAACAGGGTTTCCACGGTGCGGAGATGATCAGAAACCGGGTTGATGCCGATCACCGCATCACCGCTGCCGTAGGTGAGTCCATCGAGAATGGCGGCGGCGATCCCGAGGGGGTCGTCGGTGGGATGGTTGGGTTGTAAGCGCGTCGATAATCGGCCCGGCAGGCCCAAAGTATTTCGAAACCGGGTCACTACACGGATCTTCGCTGCCGCGAGCACTAGGTCCTGCACCCGCATGATTTTTGAGACCGCCGCCGCCATTTCCGGCACAAGACCCGAAGCCAGATCCGCTAAAACAGCCTGTTGTGCATCATCGCTCAGCAGCCAATCGCGAAAATCTCCTACGGTCATATGCGACACGGGGCCGAACGCCGGCGCATCGTGTCCATCGATAATCAAACGCGAGATCTCGTCGCTCTCATAGGGAATCACCAACTCTGACAGAAACACCTTCAGCGGCGCTTCTGCTAAAGCCATCTGCGCGGCGACCCGTTCTTCAGCGTTCTGCGCCGCGAGGCCGGCCAGTTCGTCACCGGAGCGTAATGGAGTGGCCTTGGCAAGCAGCGTTTTCAGGTCCGCAAATTGGTAAACCGTGTGCCCTATCGTATGACGGTACGAGCCCATGCAGCCGAGCGCGCCTCCTCTGCAAACTGTTCCTCCGGAGCCAGCACCAGCTTCTTCCGTCCATACCGGGCGAAGTACCCGGTGCCGAGCAGGAACCAGAGGGCCGCGCCCAGAATGCCGGGCCGGTACTCGCGATTCAAGCACAACGCGAGCAGGGTAGCGATGGCGATGGCGAGGCTCACGACCGCTCCGGTTCTTCCTAAGGGACTGCGATACGGCCTCGCTAGAGAAGGGAACGCGCTCCGGAGTCGCAGGAAAGACAGCATCTGAAGAATATAGGCCAGCACCGCGCCCAACACCGCCATATTCAACAGGGCTGCTCCCGCCGCGCTCTTCTGTCCCGCGAAGTAGATTCCACAGGCTGCCAGATAGCCCAGAACAGCGCCAGCGATCAGCGCACGGCCCGGCGTCTGGCGCGTGCTGTGAGTGC
>CAXUBB010000163.1:0-1132 GCA_964249105.1 uncultured Bryobacteraceae bacterium | reverse complement strand
CCCCAGAATGCCGGGCCGGTACTCGCGATTCAAGCACAACGCGAGCAGGGCAGCACCGGCGATCAGCGCACGGCGCGGCGTCTGGCGCGTGCTGTGAGTGACCGAGAGCCAGGCCGGAAAGTAACCCGCTCTCGAAAGCGAATAGATCTGGCGGCCCGTGGCGAAGAGAATCGCGTGAAAGCTGGCGGCAAGACCTAAACATCCGATGAGCGCTAAAAGCCGCGCTGCCGTTCCGTTTCCAAAAATCGTTCGGAACCCCAGGAAAAGAGGTTCATCAGAGCGGCCCACCACTGTCGTTCCCGGCGCTATTCCCGCGCTCAGAATGACCGTAAGAAAGGCAAATAGAATGAGAGTCGCTAAGCCGAGCAGCAGGCCCTTTGGCATGTCGCGGACCGGATCATGCGCCTCTTCCGCCGCAAGCGGAAGCTGCTCAATGCCGAGATACACCCAGAGCGCAAAGGGGAGAGCACGAAGAACACCGCTGATACCATGCGGCAACCAGCCTGCCTCCCCAAAGCCCATTGCCGCAGATGGAAGCGCGACAGCGCTCCCCCCAAAGAAGATCTGTAGGATTGTCAGCGCACCGATCGTAATGACAAGCGACACACGAAACGACGCTTCGACGCCAGCCATATTGCAGGCCACAAAAACGGCGTAGCAAAGAAGCTATCAGAGCGGATCCCAATGGGCCGGGGTCCCGAAAACCGCTCCCAGGTAACCGCCGAGACCCACCACGATCACCGCCGGAGTCAGAATGTATTCCATGTTTTCGGCCAGCCCCGTGAGATAACCGGCCCAAGGACCCATCGCGATCCGAGCAAACGAGTATGCGCCCCTGGTGTGGGGCAGCGCTGGCGACATCTCCGCCAGACTGAAACACAAATGGCATAAGCACTACCCACAAACGGATAGTGCCCTAAAGATGCGTTGATTAAAAAAGTTGTGGAAGATCGCGCTCTGATAATGTTGTTCTAAGAAAGCCTAACTTTTATGCCAAGCTATTGGATCGTAGGTGCAACCGTGGATGGTCAAGATATGACAGAGTCATTTGTGAAGCATGGCTTTTGGTTTGCGGACGCCCTAGTGACCCGTCCCTGAAATGCCTTTACCGTTCGCGTTACGGAGTCTGAAA
>CAXUBB010000162.1:0-10596 GCA_964249105.1 uncultured Bryobacteraceae bacterium | reverse complement strand
CCGCAAAGTAAAGGCCTGCGAAGCAAACCCAATCGTCGGAGGACCCACAATAAATCCGATATACCCCAGTCCCGTCACGGTCGCGATGCCCGCCCCTGGGCTGATCCCCGGAATACGCCCGCCGCCGCCGAACACCAGCGGGATAATGACCGACAATCCCGTTCCCGTCAGCGCAAATCCCGGCAGGGACCACACCGGCGTCTTCGCCATTAAAGCCAACAGCACTCCCGCCGCCGCAACCAGACAAGCTCCGCGCACTGTCCGTAACGGGCCAAATCGCGCCGTGATCCAGTCGCCTATCAAACGAAACACCGCCATCGCGCCGGAGAACACGGCATAACCAGCCGCCGCCATTCCTTGCCCCGCCTTCAAAATCTGCTGTAGATAGATCGCTGTCCAATCCGCCATCGCGCCTTCCGATAACAGGATGCAGAAACCAATCGCGCTCAACGCCAACAGAACTTTGGGAATTTTACGAAACGGCAAGCGGTGTTCCTTGCCATCGCCGTGCCCCTGCTCTCGAACGAGCGTTGAAGCAATCGCCATCAGCGCCGCCAAATTAGCAAGGCAACTTACTGTCAGATGACGCAGCGGACTGATTCCGTGCGCCGCTACCGCTCCTCCCGCAGCCGCCCCGCCCATCGCGCCCAAACTGAACATGGCATGAAAACGCGACATCGTGGGTCTCCCGAGCTGTTTCTCTACTTCCACTCCCTGCGCGTTCATGGACACATCCATCGCCGCCGCCAGCGCGCCATATACAAAGAGCGCCGCGGCCAGGCTCAGGGCATTAAACGCCAAAGCGGGCAGAATCACGGAAAAGCAAAACGCCACGCCGCTCAAAGTGGAAACGATTTTGCTGCCGAAGCGGCTGACCAGATAACCCGAAATCTGGATGGTTGTCACCGCTCCTAATGCGGAACTCAGCAGCGTCAATCCCAGCACGCCATTGTTTAGGCGCAGCGCATTCTGTACTGCCGGAATCCGCGACAGCCAAGAAGCGACCACCCATCCATGCACCAGGAACAGCACCACCACGCCCCACCAAGCGGCATGAACATGGGCCCGTTTTTGGACGGATCTGGTTGAAATACCTTTCACCATTCGTTGTGAACCGCCTCAAAGTTTCCGGGGCAAATGAAACATATCGGGTGTTTCACGCGCATACACTGTAATCCGCTGACCATGCCTTTCCCAGGAAACGATCTCGCGCAAACCTAGACCGGCGCACTCTTCCGCCGTAATTTCCGGCTGCCAACTGTAAAAATGACGGAGAAACTCCCGCACAGCGGGTAGAAGCAAAACGCTCTTTTCCGGTTCCCAGGTGCGTGTGTACACAATCAAAACATCAAAACTGCTCGGCGGCAAAGCCTTAATGGAGGAGGGGTGAAAATCATGGGTTTCCACAACACGCATCTTTCTCTCGACAAATCCATACTCCGTCCTGCGCAGCGCCGCCGTATAAGGCCAGGCCGTGGCAATGGTCTTTCCTGCCTGCGTTTGTTGCACAAAACCCGCCGCGGTCTGCTGCAACCGGACAAAGTCAACCATCGCCAGATTGTTCTCGAACGGAAACGGATAAGGCGGATTCCAGAATAAATTGGCTGCCAGCCCCGCCAGCAGCGCCGGAATCGCCACAAAATTCACCGCGCGCCGCTGATAAGTCAACGCCACGCCCACCGCGATATAAAACAAGGGAAGCACCGGCAGCAGATAGCGCTCCAGTTCAGCCCCGCCAAACGCTGATACCAGCAGAATCGTGGCCCCGCCCACGGCGGATGCCGTGAACCATCCGAATGTCTTGAGCGCTCCGGCCTTGCGAAAGGCCGCAATCAGCAAAACCGTTCCTACCCACCGGAATTCTCCCGCGAACAGGTAATAAATCCGCCGCCCGAACGAAAACAACATGCGTACAGGATGAAGAGAGTATGTGACATTGTAGTGCGCGAATCCCGGATCACCCAGCCAGAATCTTGTTGCATGATGCAGCATCAACAGCCACAAGGACAGGGCAATAAGAGGCGCAACGAAGTATGCAGCGGTGTTCCGCTTCTTGCGATAAAGCAGAATTGCCAGAAACACCCCCGACGTCACCAGCCCTGTTTCTTTTATCAGCACCAACGCAACACACGCCGCCGCTGCCGCTCCATACCGTTTCTTTAGAAAAAGCAGCAGCGCCAGCAGCGTGAAGACCATGGCCGGCATATCAAGCTGCGCCATCATGCTTTGCGTATAGAACAGCGGCGAGGCCATCAGAAAGAGCGGAGGCAGAAATGCAGGCGCGCCTTTGGTGCCCTTGCTCAACTCAATCGCCAGCAGAAATAAGAGCAGCAAACCGGCGCTCGCCATCGTGAGCATGGCGATTCTGGTAACCGGAATCGAATAGCCAAACACTTTATAAAACAGAGCGAGAAAGGCTTCTACTCCCGGCGGATGAACATTCGGCACAGCCGAATGCGGAACCAGCGCTCCTTCATGCAGCAAGTCCAGCGCCGCCGGAATAAACTGTCCCAGTTCATCCCAGAAATACGGCAGATTCAGTAGCGGCAAATGGATCGCAAATAGCGGAACGGCGAAAACAAAAAAGAAGACCAGCAGGGAATACGGGCGCTTCGGTCTCGGCTGCGCGTCGGCCAGCGCGAACGGAGGCAGTTTCGGCATCGGAGGCCGGCGTTGCGTCGGCATCCGTTCTTATTGAATGACGTCGCCCTGCACGTGCGCTTCTAGTTTGATTTCGCCAAAGGCTGCCTCATACTGCTTCAAGTTCTGTTGCAGCAGGTTGGACAACGCTTTCGCTTGCGGCGGGCTTAAGTAAACGCCCTGAAAGTTTTGGATGGTGACGGCATCCGGCGTCGATTGATTAATCGTTCCGAACATCAGAAAAAAATCCCACAAGCTAACGCGCATCTGCACGCTGTTCGCGTAGCTCTCGCGATAATCGGGTGTGCTGGTAAGTTGCAGCTTGGGTTGCGGCGGCGAGGGGCTCATCCCCTTAGTATGCCTCTAGCGGGTCATCACACTTCACCGGCAAGGAAAGCGGCGAGGGAAAAGCGAATCAACAGAAAGCCTCCATTTCCCGCAAAAAAGTCACAGTTTTTCCCACAAAAACCGGGAAAACCGCCATGTCATTCGCGCGCGCAGTTTTTAGAATGGCAAGTGCAATTCAGTTTTTGACTGAGCGAGCGGTTCATGGCAGAAGAAAACACAAGATTTTTAACCACCTCGGAAGTCGCTAAACTTCTGGGCGTACAACTCCGGTGGGTGCAAACCCTGATTCAGAAAAAGCGGCTCAAGGCCAGCAAACCGGGCGGACGTGATTATCTCATCGACGCCAGGGATTTAGCTGCGTTGCAGGTGCGAAGACCTGGGCGGCCACGAGGATCCGTCCGAAAGCGGACGGGCGCGGCGTCCTTATCCGCCCTGATGTCAGAAGGACCAGGTTTGCAATAAAAATGGCGAGTGCATCGCACTCGCCAAAGTTTAAACCAACGAAAGGAAACCAGATCAAGGACAGCTTCAGAATACGGGAGAACACGGCATTCGACAAGCAATAGGCGTACTGCTACCTTATATTCCCTTCATCAAATAAGGCTAAGTACACCGCAAAACCTGATACAGGTGAAAGGTGATGTACGCATCCATGGCGGCATAATGAATCTGTTCTTCCGTTAACGGCCCGGACCAATCCGAAGTTTGGAATGTCTTATCAAGCTCGGTATCGAGATAAAAGCGCGCCGCCGCCGCTAGCGAAAGAGCGCCGGGATTACGACTCTTGACCATTTGCATCGTACAGCGGAGATCTTCGGGATGGATTCCGTTGTAGCGCAGAAATTTGCCCTCGAAGCGGGCGGGATGAGCAATCAAAGGAACCTGGAAGAGCGGCTGCAACACCTTCCGGGAGACTCGGAACAGATCAAACACATAAATGGCTGATCCTCCATCGTAAAACTGCATAAGACGGATATCGGCTGTTTGCGGGTTCAGAGCTTTTCTTTTGCTGTTCCAGCCCTGATACTGCTTCGGAACCTGAGTCTTTGGTGTTGTTTCAATGTCCAGGGCCAGCAGAGCGCTTTGGCGCAACTTCTCCACGGCGGTAGCTGCCTCGGCATCATCGGTGACATAAAGGATGGACGGGTGTGACTGCTGTTCCGTAAGCCGGATTGACTCCATGTTCTATATAACGAATGTTCGCACTCCGGCGCAGCTATCGTATTCTATCCGCGCCGGAGTTATACAAACGTTAGGAGAAATGGGCACTGGCCGCCTCTTGTGCTCCCTCTTCCGTGACCTTACGAATTGGAGCGCCAATCGACCAGGTATGGCCGAACGGGTCCGTCACTTGGCCGTAACGGTCCCCCCAGAACTGATCAGCCACAGGCATGGCGACTGTAGCGCCAGCGGCAACAGCTTGATTAAAAACCGGATCGGCTTCGCTGACCTGCAGATGGAGAATGACGGGCGAGCCTCCAAGGGATTCCGGCGTTGATTGCTTACCGCCGCGGTATTCCGGAAAATCATCACAGAGCATCAAAGGAGCGCCATTAATTGATAGCGCGGCATGCATAATTCGTTTGCCGTCAGGAGTTATATGGCGAGTGCATTCTTCGGCATTGAAGGCCTTCTTGTAAAAAGCGATAGCGGCAGCAGCATTGCTGACGAAAAGATGCGGGGTGAGTGAGGAGATCAGAGGTTGGGGAGAGTCAGGCATGAGTCTACAATAGTTCAATTTGACAGGCGAAACAAGAGCGAAGATGGAGAATTTTTAAGTAACCTCCCCCACCGAAATACTTGGTCAGGAACACCACACTTGATGCAAACTGCTCCGTCATGAGCTTGCCGTCAGTTCCTCAACCCATTGCGACATGCGAGCGTAATGCGAGCCGCGCCAGAACACCTTGCCGCAACTTTGACAACGGCTGAATTCACTCTTCGTTTCGCGGGTGTGCGGCGGCAGCTGGTCGGCTACTTCCTCCTTCGACACAGGACGCAGAGACCCGTTGCAATCCATACAGCGGCGAAACGGTGTGAACTGCGAATGCAAGGCAAACCGGAGCGAAATTTCGCGCAATTGATCGTGCGGTTTATGAGAGCGAACACAGTATCCCTCCTCTACCTCACGGCGTTTGAGAAGCCCGACATCGCGCGTCATTAAAAAACGCCGTTCGCCGCTGGCTACCGCGGCCAGTTGCGTATCGTCTGCCAAGCGGTCATACCAGGTATCGAATCCCAGCATGCGAAGGTAGGCCGCAAGACGGCCCAGATGACCGTCCAGAACGAATCGAGGATGCGCCAGGAGCACCGGTATGGCGTGCGGAAAGACCTGGACATCATCTCCTTCCTGGAGCCGTTCCGAGGAGGGAAGCTCTTTCCCGTTCACCGTGACGTGCCCGACCTCGGTATGCGGCACGCCGAGCGACTCAATAACGTGCTTGATCGTGTCGGTGACTCCCGCAACCGGCTCGAAGGGAAAATTCCGCCGAACGGAATTCAGAAAATCGTTAAGTTCACCGTGGAAGCGGAACCGTACGCGAAGGCCGATCACTGCTCGTATTGTCGCGCCCCGGCTGGAGCGAGTTAAGAATGTGATATTTAGGAAAGCGATGGACCTACTGCGCGGCAAAGTAATTCTCGTAACTGGCGGCAGTTCTGGTATTGGTCGGGCAACAGCACTGGCCTTCGCGCGAGCGGGCGCGAAAGTTGTCCTAGCAGCACGAGGAGCTGAACGGGGAGAGGAAGTGGTACGCGAGATCAGCGCTGCAGGCGGGACCGCCACATTCATGTGCGCAGACGTGGCCTGTGGCGAGCAAGTGGAAGCCCTGGTCGAAAGAACGGTAGCGGAGTATGGAAGACTCGATTGTGCCTTCAATAATGCAGCTTCGGTGGAGGAGACTTTCGGGCTAACCGCTGAGTTCAGCGAGGCACAGTTTGACCGGTCCATTACTCTGAATCTCAAGAGCGTTTGGCTGTGCATGAGGGCGGAGATTCGTCAAATGCTAGCCCAGCAACCGACTGGCGGCGCTATCGTCAATACGTCTTCCATCAACGGACTGGGTGGAGTGCGGTACGCAGCTTTGTATGCTGCCGCTAAGGCCGGCGTGCTCGCACTCACGAAGTCGGCAGCCCTGGAGTACGCGCGACAGGGAATTCGCGTGAATGCTCTGGTAGCTGGAGCCTTTCAGACTCCCATGCTGGAAGGCGTGTTTGAGCGAGTGAGCAGTGGTGACCCGAAAGCGCGACAAGCGATCATCAAGCAATACGAGGATCTTGTCGCCTTAGGCAGGATTGGTCGGCCTGAAGAGGCGGCGGAAGCCGTTCTTTGGCTCTGCTCCGAAGCGGCTTCTTACATGACCGGTCACTCCATGATTATTGACGGTGGTTTAACAGCAGCCATGCGGTAGAGCGGAATGAATGCATCATGTCTGTCTGGATCTCAAACAGTATTACAACCTGTGGACAGCTTCGAGTGCTTCCTTTGAGCCGGGTAATGAGGGTTCTCCTTTTCTGCGGCCTCCTTCACGCGCAAACAACCGCAGAGTGGACGGTAGCGGCCAACGCGCATTTTCGGGTTTATTCTCAGACAGGAGAGGGAACTGCCCGCGGCGCGCTCGAAAGGTTCGAGCAATTGCGCGCCTTTTTCGGGCATCTTGGATTTGCGCTCGACGGCCGCCCTCCGGTTCGTGTGATTGGATTCCGCTCCCAGAAGGATTATGAGCAATATCGGTTGCGCCCGGCAGCGGACGCTTATTATGTCGGCGCGGAGGGCCGGGATTATATTGTTGTCCCAAGTCTGCAAGCGGATCAGGCTGGTATTGCCGCGCATGAGTACGCGCATCTGGCGCTGCACGCCGGCGGCGTAGCGCTTCCCTCCTGGCTAAGCGAAGGACTGGCGGAGTACTTCTCGACTCTGCAAATCAGCCAGGGGAGCGTTAAACTTGGCGGCGATCTGCCCATGCGCTCTCAAACACTGCAGCGCGGCAGTTGGATACCGCTGCCGCAGTTGCTTACCATGACAAATGATTCGCGAGCTGGAGAAAAACGAGCGGACGCGGGCTTATTTTACGCGCAGAGTTGGGCGTTGGCGGAAATGCTGATTCTCTCGCCAACTTACAAAACGCGCTTTCCCCAATTGCTGGCGCAGCTCTCGGCTGGCGCTTCGGGAGCGGACGCGCTCACGGCAGTTTACCGGAAATCCCTCGATGCGGTAACGGCGGATGTACGCCAATGGACGAATGGCGGAAGAATACCGGCTGCTGTTCTACCGCCGGTTCCTATCGATCATGCTCCTGTTTCCCTTTCAAAACTGTCTTTGCGGGGATCGCGCCTGCTGGCGGCGGAACTGCTGTTCACTATTGGGGACCTGAACCGGGCAGAGATAGCGTACCGGGGATTATTGCGCGAATCGCCCGATAACGCGGACGTTTATGCGGCGCTCGGCGGTATTGCGCTGCGCCGGGGAGATCGCCAAGGCGCGCGCCGCTATTGGGAAACGGCGATTCAGCACGGGGTAAGCGATGCAAATTTATGTTACCGGTATGCGCTGCTGGCCGATGAGATGGGGCTACCTCAAAGCGAAGTCAAAAGCGCATTGGAACGGGCCGTGGCGCTACAGCCCGAGTTCGATGATGCGCGCTACAAATTGGCGCTGGTGAACAACAATAATGGGAACTACGCGGCTGCGCTCGTTCAGTTGCTTGGCATGAAGCATGTTGGACCCGCCCGCGCCTATGCTTATTGGGCAGCGATAGCGTATGCTTACGACCAATTAGGGAATCGGGAGCAGACAAAAACCGCCGCGACAAAGGCGATGCAATATGCGGCAACGTCCATGGAGCGGGACCGCGCTGCTCAGCTACTGTATTTTGCCGAGACGGATGTAGCGGTTCAAGCTGCCCGGGATGCGAATGGGAATCTGCAATTTGTGACAACGCGAGTGAGGCATGGTTCCGAACATAAGAATCCATTTATCGAGCCGGAAGATCATATTGTCCGGGTACATGCTCAACTGACGAGGGTGGATTGCGCGAATCAGGTTATGACAGCCGTTGGCGTCGATACAGGTAAGATACTGTTAACCTTGGCGATTGCGGACCCGACTCGGGTGCTGATGGGGAATGCTCCGCAAGAGTTTACCTGTGGAGACCAAACACCAGCTCCTGTTATCGTGCAATACGCAGCGGCAAAGCCTGGAGAGAAGACTGACGGGCTGCTGCGAGGTATGGAATTTGAGAAAGCGCCAGCTCAATAATAGCGGCAACCGAGTTATTGCGGCGGTTGACGATGATAGTAATCATCGTGATAATGGTTTCCGTTGCGGTCGTAGCCATTATCACGCCCATAGTTGCCGGTTCCCAACTGAAAAGGTTGTTCCAGGCGGAAGGTCAGGGTAGATTCCGCCGGTACGCGCACATTCTTACCGCGTGTCAAGACTTGAGTACCCGCTCCGGCTCCACCACCGGCGGCTGCGCCAATCGCCGCGCCCTTCCCTCCGCCTGCAATCGCGCCAACGATGGCTCCCAGGGCAGCGCCGCCGCCCACGAATTCGCCCGTTCGCTTATTCTTGCCTAAGCCAGAGCCGCGCGACTTATCGTACGCTTCCGCAGCTACCATATAACGTCGCCCATTAACCGTAACCGATTCCAGGTCCACGGACAGATCATTGTTACCTGCATTATTCACAATCAGTTCCGCATTTGATCCGCGTGGGATCATCACGGTCCCATTCTGCGACGTAACATCCCGGTCCACAGTTCCGGTATAAACCCGACCGTCGGCGCGGTCGTGAGCGTCAATCGTCTGGTTCGTCCGTACCCGAATCTGAGTGCCAGCGGGAATGCTATCGAACTGATTTTGGTTGCCGTAGTTCTGGGCTGAAGCGGAAACCAGCAGTCCTAGAGAAGCAATGATGCAAACAAAGCGAATCATAGAGTTCCGAAAAATAGACCAACTTCAGCGCAATTCAGTTACGCGCAAACCATCGCGCTCCTAGTACAAACTCCAGCTTCAGGTCTTGAAGCTACACTTTAAGTCTAGCCATGGGGTGAAAGCATCTTATGGTTTTTTAAGCAATGTTTCGTTTGACTGTCGGTTTTGCTATTTCCTGTTTGTTTTCGGCTGTGTCGGTTCCCTGCTTTGGGCAGGTTGATGCGGGTTCGATATTGGGCACGGTGCGGGATAGCACCGGCGCGGTGGTTCGCGATGCGAAAGTAACCTTGACCAACGAGGGCACGGGCCAGACACAAGCTATGCAGAGCGGTTCCGCCGGTGAATACAACTTTTCTCCGGTCAGGATCGGGCGCTACAAAGTTGCCGCGGAGTTCAAGGGATTTCAAAACGTTGAACATTCACAAATCAAGGTCGATGTGCAACAGCATGTCCTAGTTGACTTGGTGTTAACGCCGGGGCAGAATACGCAAACGATTACGGTGAGTGATGAGCCGCCCGCGTTGCAAACGCAGGACGCTTCCGTGGGGCAGGTGATCGGCACTAAAACCGTCAATGATCTGCCGTTAAACGGACGCAATTTTACGTTCCTGGCGCAATTGTCGGCGGGCGTAACGCAGGGCCAGGCGGATGGCCGGGGTTTGGGCGCTTCCGGCAGCTTTGCGGCGAATGGTTCCCGGCCCGCGCAGAACAATTACCTGCTGGATGGGATCGATAACAATTCCAATCTGGTTGATTTCCTGAATGGCACGGCTTACGCAGTATTGCCGCCGGTGGATGCGATTGAAGAGTTCCGGGTCCAGACGAACAATTACAGCGCGGAGCTGGGACGGTCGGCGGGCGCGGTACTGAATGCCACCGTGAAGTCAGGCACGAATGAATTTCACGGCAATGCCTGGGAATTTTTGCGCAACGATGCCTTGGATGCCGCCAATTTCTTTGAGAATGCGGGCGGGCTTTCAAAAGGAGCCTATCGTCAGAACCAGTTTGGTTTTACCATTGGCGGACCGATCAGGAAAAACAAGACATTCTTTTTTGCCGATTATCAGGGAACCCGCATTCGTCAGGCGATTACTTCCGTCAATACCGTTCCGTCCGCCCTGGAGCGCGGCAGCGGCTACACTGATTTTTCCGAACTATTGACGCAAGGCGGAAGCCGGAAGGATGTTCTTGGCAGAAGTTATCCGCTGGGTCAGGTTTTCGATCCGGCGACAACACGTGCGGTCACTTGCGGCGTTCCGGATGCCGTGAGCGGAATCAACGTTCCGTGCGGAAGCTCGGGCGCCGGCACGCAGCTTGGATTCGTGAGAGAGCCTTTCGCCGGTAACGTGTTGCCGGCTAGCCGTCTGGATGCCAATGCCATCAAGCTGCTGAACCTTTATCCCGCGCCGAACGGCCCTGGTCTTTTCTATAACTACACGAGCAATCGAAAGTTGAGCAATGATGTCGATCAGTTCGATGTTAGAGGAGATCAGAATTTCAGCGAACATGACACCCTGTTTGCAAGAGTCAGTCATGTGTTAAACCCGCAGTTTCTTCCGGGACCGTTTGAAGGTTTTGCGGACGGAGGCGGATTCAACACAGGCACGCAGGACTCCACTTCCTGGAACGGCGTTCTAAGCGAAACGCATCTGTTTTCCCCTACCACGATTAACG
>CAXUBB010000161.1:0-10664 GCA_964249105.1 uncultured Bryobacteraceae bacterium | reverse complement strand
TTTCCCATGGCCGGTCGCGCGGCAAGAATGAATAGCTCGCCTTCCCGCAAGCCGCCGGTCAATTCGTCAAACTTTAGAAAGCCGGTGCTGATTCCCTTGAGTCGTTTACTGGTATCGAGAAAGGCATTAACGCCGCCCTCGTATTCCGTAATAATTTGCGCCGGGTTGACGAGAGTGCTGGTTGATTGTGAGTCGCCCAGCTTCATCAGGGCGTCTTCCACCGCTCCCAGAATTTGATTTGCTTCGCCTTCGGCAGTGAGGCAGCGGTTAATGGCGTCTTGCGAAACGCTGATGATACGGCGAAGGAGAGCCTTCTCCTTCACAATGGCGACGTAGCTCTCCAGATTGTGAAGCTGCGGCAGGCCGTCATCCAGCGAGACCAGGTAACTCAATCCGTCAACGGATTGCAACTGTCCCTGCTTCATCAGCTCATTCGCAAGCGTGACGCGGTCAATTTTGTCGCCGCGTTCATGAAGATCGCCCATGCGCAGGAAGATGCGCTTGTGCTTTTCCAGACTGAAGTCTTCCGGCGCGAGAGCTCCCGCTACTTGGAGGTAGGCGGACTCGTTGCTCATAATGGCGCCCAGAATGAAACGCTCGGCGTCCAGATTATCGGGAAGAGCTACATCAAGGGTAAGATCACGTGCAGCCATAAGAAAGGTGACTCGCTAAACTTAACGCCGCTCCCGACAAAGTTCAAGGAGTAAATCTGGAGAAAGTTGAATGTTCCACAACACCAAAGTCGGCAGAACCGTATCGGGAAGCAGGCGCGTGAACAGCATTTCCACAAACTTTCCTCGAACCATTTTAGGCTAAATTTGTTCTGGGAATCTCCGCCGGACGTTAAAGTATGGTTTGTACCAAGGCCGCTTGTTATACTGCGATTTGATGAAGCAAGTCCATCGCCATCTCCATCACCGCTCCATGGTGCTTTAACGGCTAGGCTGCGTTCTACCCCTTTCATCAGAAATGCAACCAGCCCGCCAGAACAGGCGGGCTTTTTTATTCCGAGAGTGCAGGATGAGCGAACTTCTGGATTTTGACAAACAAAGCGGTCTGATTACGGCAGTGATACAGGACGCGAATACGCATCGCGTTCTCATGGTCGGCTATATGAATCGTGAAGCCTTCGACAAAACATTGAGCAGCAGACATATTACATTTTTCAGCCGGTCACGCCAAAAGCTTTGGACCAAAGGCGAGAGTTCCGGGCATTATCTTCTGCTGAAATCAATAGCGACCGATTGCGACGGTGACGCCTTGCTGGTGGAAGCTAAGCCCATCGGGCCGGGGGTGTGCCACAACGGCTTTGAAAGCTGCTTCTACCGAAGATGGCAGGACGGACAATGGAAAGAGACAGAGCAGAAGGCGTATGAGCCGGATGCGGTCTACGGAGCAAAGAAGTGAAATTGAAGATTGGCATTCCAAAGGGCAGCCTTGAGAACGCCACGATTGATTTGTTCCGCCGCGCCGGATTTACGATTACCACCACCAGCCGCAGTTATTTTCCTGCCGTTGACGATCCTGAAATCGAGTGCATGCTAATTCGCGCACAGGAGATGGCGCGTTATGTCGAGGACGGCATACTGGACGCGGGCCTGACCGGGCGCGATTGGGTAGAGGAGAATGAATCGGATGTGCAAACCGTTGCCGATCTGATTTACGCTAAGCAAAGCTTTGGAAAGGTTCGCTGGGTATTGGCTGCGCCGGAAGGATCACCGTTTGAAAAAGTAGAAGATTTGCAGGGCAAGATCATCGCTACGGAACTGGTTGCCACCACGGAACGCTATCTGGCGAGTCGAGGCGTGCGGGCGCGGGTGGAGTTTAGCTGGGGAGCGACGGAAGTAAAACCGCCGGTGCTGGCCGACGCCATTGTGGAAGTGACCGAGACCGGATCCTCCTTGCGCGCTAACAAATTACGAATTCTTGAAACAGTGCTGGAATCCAATACGCAACTGATCGCCAACCACGACGCTTGGGCCGATGAATGGAAGCGCCGAAAATTGGAAGATATCAAGCTTTTGCTGGAGGGCGCCATCAGCGCGCTCGGCAAAGTCGGTTTGATGATGAATGTTCAGAAGAGCAGCCTGCCGGCGGTGCTGGCGACCTTGCCGGCTTTGAAGAATCCGACCATCTCGCAATTGAGCGATGAAGATTGGGTGGCGGTTAACACGATTCTGGAAGAGCACACGGTACGTAACATTATTCCTCGACTCAAAGATGCCGGAGCGCAAGGCATTGTTGAATATCCGCTCAACAAGATTGTGATGTAAGCGATCATGATTTCCATCATTGATCTTCAGGAAATTTTTCCCAGTGCCGATACGGATTTAGGATGGGGCTTTTGGGCGGAACGCAAGCGCACTGACAACGCTGCTGAAGAGATTGTTAGGCCCATTATTGAAGCGGTGCGCCGGGAAAAGGACGAAGCGCTGCTTCGGTATGCAAAGCGCTTCGACGATCTAGGCGAATCGCCGTTGCAAGTGCCTGAGAGCGAACTGACAAGAGCGGCGGCAAGCCTCTCGCCTGAAATGCGTAACGCCGCGGAAACAGCTATTGCAAATATCCGCGAGTTTGCCCAGCGCCAGTTACCTCGTGAATGCTTCGAAGAGTTTTCACCAGGTCGTAAGCTGGGTTGGATCATACGGCCGCTCGGTGCTGTCGGCTGTTATGTTCCTTCGGGGCGTTATCCTTTGCCTTCCACTTTGCTGATGACTGCGGTGCTTGCGCAAACTGCCGGTGTGCGGCGAATTTGCGTGACATCGCCACGGCCTTCCCAAGAGATTCTGGGATGCGCGCACTTGCTTGGAATTCAGGAAGTGTATCGCGTTGGCGGCGCGCAAGCGATTGCCGCCATGGCCTTCGGTACGCAAACCATTCCGCAAGTTGACCGTATTGTTGGGCCTGGCAATGCGTACGTGGCAGCGGCAAAAAAATTATTGGCAGGCGAGGTAGGAATCGATTTTGTCGCTGGACCGACGGAAATTATGATTCTTGCGGCAGAGGGCGATCCAAAAATCATTGCTGCCGACATGTTGGCGCAAGCCGAGCATGATGTAACAGCTAGCGCTATCCTAATCACTACATCACACGCCCTTGCCGACGCGGTAAGCGCGGAACTCGAACGGCAACTCCAAACTCTTCCTACGGGTGAAGTAGCGCGCGAATCCATTAATAATGGAAGTGGAATCGTTGTTGTCCCCAATATGGAGATTGCCGCAGAATTATCGAACCTGTGGGCTCCGGAACATCTCAGCTTGCATGATCCGTCGCTCTTGCCGCTTATTAAAAATGCCGGAACCGTTTTTCTCGGACAAAACTCACCGGAGTCCGCAGGCGATTACGCTGCCGGTCCCAGTCATGTTTTACCGACGGGCGGAGCCGCGCGTTTACGTGGCGGGTTGTCGACTGCCGACTTTGTGAAAGTTATTGCGATTCAGGAGCTTTCTCCCGCCGCCTTGGAAGATCTTGCTCCCTCGATCAAGACGCTGGCCCGGGCGGAAGGTTTAGAGGCGCACGCACGCGCCGTGGAGGTTCGATCTGTCAGGTAATTCAACAGCCGAAATGAAAGGCAAAGCACAAGAGGAGAAAAGGCAGGCGTTAGTGCCGCGTGACGCTGTTCTTCGCATGACTCCTTATCACCCGCCTTCGGCTGGACGTCGCAATAAGCTTCGCCTTGACTTCAACGAGAACACGGTGGGCGCTCCTCCGCATGTGCTTGATTTCATCAAGCGTTATCTGACGGCAGCCGATCTCAGCATCTATCCCGAATATGAGCATGCGCTGCAAGACCTGGCTTTGCACTTCTGCGTTGACGATCACGAACGGCACTGATGAAGCGATTCAATTGCTCATCAATACCTACATAGACGATGGCAATCAGGCGCTCATTCTCAAGCCCTCCTATGCCATGTACAAGTTTTATGCGCAGCTTGCGGGCGCAATGATTGACGAGGTGGATTACCGGCCTGAGACGCTGGCGTTTCCGTTGGAAGAACTATTGGAGCGAATCAACCCGAATACGCGAGCCATCTTTATCAGCAACCCTAACAACCCAACCGGCACGGGTACCAATGTGGCGGGTCTGCAACGCATTTTAAGAAAAGCTCCTCATGCCGCCGTGATGGTGGATGAAGCTTATTACGAGTTCAGCGGCGTTACGATGCTGCCTTTGCTGAATCAACACTCCAATCTTTTTGTCAGCCGGACATTTTCGAAGACCTACGGCATGGCCGCCATGCGCTGCGGTTGCCTCTTTTCGCAAGCTGAAAACATGGAGTACTTGCGAAAAGCGCAGTCTCCTTATAGCGTCAATGCGCTGGCGGCCATGGCGGCGCGCATCGCCGTACAGGACGAAAAATTTGTCGAGGATTATGTTCTGGAAGTTTTAACGGCACGCGAGCTTCTGTATGTCGGTTTTGAGCGCCTGAAAATCCCCTACATCAAAAGCCAAGCAAATTTTGTTCTGTTTCAGGCCGGCGACCGGACCATCGCCGTTCGGGATGAACTGAAAAGCCGCGGCATCCTGGTCCGTGATCGCAGTTATGAGTTGCCCGGCTACGTTCGAGTTACGGTCGGCACGCGTGATCAGGCACAACGCTTTCTTGATGAATTGGAGCAGATTTGGTAGATCAAAAGGAAGCGCCGGATGTTCTCGTGTTCGACATGGATGGAGTGCTGGTCGAAGTGACGGAATCTTATCGTGAAGCGATTCGCGAAACAGTCAAACACTTTACCGGCGAGCTGGTCTCGCACGATCTGATTCAAGATTTCAAAAACGCGGGCGGCTGGAATAATGACTGGCTGCTTTCGCAGCGGCTCATTACAGACCTAGGTAAGAGCGTGGACTATGCGGAAGTAGTTGCATACTTCAATAAAGTCTTTTTGGGCGAGAATGGCGACGGTCTCATCGGAAGGGAAAACTGGCTGCCTAACCCAGGGTTGCTGCAACGCCTCAGGGAAAAAACCAAACTTGCTATTTTTACGGGCCGCGCTAGGTATGAAGCCGATGCCACGCTGAACCGCCACGCCCCCGATATCGTTTTCGAGCCGCTGGTGACGGATGATTCGGTCCCAAATCCCAAACCCGCCCCGGACGGTCTTCGTCTGATCCAAAGCCAGTATCCAAACCGGAATATCTGGTATCTGGGTGATACGGTTGACGATGCGCGAAGCGCGCAATCGGCGGGAGTTCCTTTTATCGGAGTATCCACGCCGCATAACCCACGCCATGCTGAGATTGCCGATTTACTGCGGAACTTTGGCGCTTTTGCCGTGATTAACGATATTAATCAGCTTGAAACGTTGGTGAACGCGGCGGGACGGCGGAACTGATGCGTGAAAGCACGGTCGAGCGCAATACCAAGGAGACTCAGATTAGGGGGTCTTTGCGCCTGGAGGGTACAGGCATTTATGGAATCTCAACCGGCGTGCGATTTTTGGATCACATGCTGGAATTATTCACCAAGCACGGCGCTTTTGATATGCAGATCACGGCTACAGGTGATCTCGACGTCGATCAGCATCACACGGTGGAGGACACTGGCATTGTGCTGGGCGACTTGTTTACTAAGGCTTTGGGAGACCGCCGGGGCATCAACCGAGCGGGCTACTTTGTGCAGCCGATGGACGAATCGCTGGCCGTGGTTGCGGTGGACCTGGGAGGCCGCCCGGCGCTGGTGTTCGATAGCCAGGTGAATGTGGTGCATGTGGGCGACTTGCAGGTGGAACTGCTCGAAGATTTCTTCGGCGGCTTTACTCACCATGCCGGAGCGAACCTGCACGCCAAGGTGTTTTACGGACGCTCGAATCACCATAAGATCGAAGCTATTTTCAAGTGCTTTGCGCGAGCCATGCGCTACGCTTGCTCGACGGACGAACGTTTGAAAGACCAACTCCCTTCGACAAAGGGTTTGTTATGACGACGGTAGTTGACTACGGAGCAGGAAATCTGCGCTCTGTTTGCAATACGCTCGAAGCGCTCGCTACTCCTTACGAAGTGACAAATCAGCCCGCATCCGTGAGCCGTGCGGAGCAAATTATCCTTCCCGGAGTCGGTCATTTTGGGCAGATGATCCGGGCTCTTGACGAGCTTGGGTTACGCGAACCGCTTTTGCGGCGTATACGCGATGGCGTGCCGTTTCTCGGCATCTGTGTTGGGCTCCAGTGTCTGTTTGAAGGTAGCGAGGAGTCGCCCGGAAGCAAGGGACTTGGCGTATTTCCTGGCGTTATCCGGCGTTTTACGGGCGATGCTCGCGTGCCGCACATGGGATGGAACTCTTTGGAGGCGCTGCGGCCTGCCCGCCTTTTGAGCGGTTTAACGGATCAGCCGTTCACCTACTTCGCGCACAGTTATTACGCGCCGGTGATTCCCGAAACGGCTGTGACTTGCACTTACATTCAGCCGTACTCCGCCATTCTTGAACACGACAATATTTTTGCTGTTCAGTTCCACCCTGAGAAGTCTGGAACGGTAGGGCAACAAGTCGTTCGCAACTTTCTCCAACTCCCATGCTGGCAAAGCGAATCATTCCCTGCTTAGACGTCACGGGCGGTCGTGTCGTGAAAGGCGTTAATTTTCTGCAATTGCGCGATGCCGGAGATCCTGTGGAGCTTGCCGGGCGCTATAACGCGCAGGGGGCCGATGAACTGGTCTTTCTCGACATCACAGCTTCGAGCGATGCGCGTGAAATCATGGCGGATATCGTAGAGAAGACAGCGCGGCAGGTGTTTATTCCTTTAACTGTCGGGGGCGGCATCCGCAGCGTGGCTGATGCGCGCAAAATCATTCTGACGGGCGCCGATAAGGTGAGCATCAACACAGCGGCGGTGCATCGTCCGGAGTTGATCCGCGAGCTCAGTCTGGAGTTTGGCTCCCAAGCCGTGGTGCTGGCAATTGACGCGCGCCGCGTCGGTCATGGATGGAACGTGTTCACAAAAGGCGGCCGTCATAATGAGGGGATCAATGCTGTCGAGTGGGCGCAACGCGGAGAGGATCTGGGCGCGGGCGAAATCCTGCTTACGTCCATGGATACGGACGGCGTGCAAACTGGTTTCGACTGTGCGCTGACCCGCGCCGTTGCCGACGCTACTCACGTGCCGGTTATTGCCTCGGGCGGGGCAGGGAGGCCGGAAGATTTCGTCACGGTGCTCACCGAAGGCCGGGCAGACGCTGCCTTAGGCGCTTCTGTCTTTCACTACGGCAAATACACCGTGGCGGATTTGAAGCATGTGCTGAAAGAGTCCCATGTTCCCGTGAGGCCTGTTTGATTATTCCTTGTATTGATTTGATGGACGGGGTGGTTGTGCAGCTTGTCCAGGGCCGCGAAAAGGTGCTGGAAGGTAAATCGCCGGATGAAATGCTGCATCTGTTTGCGCGATTTCCGCAAATCCAGGTTATTGATTTGGATGCTGCGATGGGCAAAGGCTCCAATAGCGGCATTCTGGAGCGCTTGGCGCGGCGCGCTCTCATTCGCGCGGGCGGCGGAGTGCGCACCGTCCAACGCGCCCGTGAATTGGTCGAGCAGGGCGCTCACCGCGTCATTATCGGAACATCCGCTTTTACCAGCGCCGGTCCGAACTTTGAGTTTCTGAGCGGCCTTCGTGCAGCAGTTGGTACTTCCCAGCTCACGATTGCGTTGGACAGCAGGGACGGGCATATTGTTGTGAAGGGCTGGCAGGAGTCAACGCAGTGGACGGCGGTTGACCTGATCGCCCAACTGGAACCCTACTGTTCCAGCTTTCTTTGCACTTATGTTGACAAGGAGGGCATGATGCAGGGTACCGATCTATGCTGGTTCGAAACACTCCGTCAGCGCACTCGGCACGAACTGGTGGCGGCAGGCGGTATTACTACACTTGACGATGTGCGGGCGCTATCGTCGCTCGACATCCATTGCGCTATTGGCATGTCGATTTACACCGGCCGGCTTGCGCTCGATGAACTTGCCGAACTGAACGAGAAATTGCTGGTTTCCTGATTGCTACGGAGATGTTGATCTTTGCATCTGATATTTATTAGCCGAAAAGAGGTGCTTTAGAAATGAAAAAATACCCCCTGCAATGGCTGGAACTTGCCGGATTGTTGGGCCTGTGCTCTTTATGTGTGCTCGGAGCTGCTTCCTACTTTGATTATTCAAATGTGAAGAATGTTATTACCGGTTCCTCCGCTTTTACCGATTACAGTCAGGAGAAGCCCGGCGTCTTCCGCAAAATTACGGTAGCGGATCTTCCGAAGCCCTATGCGACAGAAGGCGTTTCAAACTCTCCTACTCTGATTTCGAAGCCTGATAATGCTTGGCCGCAAACTCTGCCCGGCTTTAAGGTAGAGCGTTACGCGGAGAATCTGCACGAGCCGCGTGAAATCCGTACCGCGCCTAACGGTGACCTGTTTGTGGCGGAAAGCCGGCTGGGCGAGGTGCTGGTTTTTCGCGGAATCACAAGCGACGGCAAGCCGCAGAAACAAGGAGTCTTTGCTACTGGGCTTCGCAATAACTTCGGCATTGCGTTCTATCCGCCGGGCAAAAATCCGCAATACATTTACATCGGCAATACCGGTTCAGTGGTGCGCCTTCCTTATCACAATGGCGATTTGCAAGCGGCAGGACCCGCCGAGACAGTGATTGCTGAACTGCCGGCCGGGGGCGGTCATTGGACACGTGATCTGGCTTTCTCTCCTGACGGAAGCAAACTTTACGTCTCCGTTGGGTCCGCTTCAAATGTGGATGACCCTGATACGCATCCGCGTGAGCTTCACCGGGCGAACATTCTTGAATATACGCCCGATGGTAAGTTCCAAAAAATTTACGCGGCGGGTATCCGCAACCCGGTCGGCATTGCCGTGAATCCGACCACGGGTCAACTCTGGTGTTCCGTGAACGAGCGCGATATGCTCGGCGACAATCTTGTTCCCGACTACATTACCTCCGTTAAGGAGGACGGCTTTTACGGCTGGCCCTGGTTCTATATGGGCGACCATCAGGACCCGCGATTAGAGGGCAAACATCCGGAGCTTAAAGAGAAAGTGATCGTGCCCGATGTGCTTTTACAGCCGCATAACGCTTCTCTGGAGATCACTTTTTACGAAGGAAAGCAGTTTCCGAAACAGTATCTGGGCGATGCTTTCGCGGCGGAGCATGGCTCCTGGAACAAGGCAAAACGAGCAGGCTATGAGGTGATCCGGGTACCGCTCCAGAATGGCAACTCAAGCGGTGTGTACGAAGATTTTCTGACCGGCTTTGTTACACCGGAAGGTGGCGTTTGGGGCCGTCCTGTAGGTGTGGCTGTGGCGCCTGATGGATCGCTCATGGTGACTGACGATGGTTCAAAGTCCATCTGGCGTGTGAGCTATACCGGCAAGTAATACCTTGCTTTTTGTGCTTTCTTTGTGAAGGAGGCAACGCTGTTTCGCTTATTGCGCCGGTCAACGATATTGATTGTAGGCTTGCTGTTATTGTCCTTCGTGGAACGGAGCGCGCAAAAGCAGCGCGACAGCAATACAGCAAAATCAGCTCTGTTTGACGCTCCGCGGCAGATTAATAATATTGCTCCTGTTTTAGTCTCGCGCTCTCTTCGAGTCCTTAGCTGGAATATTGATCGTGGCTCTCATCTTGATCGAATTGCGGATGAAATTGCCCATCAATCTGCTGATCTGTGCTTGTTGCAAGAGGTGGATTGGGGAACAATACGTGTGGGCAATTTGGATGTTGGCGCCGAACTCGCCCGCCGCTTGCGTCTCGATCTCTCTTACGGCATCGAGTTCGAGGAACTAAGTCAAGAGCGCAGTCGTCCGGCTTACACCGGTCAAGCGACTCTGACGCGGTTGCCCCTGCGCCATTCGAGGATACTTCGCTTTGAAAACCAGTCCGCTTTCTGGGAGCCGCACAACTGGATTCCTTCTTCCATTCCATTGATGCAGCGTCGGCTGGGCAGTCGAGTAGCCCTAATTACGGAGCTTGAGTTCGCGGGGCAACCGCTCGTTGTGTACAATGCTCATCTTGAAAGCCGTAGCTACGGGCGTATCCAGATGAACCAATTGGATGAAATTTTGGCAGACCTCCAATCGCATTATCCGCCTGGCACTGCGGCTATCGTGGGCGGAGATCTAAACACAAAATACTTTCCTTCTGTTTTTTTGCACAAATTGGAGCGCGCGGGCTTTCAAAGTGCGACCGGCAGACGTATCGAGCGATCACATACTATTGCCATGGCGCTCGATTGGATCTTTGTGCGCGGGCCTATGAAATGGGAAAGCGGGGCCGTCCGTAGGGATTGGAAAGGGTCTGATCACTATCCGATCTGTGCGGAGTTGGTGGCTTCGCGCTGACGCGCTATGTCGTTTGCCGGTCTGCCTTCCGCCATTCTTTTTGCTGTTGCCGGAATTATTGTGTTTGCCGTCGCACTGTTTGCGTTGTTACGGGTGCTCCCTGGCCAGCTCTGGAATCGTGCATTAGAAGGAAATATGGCTGCCGCCCTTGTTCTGGCTGCCCTCATATTGGCGATTGGATGGATTGTAGCGGCTTCGGTTCATTAATTGCGCACAGCCGAAGCAAAGTTGTGAACTGTTTGTGGAAAATTTGAGGAAATTGCATTTAATACAATGCAAAAGAAACACATAATTCTGACCTGCCTATTTCCACAAAAAGGCGATGGCAGGGGCTTGTAGC
>CAXUBB010000160.1:7620-10675 GCA_964249105.1 uncultured Bryobacteraceae bacterium | reverse complement strand
ACGATCTGGTGATGGGCAATCGCTTCGCGGGTGAGATCAAGCCCGGAGCGATGCCTTGGAAAAACCGCTATATCGGCAACCCGATTCTGTCTACGATCGGCAAAACACTCTTCCGTTCGCCCATGGGCGATTTTCATTGCGGCCTTCGCGGCTACTCGAAGACTGCTTTTCAAAAAATGGACCTGCGCACGACTGGAATGGAATATGCGTCCGAAATGGTCATTAAAGCCACGATCCTCGGGCTGAAGATCACGGAAGTGCCTACCACGCTAAGCCCGGATGGCCGCTCGCGCCCTCCTCACCTCCGTCCGTATCGCGACGGTTGGCGCCATTTGCGCTTTATGCTGCTGTTCAGTCCTAACTGGTTATTTCTGTATCCCGGGCTGGCGCTTGTTCTGTTAGGTCTTGTTGTTGGCGCAATGATTCTGCGTCAGCCGGTCATGGTAGGCGGCGTTCGTCTTGGTATCGACACGCTCATCTATTGCGGCACCTCGATTGTCATTGGCTTTCAGGCGATCCTGTTTTCGGTGCTGTCTCGCAAATACGCCATGCAGGAGGGATTGTATCCCAGAGTGGTTTCAAAAGGCTTCTCTCTCTGGAACATTAACCTAGAGTGGGGATTGATGATTGGGTTTAGCGTTCTATTGATTGGAATTGCCACAGCGGTCTACGCGCTCTTTACTTGGGGCCAGCATGGTTTCGGAGAATTGGAAACGGAACACATCGCTCGTCTGGTTATTCCTTCCTCCATCGCAATGAGTTTGGGCCTGGAGATTATCTTGTCCAGTTTTCTGATGAGCACGCTTGCTTTGAGCGTCCGTCATTACTCGACGGCTCCCCTGAAGGAGTACAGCGCTGCCGCTGTGACGGTCTAAATGAGCAACGGACGCCCATTGCTGTTTCTCTTTGTGAAGAAGGTGCGTCGCGCTGTCCTCTAAGGATTTATCGTGATTTTTGTTGTAGGTTCCGGTCCAGCCGGTATCTCTTGTGCGCAGGCTCTCCTGGCGCGTGGAGCCGATGTCACATTGATTGATTCGGGGCATGCCCTGTAATCTAACAAACTGGTGCAGATCGAAGCGTTGGCCAAGAACGACTCCGCCTCCTGGACGAAAGAGTCTATTAAATTCCTGAAGGAAGGCATGGAGTCCAGTTCTTCCGGTATTTTGCTGAAGCTGGCTTATGGCTCTGACTTTCCTTATCGGGAGCCGGTCGGCGCAACTCCTGTTTTTTGCGAGGGAGCCGATACCAAGCCTTCCTATGCGCTGGGCGGCCTCAGCACAGTATGGGGCAGCGCTGTTCTTCCTTATCGCCAGGAAGACCTGGATGAATGGCCGGTGACGGCGCGCGATCTGGAGGAGGGCTACCGCGCCGTGCTGAAGTGGATGCCTTTGGCCGCTCGTCATGATGATCTCGATTCCGTTTTCCCGCTCTATTCTGAAAACTACTCGCCCATGCCGCTCAGCCGTCAGGCTGCGGCGCTGCTGCGTGATCTTGAAGCCCGCAAGAGCCAACTCAAGAATCGCGGCGTGCTGTTCGGAGCATCGCGGCTGGCGGTGAATCCCGCGCAGGTCAACGGCTCTCCGGGCTGTGTTGCCTGCGGACTCTGCATGTACGGCTGCCCGCACCGGCTGATTTATTCAAGCGACTTGACTCTCAATGCGCTCCTACCGCACCCGCGTTTTCACTACCGTAGCGGACTCACTGTCCGGACTGTGGAAGAGAACGCTGGCGGTGTTACTCTGACCGCCATGGAGGAAACAGGCGACATCGTCCGGCTGGAAGGAGATCGCGTCTTTCTCGCCGCAGGCGTGCTGGGAACAGCCAGTATTCTTCTACGCTCCACCGCGCAATACAATCAGCCAATTACGCTCAAAGATTCGCAGTATTATCTTCTTCCTCTGCTGCGAAGAAAGGGAACGGCGGAAGTTTCCACCGAACGCCTCCACACTTTGGCCCAGCTCTTTCTGGAGATCTTCGACCCTGCCGTGAGCCCTTATACCGTTCACCTGCAAACCTACACTTATAACGAACTGTTTCGCGATCCTGTCGTGGCAAAGCTCGGCCCGGCCCGGCCCTTTTTCCCGTTGGAAGCGTTTGTCGGAAGACTGCTGCTGTTTCAGGGTTATCTGCACTCGGCGCACTCTCCCCAGATTCAGCTCACATTACATAAAACGGAGAGTGGAGACAAGCTCACGGCAGTAGGCGTGCCGAATCCGGATACGGGAAAAACGCTTCGTAAGCTGGTCAAGAAACTGACCGGACTGGCGCGGCTGACCGGCTTGATGCCGCTGTTTCCCATGCTGCAGCCGGGTAAGCCGGGACGCGGCTTTCATTCAGGGGGCACTTTCCCCATGCGAAGCAATCCCGGCGCGGGTGAAAGCGACATCTTCGGACGACCCTCCGGCATGAAGAAAATTCATGCGGTTGATGCCTCCGTGTTTCCCACGGTTCCCGCCACAACCATCACGTTTACCGTGATGGCGAATGCTTACCGGATCGGGTCTTTACTGGAGCATTACGCTTGACGGTGAATCGATGAACTCTCCTGCCGTTTGCGCTCTCACCGGCTCGACCGGCTATGTCGGCTCCGTGCTCGCCGCCGCTTTGCGCAGCCGTATGAAACTTGTGCCGCTCACCCGCCGCGAACTGCAAGAAGGCAGCATCCAATGGGAGTTCGACTCCGGGCGCGACATCAGCAATGAACTGCGGGACCACAAGGTCGATGTTCTGGTCCATGCCGCTTGGGATATGCGTGCCAACACATTCGATGAGCTGCGCCGCACAGCGATAGCGGGATCGGAGCGGCTATATGCCGCAGCTGCGCGAGCCGGAGTGAAGCGCATCGTTTTTATTTCCACCATCAGCGCTTTTGAGGGCTGCCGTTCCGCTTACGGCCAATCCAAGCTCGAAGTCGAAAAGATGACTCGCGCCGGAAACGGCATCGTGCTCCGCCCAGGACTGGTTTATGGACCGACCCCCGGCGGCGTTTTCGGCGCGATCCGAAAACAGGTGGGCGGCGGGGAGATGTTTGCGCTGATGGGCAAAGGCCGCGCGC
>CAXUBB010000160.1:0-7610 GCA_964249105.1 uncultured Bryobacteraceae bacterium | reverse complement strand
CAGGTGGCGCAGCGCACCGTCGCCGGCGAATTCGATGGATCTGCGGCGGGCGAGCCCATCACCGTGGCGCATCCTCAGCCTTGGCCATTCCGCGATCTGGTGCGGAAGATCGCGGAAAAGGAGGGCCGGAAAGTAACGCTTGTGCCGACTCCCTGGCCGCTGCTCTATACGGGTCTGCGGTTCGCCGAAACACTAAAAATGAAGTTGCCGGTTCGTAGTGACAGCGTTATCAGCTTCGTTTACCAAAATCCCCGTCCCGATTTCTCGAAGCTTTCGCAATACGGTATTCACCCAATACCGTTTGGATTGTAAAAACCCTAGTGTGGTTTTGACCGAAGGATTTAATCAAAGCGACGAAGGATACAGATTGAATGTTAATCAACACTTCCGAAACCATAGTCGAACCTAAAACTGATAAGAAAGGCTCCCAGCATCGTGCTCTCTGGCTGGTCGGCTTGTTCTCTTTCTGCTTTCTGGCGGCTTCCCTCCGCGTAGCGTCTAAGCCTGTCTGGATGGATGAAGTGCTGGCGGTGTGGGTGATTCGGATGCATTCCGCGCGCGATATTATCTCGGCGCTTTATCATGGTTCGGAATTTTCGCCGCCCACTTATCACCTCTTGCTGCATGGCTTGGCTATGGTCGCCGGAAGCAGCTACCTGGTTCTCCGTATCCCGTCCATTCTCGCTACTCTCGTCTCCGGCCTCTGCGTGTTCGCGCTATTGCGCCGCTACTTCGACTCGCACGCGGCGGCTTTCGGAATGGCGTTCGCTTTGCTTGGTTTTTTGTCCAGTTTTGCCGTGGAGATCCGGCCCTATGCTCTGGTCGTGGCTTGTTTTGCGTTTGCTGCTCTGTTGTGGGATCGCCTGGACGAAAGGGCCGGTGATCTCTGGCGGATTGGTTTGATCACTCTTTCGCTGGCCGTCGCCACGGCATTGCATTTCTACGCTGTTCTTTTCGTGCCTTGCATCGCCATGATGGAAGCGCTCTGGTCGGCCTATCACCGTCGCCTGCGTCTTCCCGTCTGGCTCGGATTGATTGCGGCTGGCGGCTTATCGCTGGTCTGGCTGCCGTTAATCAGAGCACTGAGTCACTACAATGCCGGTGATTCGTCCAGCCCGAACTACTACGGCAGGCCCATACCCGGACGGCTCATCGAAACCTACTCAGCGCTTTTCATACTTGATAAGAAGCAAGCTCTGTTTTTGTTAACAGCGGTATGTCTGCTTGCCGCCGCTTATGCTCTCAACAAAGGGAGGGCGTCCACCGGAACAGCCCTGGAGTTGCCGCAGGAACGGCAAGGAGCATTCGGTACAAACCTTTACATTGTCGCTTTCTGCGCGGCGGCCTTTCCGCTTCTTGTATTTTTCTTTTCGGTGGCCGTCACCAAAACTTACAATGCCCGGTATTGCTTAATCGCTTGCCTGGGCTTTGCGGTCCTGCTGGCGTCCGTCCTGAGCCGTGTGCCTGCTTTTCGCCGGATCACAACTCCGCTTTTATTTGTCGGATGTGTTCTAACCTTGTTCCGCTCCGCTCCGGCTGGCGTGCCACCCACGACGCCTGAAATCGCCGAAGTCCTCACCCAGGCCACTAAGCCGTATCCCATTGTGGTTGCCGAAGGTCTTCAATACTTCCAACTGGAGGAAGGTCTTCCCGATCCGCTTAAGTCGCGTCTGGTGTATGTTACAGCGCCGCCGAAAGTCAAAAATCCCGATCCCACGAACGAAAACCAGGTGAAGCGATGGATTCCTTTACGCCCCGATCTGAAAATTGTGAGCGCTGATACTTTCCTCGCTCAGAATCCTCATTTCTATCTTCTGCACTCTTCCGACTCCACGGACGTATTAACCAATTGGCTGATCAAGCGCGGCATGATCGAAAAGCTCGATGTGAATACCGGAGGAACCTGGCTGTTCGAGGCAGGCTCCAGTAAACAACCCGCAAGCTTCATGAAATGAGAAACGAGATACAATGGCAGCGTTTCTGCTGCCCGTAAGATAGGAACCACGAAGTTTGACCGAAGCGGTGAATGCTTTCACGATCTCGCCCTCTAAAACTGCTCCACCCTCCGTTTCTGTTTTGCTGCGGTATCAATATTGGTTTTTAGGGATCTTCATCGCGGCCATTTTTTTTGACCTGGTTGTTCTTGCGTGTCATTTACCTTTGGGTACCGATGAGCTCATGGCGCGGATTTCTGCCGAATCATCTAGCGTGGGAAGAATGCTGACTCTGCTGCGCGACCAGCCCGTTAATGTGGATGCGCCTGTATTTCCCGTGCTGGCCTACTATGCGGCGCGTTTGCCGTTGCCCATCGATCTTGCGATCCGATTTCCAGCCATCATCGCGATGTGCATTACCCTGGTCGCGGTTTTCCTCCTCGTTCGGGATCTCCTCGGCGCGGGAGCTTCCTGGATTGCGGTTGGCCTCCTCTCAACCAACGCTTATAGTCTGTATGGCGCCATAGCGAGGCCCTATGCTCTTCTATTGGCGGGAGTCGCCCTGACAGTCCTTTGTTGGCAACGGGCCATTGTAGGAGGCCGAAATCGCCGTCTTTGGCTGATAGCGCTCAGCTTTTCCTCCGCGTTTGCTTTGCTGTCTCATTACTTCGCCGCCGTTTCCATACTGGCGGTCATCTTGGCCGAGCTGAGCCGTTGTTTGAGGCGGCGTGCAGTTGACTGGCCTGTTTGGGGAGCCTTGGGATGGGCCGCCCTGATGTTCATTCCGGTTTACCTGACTTTTGCCCCTGCGGGTCAGCCCTATCGAGTGCATCCCTTTGATCGCCTGAACGGTCCTGACATAGCAGCCACGTACGCGGACACAATCAACATTCAATTCGTGATTGTCCTGTTGCTCGCTACGATTTTGCCTGCCGTTGTTCTGGGCCTCCTTCGCCATCCCCGGCTCCTACCATTTCATGCTTGGGTTGTTGCTGTCTCCCTGGCGCTTGGCCCGGTACTGCTGTTCATGGCAGGGCGGCTTTATACCCACACGTACGCAACACGTTATGGAATTTGCGCTGTATTGGGCATCGTTATCATCGTGTCGGCACTCATAAACTTGATCGCGGACAGTAACGCAAGAATTCTCGTGCCTGCCTTCGTCCTTGCCTTCGCGCTTTACCAAGCGCAATTTATTAAGATGGCGAGGCTCCCGATTGAATCGCCTCGCTCGTCCTGGGCAAAAGCCACCCCTGAACTTCTGCGGAAATATTCCGACCTCCCGTTAGTCATTCCGGACTTCGACTACGCCATGCGGTCGCATTTTTATGCTCCGCCTTGGCTGTCCGCCCGCCTTGTGATGATTGCCAATGAGAAATCCATGCTCCAATTCACGGGAACCGGCAATCCGGCTCTTGCTATGTTGGCTATCCATCGGTGGACGGGTTGGCCCCTGGTTGACTATTTCGCCTTCTGCCGTGAGCACAAGCGCTTTCTCATGTACGGCGGGTATTGGGCGCTTGATGCTTTCAAATCCGATGGAGCGGAAATTCAGCAACTCGGCGATATCGGACCATATCATCTTTACCTTGTGAATCTGCCGCCTATCTGAGATAAGTTAAATGTGATGAACTGAGAAGCGACTGACGGCCTAGGCCGTTGGAAGTTCATCTTTAGCGAATATGCATACAGTGAGGAATGGTCATGATTAACGGGAAACAGATTGCAGTGGTCATGCCTGCGTACAATGCCGAGAAAACGTTAGAGCAAACCGTCCGGGAACTGCCTGAATCCGTTGACATAAAAATTCTGGTTGACGATTCCAGCAAAGACCATACCGCCGCTCTGGCAGCGCGTCTCGGCGTTCTGACGTTTGTGCATGACCGTAATTACGGTTACGGACGCAATCAGCAAACTTGTTATCGTGAAGCTCTTGCGGCCGGCGCGGATATTGTCGTGATGGTCCACCCGGACTATCAGTACACCCCGCTGTTAGTGACTCCCATGGCCAGCATGATTGCTTATGACGTGTATGATGTCGTGCTCGGCTCCAGAATCATCGGCGGCGGAGCGCTCAAGGGCGGCATGCCGCTTTACAAGTACGTGTTCAACCGGCTGCTCACGGCTTTTCAGAACCTGTTCCTGGGCGTCAAGCTGTCGGAGTATCATACGGGTTTTCGCGCTTTTGACCGGCGCGTGCTGGAAGCTTTGCCGCTGCTCGAAAACTCGGATGATTTTGTGTTCGATAACGAAATGTTGGCGCAAACCGTCATGTTTGGATTCCGGATCGGAGAAGTATCGTGTCCCACCAAATACTTCAAGGAAGCTTCTTCGATCAGTTTTCGCCGCAGCGTGCGTTACGGCTTGGGAGTCTTGGCAACCACGCTGAAGTTTTTCGCCCACAGGCTTGGAATCGTCAAAAGTCCATTATTTGAGCAAAACCGGACTAAACAAAGAGTGCCGTACTATAAACAAGTTGCTCCTCGCGCGATCAGTGCTCCTAGAGTATAGAACGCTACACAATTAGATCAACCGGGAAGGTACCAGTTCAAACCTCTGCTTCAGTCTGAGAAACGGCGCTTCGTAATAGCGATAAGAAAGCGAGGCGAGAAGAATTGTGCCTGACAAGCCCAAGGAGAGCAGAGCAACGCCCAACAATCGAGGATGTCTCTGAAATAGCAAAATTTTGTGCAATCCTATGCCGATTAGGAAGAGACAGGGATTGTGAAAGACATAGAGTCCGTACGAGATTTTCCCTAATTTCACAAACGGTTGAGCAAGTTTCGCTACCTGTATGCCAAGAAGGCTCAAAAAAAGAATGACGGAAGCGACACCAATGAACCAATAACCGGCAATGAGAAACAGGGCAATCTGCGCATGGCTGGCAACCAGTAGTTTCGCTGCCGTATAAAACAAAAGAACAGCGGTTATCGCTCCGGCAAGACGCAAAGTTGGGGTTAACTGAATGGTTCGCCCCTTCAGTACCAAGGCAAGGATGGCCCCTAAACCGAAATACTGAAACTGAACCAGGCTGTTAAACCAGATTTGCATGCGCATCCCATCGCCGCCGAGCTTTCCCGTCCACCAGACAAGAGTGAAGGCCGCAAGCGGGAAAGTCAGCAGGGCGACAGCCCATAGATACCTTCGGCCTCCTCGCGCCAAAAACGGCCACAAAAGATAGAACTGTTCTTCGAGATTGATAGACCACAAAGGTTGCCAAGGCGAATTCATCGGCGCACGGAGCACGTTATACCAATTACCCATCAACAGTAGATAGGCGAGAATACAACCCTTACTGACATGCGCAAATGGCCATTTCCAGCCCGTCACAACCGTAAGAACTAAGGCCAGGAAGTATAGCGGCCAGATCCGCAAAATACGCCGCGCAAAAAACATTTGCGGGTGAATTGCGCCTGTGGTTTTGCGCTCCTTTAACAGGAGTTCTGTGATCAGGTATGAACTTAGCAGGAAGAAGACGCACATTCCGCCTTGCAGAGCAAATTGGAAGGAAGTCGTAAACCACGGCCAGCCCAACAGGGCGTGTGAAAGAAACACGCTGAAAAAGGCAAGGAAGCGCAGAATATCGAGTTCGGGCCGATAAAAGCGGCTCGGTATTTTGGCCATTGAAACGGGTTGTGTTGCTTTCGCGGGAGTAGCCACGAAGACTTCAGATTACCGCAAAAGGTTTATTTGATTACTCAGCCCGCAACGCCGCCTGTGGATCAATACGCGCGGCGTGGCGGGCCGGAAGAGCACCGGCAACTTCCGCCACGAACAGCAGCAGCAATACCGCACTCCCAAGAACAACCGGATCACTCGCCTGCACTCCATACAACGACGACCGGATGAACCGGCCCGTTATAAACACCAGCGGCAACGCGCAAACCAAGCCGACCAGACAAAGAAGCGCTGCTTCCCGCAACACCATTTGAGAGATGCTGCGCGAAGTAGCGCCCACCGCCATGCGAATACCGAACTCACGGACTCTCCGCGTCACCGAGTACGACATCACGCCATATAATCCCACGGCAGCCAGAATCGTAGTGAGAATCGCAAACAGGGTGGACAACATGCCCAGCCCACGTTCCGTAAACAGGCTTTCTTTGATCAGATCATTCATGGGTTTCATGTCATAGATCGGCAGATTCGCGTCATAGCGTTTTACGAGTGTCCGAATTTCCGGCATGACAGCTTCACTTTTGCCTCGTGTCCTCACATAAAAAATCAGCTCACTCCGTTCCTTATCCGCCAGATAAGACATACACATATACGGCTCAATTTTGGAACGAAGCGAGTCGTATTCGCTATCGGCTACTACGCCCACAACCGTCCAATCCATCGCAACCTTGCCGCCGCCGAGACCAAAATGCAATCCAATCGGGTTTCTGTCCTGAAAGAAGTGCTTCGCAAAGGTGGCATTTACGACCGCCACTTTTAAACCGGAAAGTATATCCGCCTCGGTAATTGTTCGTCCGGCTAACAGAGGAATGCGCAGGGTCGTAAAGTAAGAGGGGCTCACCCAGTTCCACCTACTTTCTTCATCGTCGTGTGTCGGCGCATGATACCCCTCGGCTGTTATGTTGCCGCTTGAGCCGCTATTTTCCAGAACCGGCATCTTGGCGGCTGCCGCGCTCTCTACATCGCCCAACGCCGTGATCCGTTTTCGAATCTCTTCTCCAAAGGATTTGACCCGCTCCTGCGAGTATCCCGCTTGTACCGGATCTACCTTAAACATGATCAAATGATCTGTTTGGAAGCCGGGGTTGAGATTTTGCAAATTGTGCAGACTTCGGGCAAACAGCATGGCTGTACTTAACAACGCGAGCGAGAAAGAGATCTGTCCAGCGACTAATACTCTCCTCAGCCATAAACGACCGGACGTATGGCCCAAGCTTGCTTCGGCTTTGATTGCTCCTGAAACATCCGTCCGCGTCGATTGCCATGCTGGAAGAAGTCCGAAAGCGACTCCTGACAAGAGCGTCAATGCCGCTGTAAGAAGCAGAACGCGCTCATCAGGACTGGCGTTAACGCTTGCCTCACTCACATTGGCGCTTAGAAGATGCAAAAGCGCCGGCGTTGCTGCATATGCCAGCAACACGCCCAGCACACCGCCTATTACTGCGAGAGTGCAGCTTTCGACTAATAACTGCCGAACCAGTGCCGCGCGTCCTGCTCCCATTGCTAACCGTATTGCCATCTCGCGTTGTTTAGCTGTTGCACGCGCCAGCAGAAGATTGGCGACGTTCACTACTGTGATCAGTAGGACAATTACCACCATGACAAGCAAAAATCGCAACGGCTTTTCCAAACTGTCACGGATACCCGTATATCCTTTGCCGCCGGGAGTTAAATCGACGGTGTTCTTTATAAATGCCTTGCGAGATCTGGCAGACACAATGTTCCGGAGCGCCAAATCCTGGTCGAGAAGCGGCGGATAAATCACGCGAAGAGCGCTTTGCGCGCGGGTAAGATCTATCCCAGGCTTCAACCGCGCTATCAGAGTGCACCAAAAGATGTTCCGGTCTGCCAATGCATCCCATGTGGGGGTGATTTGCGCTTTCATCATCATGGGAACGTAAAGGTCCGCAGGCGCTTCCATATCGATTCCATAGAATCCAGGCGGCGTTACCCCCGCCACTACGTAAGGATGGCTGTTCAAACGCACAGTACGGCCAA
>CAXUBB010000159.1:0-10712 GCA_964249105.1 uncultured Bryobacteraceae bacterium | reverse complement strand
GAAGCGGGCAGTCCTGGAGCTGTGAGCAGCTTCGCCTCGGCTCCACGCGCCTGCAATTGGCTCAGGAGGAAATCGGCGTTACGGCGCAAGCCGACGGGATCGGCGGCCACATTCGGAATGGAGAGAAAGGCCTGGAACTGCCGGATGAGTTCCGCTTGATGCGCGCTTGTGTAGGCATGCGCCGCTTGCGGTGGGGTAGGCGAACCCTCGCCGGAAGGCGCGGCAGCAAGGAGGGTCAATAACAGGACTGGGGTGAGCAGGAGAGGCATGCCTAATGCGTACCCTGATTTAGTTCCAGTTCAGAGCCGATAAAACCCCAGGAGTTCCAGGCGGAACCCGTCACGACACGGCGGAACAATTCGCGTGCTCCCGCCAAATCATTGTTGTTATAAAGATACCAATTCCCGACACCGTAGGTAATGGTGTTAAACGACAATTCGCCTTCGACATCCGCCGGTCCGGTAGGTTTCATGGGTAGTATTTCGCTCTCCGGAAGGGCGCCCTGGTAGAAGTGGAGCAGCCGCAGATAAAAATACAGATGCGGCTCCTTGTTCTTTACGTCGGGCGTAATGCGCGCGAGCACGCGGGCGGCAGCTTCAGTTTCGCCGGCCCTCCGCAGGGAAACATAGCGCCAATTTGAGCAATCAATGACGCTATCGTTATTTTGCGCTAAGTCCAGCGCTCGGCCAAAAGATCGAGCCGCTTCGGCAAACTCACGAAGGAAGTAATGCGCCATGCCGAGGTGATAGTGCGCGTCCAGTTGCTTGGGGTCCAGTTGGACTGCTCGGCTGAGATCCGCCAGCCCTGCCTGAAACTCCCGTAATCCCAGTTCGCGGTGTCCGCGTTCCACATAAAGATCCGCGTTATTTGGAGCGAACCGGAGTCCAGCCGTGCAGGTGTCAACCGCCTCGCGGTACTGCCGTTTTGCCGCTTGCGCTTTCGACAACTTCAGCACGAGCGCCACATTCTTGGGGTCGGCTGCTAAAGCCTGCCGCGCCGCTTGAATAGAGCCGTCATCGTCAGGCAAAGCATAAAGCTTTCTGCCGAGAAGGGAAGTGGCTTGGAACGATCCAGCAGATTCCGGTGGGCCGTTCTGAGCCGGCAAGGCAGCCATCAACACCAAGGGAAAGGAGACTGCTAATTTCCACAAGCTTCGCATCATGTCTTCGGAGTATCCCATAAAATACAAGTAACCTCCTGAGCTAAAATTTGGAATCCGTGACTCTGCCTAAGTTAACTGCGTGTTTACTCTTCGCCTTTTGCGTCCAAGCCGCCGATGTGGAGTGGCCGATTAACGGTGGCTCTAATAACATCCGCTATTCCCTTTCGACGCAAATCAACCAGAACAATGTGAAGCAGCTCGAAGTGGCCTGGACCTATGATTCAGGCGACGCTTTTGCGGGCTCTGAGATGCAGAGCAATCCCATCGTGGTTGGGGGCGTTTTGTACGCCACAACGCCGAAGATGCGAGTGATCGCCTTGGATGCGGCGACAGGGCGCGAACTGTGGAGTTTTAATCCGAGCGAGCCTTCCGATCCGAAGCGGCGGTATCGGCATCGCGGCGTAACTGTCTATCGAGATCGTGTGTTCTTCACTTATCGGCATTACCTTTGGTCTCTGGACCGGCGCACGGGAAAGCCGATATTAGGATTTGGCGAGCAGGGCCGGATTGATCTGCGTTTGGGGTTGGGTCGCCCTCCCGAAACGGTGACCATCAGCGCCAGCAGCCCGCCGGTTGCTTTTGAAGACAGCATTATTCTGGGCAGCACGGTACCCGAAACGCTGCCCGGCTCTCCGGGACACATTCGCGCCTTCGATGTGAACACCGGCCAGATGCGGTGGATTTTTCACACTATCCCCTATCCGGGCGAGTACGGCTACGACACTTGGCCCAAGGATGCTTACAAGATTTCAGGCGGAGCAAACGCCTGGTCAGGGCTCAGCCTTGACCCGAAACTCGGGATGGTGTTTGCGGCGACAGGATCGGCATCATTCGATTTTTACGGCTCCAATCGGATTGGCGATAACCTGTTTGCGGACTGCATTCTGGCCTTGGATGCGCGGACGGGCAAACGCGTCTGGCACTTTCAGGGGATCAAGCACGATGTTTGGGATCTGGATTTTCCGGCTGCGCCGAGTTTAGATACGGTGACGAGAAACAGCAGGAAAGTAGAAGCCGTCGCGCAGATCACGAAAACGGGCTACGTTTTTGTTCTCGACCGCAGAACAGGAGAACCGCTATTTCCCATTGAATACCGCAAAGTGCCTGCCTCGGCGCTCGACGGCGAGAAGCTTTCCGAAGTGCAGCCGTACCCCGTGAAACCTCCGCCCTTCACCCGGCAAACGTTCACGGAAGACATGGTGACGGACCGCACGCCGGAAGCGCACGCCGCTGTGCTGGCAAAGCTGAAAACTCTTGATTCAAACGGCATATTTACTCCGCCCAGCCTGCGAGGAACGGTGCTCATGCCCGGCACGGACGGAGGCGCGGAGTGGGGCGGTGCCGCCTACGATCCCGAAAGCGGATTGCTCTATGTGAACTCCAATGAACAGCCGTGGATTATCAGAATGGTGACCCACGAGACCAAATCGCTCTACGGGAATAATTGCGCCACTTGTCACGGCAATGATCGGAAGGGAGCGCCGCCGGATTTTCCATCGCTAGTCGACATCGGCAAGCGCCGCTCGCGGGAAGACATCATCCGCTTCGTCCGGCAAGGCGCTGGACGGATGCCCGGCTTTGACTATCTAGGGCATAACGTGGATGAAATCGTTGATTATCTGCTGACTGGCCGGGATACCGGAAAAGTGGACGAGGCAGCGGCCAAAGCGGACCCGAACTGGCAGAAGTATCGCAACGAAGGATACATCCTGTTCCGCGATCCTGAAAATTATCCGCCCATCAAGCCGCCCTGGGGCACGTTGAATGCCATAAATCTCAACAGCGGCGAGATCCAGTGGCGGATTCCGTTCGGTGAATATCCTGAACTCGTGGCGCGTGGCCTGAAAAATACGGGCAGCGATAATTACGGAGGCCCTGTTGTCACGGCGAGCGGATTGCTCTTTATCGGCGCAACCAGCTTCGACAATAAATTTCACGCGTTCGACAAAGCGACGGGAAAGCTGCTGTGGGAGGCGCAGCTTCCTGCGGCGGGAAATGCTACGCCGTCGATTTATGAGATTGACGGACGCGAGTACGTAGTGATTGTTTGCGGCGGCGGAAAGAATGAGGCGCGTTCAGGAGGGAGCATAGTTGCTTTTGCGCTGCCCCGGCCTTAGCGTGGCGTCCGTGGTGGAGATTTAAAGATCGGCGGGAGTATAGATGACCAGCTTCAGGGCAGGGTCGTCATTAGACTGAAATGTTGCATATTCAAAACGCAACAACCCTTTGAGCGGGTGGGCCAAAACCTTTTTGCCTACTGCCCCGGCCCGGACTTCGTGCGTTCCCCACCAACGCGCAAATTCTGGGCTGGCTTCTCGGAGGCGCTGTATAAGTTCAACAAATGCCGGATCTCCCGCCCAGAGGTCGTAAGTTGCGCGAAATTGGGCCAGCATGCGTTTCGCCTCGTCTGCCCAGCCCGCACCGAACAGCCGCCGTGCTCCCGGATCGGCAAGCATGTAAATCAGAATGTTGCGATCCGGTTGGGATATTTGTCCAAAATCAGTGAAGATCTCCACTGCGGCTGCATTCCATGCTAGAACGTCCCAACGACGCCCAGTAACGTAAGCTGGCTGATTCAGATTTTGGACTAACCGTAAGACTGTGTCGGCCACTGTTTCGCGCGCGAACGCCGGGCGATCGGATTTGCGAGCTAGAGCCCGCAGGTGGGTCCGTTCCGCCTTGCCAAGCCGCAGCGCCCGGCCGAGGGCATCGAGCGTCGCCACCGAAGGCGTGATGGTTCTACCCTGCTCGAGCCTGGTATACCAGTCAATGCCGATTCCAGCGAGTTCCGCAACTTCTTCACGCCGTAAGCCGGGCGTGCGGCGCCTACGTCCATTGGAAAGTCCGACTGCTTGGGGTGTCAGCTTTTCCCGCCTGGACCTTAAAAAGTCGCCGAGTTCGCCTCGACTCGCATCCGCCATAGCCTTCAGCTTAGCGAAGGTGGGTTGAAATAATCCCAGGATAATGCCAGGTCTGGTTAGAACGGAGCGCGCTGACGAGAATGGAACCAAAGGAGAATCAACCATGAAGGCCGCTGTATTGAGAGCGTTTGGATTTCCGCTCAGCATCGAGACCGTTCCGGATCCGGTTTTAGGTTCAGGTGAGGTCATCGTGGATGTAGTTGCAGCACCTGTTCTGTCTTATACGAATGAGGTGTTAAGCGGGGAACGCAAATTTTTGCTGGATCTGCCGCAAGTGCCCGGCGTGGGTGCGATCGGCCGCGTTCGCGCTTTTGGACCGGATGCGACGCAATTGGCTGTCGGAGACTGGGTTCTATGCGATCCGACCGTGCGCTCGCGTGACGATGCTTTCAATCCCGATATAAATCTGCAGGGGTGGAGTGCGCGCGGGGAAGGAGGTCTGCGGTTACAGAAGTATTTTCGGGACGGTGGGTTTGCGGAGCAGATCCGGGTACCGACGGAGAACGCCATTCGAATTGGACAAATCGATTCGGCGGCTGCGGGCCGGTGGTGCGCCGTCGGCAGTTGCCTTGTCCCTTATGGCGGTTTTCTGGCGGCAGACCTGCGCGCAGGAGAGACCGTCCTGATCAGCGGCGCGACGGGGCATTATGGGAGCGCGGCCGTCGCAGTTGCCTTGGCAATGGGAGCGGGATGTGTGATAGCGCCGGGCCGCAACGAAGCAGTTCTTCAGGATTTACAGAACCGATTTGGAGAACGCGTGCGCACGGTCAAACTCATCGGTGATGAGCAACAGGATCGCGAGCGGATGCGAGAAGCAACGCCGCTTCCCATTGACTGCGTACTCGATATCCTGCCACCTTCGGCCAGCCCGGAAGCGGTTCGCACGGCAGTTATGACGGTCCGGCCTTATGGGCGTGTCGTGCTGATGGGAGGCGTGGGCATGCTGGGAGGAGACGGACTAACTCTCCCCTATCCGTGGATCATGCGAAGTTGCATTACGATTTACGGGCAGTGGATGTATCCTCCCGATGCCGTAGTTCGTTTGGCGAGGCTCGTTCAGTCCGGCCTACTGAGACTGGAGGAGTTCGAGATAACGCCATTCTCCCTGGAGCAAGCGAACGAGGCGGTCGCGCATGCAGCGGCCCATGGGGGTGCTTTTAAAATGACCGTGATTCGGCCTGATCCTGACAAGCACGCGTTAGCGAATCCGATCACCGCTAATTAATTACTTTGGCTGGCTTGAATTGCGCTCTTGCCGGTCGTACTTGTCCCCGATGTTCCCGGACGATACATAAACTACTCCTCCCTTCATGACGAACTTTACGCTTCGCAAGACTGAAATGTCCTTGGTCGGATCGCCATTCACGGCAATGAGGTCGGCCAGCATGCCCGGCCTGACTTGCCCGATCTCCATATGCAGGACGTGACCTGCCACGGAAGTCGCCGCACGGAGCGCAGCGACTGGCGACATGCCGAAGTCAACCATGCGCTCCAGTTCGTAGGCGTTTTCGCCATGCGGAAATGTTCCCACGTCACTGCCGCTTAGAATCGTGACGCCTGCCTCCAGCGCCGCTTTGAAACTGGCTCGCTTGCGCATCATCGCTGGAGATTCCTTCTGTGTTTTTCCGAGACGTCCTCCGCTTCCGGCTGTCAGCGTGGGGCAGAGGGCCACGTGATGCTCCGCCATTAGCTGAAAGATTTCCGGCGTCCCGTCATTGCCATGTTCAATGGTTTCGGCTCCCGCCAGAATGGCGCGCCGCATCCCCTCCGGGGTGCTGGTGTGTACGGCGACCGGCACGCCCGCGCTTTTGGCTGTTTCCACAGCGAGTTTCATCTCTTCGAGAGAAAACGTCGGATGTGATCCCGGATGCGGTCCCCAGCGATAATCGCCGTAAAGTTTGATCCAGTCTGCGCCATGCCCGATCTGGTCGCGGACCGTGTGAATGAGGCTGTCCACTCCATCCGCTTCTTCCGCCCCTTGCGGCACCCGCCATTCCGGGGCAAAGCCTTTAGGACCATAACTGCCGGTAGCGACAATCGCTCGCGTTACAACCAGCATTCGCGGCCCCACAATGATTCCCTGTTCAACGGCCTGCTTGAGTTCAACGTCGGCGTATCCGGCGCCTTCCGTGCCCAAGTCGCGGATGGTGGTGAAGCCGGCCAGCAAGGTGGCTCGCAGATGATTTGTCGCGCGCGCCACCCGCAGCCCCAATCCCTCATGCTCGACCTGGTCGTTCCAGGGCGTCTCGCTGTAGGCGTGAAGCAGGATATGTGAATGCCCTTCGACCAGGCCCGGCATCAGTGTTGCGGCGGGAAGCTCAACGACCTTTGCGCCATTACCGTCAATTCCGGCCGCCGGACCGACGGCTTCGATTCGGTCGCCCCTCACTCGCACGGCCCAGCCTTCATGCAGGGCGTCACCATCGAAGACGCGCGCCGGTTTTAGCAGGAACGTTCCGGATGGTTCGCTCAGGGGCTGTGTTGTCTGTGCTGCGCTGGCGTGCGCGAAAGCAAACAAGAGCAAATAAGTCGCAAGATAGCGGCCAAGTTTCATGGGGCAATTATAAAGGGAACAGATACGCGACATGTTTTGCAAAGTTTACGTATGTAAAAATGGACGCGAATCCTTCCTGCCAAGTCGCTGCGGTGATTCGAAAGGAGCAGCATGAGAATCGGGATCGTAGCCGTCGCGTCAACAATCGTCTTGGCGGCCATTTTGGCCGGACAGCAGTTTTCCTCGGTACCTGGGCAGGGACGCTCGATGGTGGTAACGAAGTACGGCATTGTCGCGGCCCCGCAGTTTCTGGCTTCGCAGGCGGGCGCTCACATTCTGGAAGAAGGCGGAAATGCCGTGGATGCGGCGATTGCGGCCAATGCGGTGATGGGGGTGACGCAACCCTATGTGAACGGGATGGGCGGCGACCTTTTCGCCTTGTATTACGAAGCGAAGACCGGCAAATTGTATGGCCTGAACTCCAGCGGCTGGACGCCGCAGACGCTTACGATTGAGTATCTGAAAGCGCACCATGTGGACCGTCTTGATCCGATTGGCGTCCACACGATTGACGTACCGGGCTGTGTAGCGGGTTGGGAAGCGCTGCGGCGACGCTTTGGCACGCTGCCTTTTCCCCAGCTTCTCGGACCGGCCATTTCCTATGCCGAGAGCGGGTTCCCGTTAGCGGAACGAAATGCGCGCTATTGGGTCAGCAAAAAGCTGCTGCAACAACCCGGCTATCAGCAGACGTATTTGCCCAATGGCGCCGCGCCCGGTCTGGGCGATGTATTCAAAAATCCGGCGCTCGGGGAGTCGCTGCGGCAAGTAGCGGCGCACGGGCGGGACGCCTTCTATAACGGCAAAATGACAGAGGCGATGGTGCAGTTTCTCCGCGCGCAGGGCGGCACGCATACAGTAGAGGACTTTGCCCGTTTTGAACCGGAATGGGTAGAGCCGATCTCGACAACTTATCGCGGCTGGACCGTCTATGAACTGCCGCCGAACGGTCAGGGCATTGCCGCGCTTTCGATGTTGAACATTATGGAGCAGTTTCCGATGGCGAGCTACGGGCACAATTCAGCGGATGCGCTGCATGTGATGATCGAGGCCAAAAAACTGGCCTATGCGGATATGTACCATTATGTGGGCGATCCGCGCTTTACTGAGGTGCCGGTAAAACAGATGGCGTCCAAGGAATTGGCGGCGCAACGGGCGAAACTGATCGCGATGGATCGCGCTTCCTGTCAAACCGCGCCGTCCGAAATCACGCAAGCGCTCAATGCGCACGGCAATTCCACTATTTATCTTTCGACCATTGACAAGGACGGCAACATCGTCTCGCTCATCCAGAGTAACTATTCCGGCTATGGTACGGGCATGGTCGCGCCTGGGCTCGGTTTTTCATTTCACAACCGGGGCGCCGGTTTCGACCTGATACCGCGAAACCCGAACTCGTTAGCAGGGCATAAGCGGCCGCTTCACACCATTATTCCGGCCTTTATGGAAAAGGGCGACGTGCATATCGGCTTCGGCATTATGGGCGGATGGAACCAGGCGCAGGCGCACGCGCAATTTGTGGCGAACGTGGTGGATTATGGGATGAACGTGCAGGCGGCACTTGAGCAGGCGCGTTTTACAAAGGGTACTTTCGACGGCTGCGATGTGCAAATGGAGCAAACGATTGCGCTTTCCGTGCGAGAGCAACTCACGAAGCGCGGACACGATATTAAGCTGCTGGAACCGTTTTCCTGCACCGTGGGCCAAGGCGAAGCGGTGCTGCGGGACGGCAAGCGCGGCGTGAACTTTGCGGCCGCCGATCCACGTTCCGATGGGGAAGCCATTCCTCAAGGACCCAACGCGAAGTAGGCCAGCTATTCAAGAACGTTAAAAGATCTCTTGACTACCTTTGTGACGAATAAGTAATAATAGTACTCGATCCTTCCCTGTTCGAAGCCTTACTTTAATTTCTAAGGCTCTTCCCCGTAGATGATCCCTGCTTTGCTGCCTCGCTTAAGGCAGTTTTCCCGAACTATTAACAACTGGAGAAAACTTACTCATGAAGTCGAAGAGGGATTTTCCTTTCCTACTCACGGCAACCGTTTTATTAATCTGTCCGTCCTTATTCGCTCAAACGGCCAGTACCGGCTCCATCAAAGGTACCGTCCTGGACGAAGCTGGAGCCGTGATTCCCGATGTGATTGTCCATGCCGTTTCCAGTACCACGGGAATTCAACGTTCCGGCATCACGGACGGAAGCGGCAACTACAATCTAAGCCTACTTCCTCCCGGAACTTATCAGTTGGAGTTTTCGGCCAAAGGCTTCAAAACTGCCTCGCCCTCGCCGGTAACGGTTAACGTCACGGAAATCAGCACGGTCAATATATCCATGTCTCTGGGGACACAACAGCAAACGGTGCAGGTTATAGCGGAAGCGGTGCCGCTGGTGCAGGCCGAAAGCGCCGCGCTGGGTACTGTGGTGGAAGGTAAAACCATTCAAACGGTTCCTCTGACCGAGCGGAACTACACCCAGGTCTTAACCATGTCTCCGGGCGTTGCAGGCGACGTCAACAATGCCGCTGCGCTGGGAAAAGGAACGCAGGATGTATACGTCAACGGCACCAGCAATATCAGCAACAACTTTCATATGGATGGAGCGGATATTAACAATTTCGGCAGCGGACGTTCCGGCGACTTCGTACAGCAAGCTGGTATTGCCATTCCAAATCCCGATACGATTCAGGAATTCAAAATCCAAACCACGCTCTACGATGCCGGTTATGGCCGTGATGCGGGCGCAAACGTGGATGTCGTCACGAAATCCGGCACCAACCAGTTCCACGGCAACCTCTTCGAATTCCTCCGCAATACCAAACTCGACGCGAACGATACCTTTCTTAAAGGCCAGGGACAAGCGCGCCCCGACATGAAGCAGAACCAGTTCGGCGGCACCTTCGGCGGTCCCGTTATCAAGAATAAGCTCTTCTTTTTCGGTTCTTATCAAGGTACGCGGCAAGTGAACGGATTAAGTCCCAGTTCCTTTTCGAGCAATACGCTTCCTGCCCTGACGAATGATCGTTCTGCCGCCGCGTTAGGTCGTCAGTTTTGCGGCCAGTCAGGAGCTTACGGCGGAACGCGCGTCGCTTGCGACGGCTCGAACATAAACCCGGTCGCCCTGAATTTTCTGAACTATAGACTTAGCAACGGAACATACCTGATCCCCACTCCGCAACAGATCAGAACCAGCAGCAACGGCGGACTGATCGGCTTTTCTTCATACAGCATTCCGGCGCACTTCACGGAGGATCAGTATCTTGTGAATACCGACTACATCATCTCCGAAAAGCACCGCCTGGAGCAGCGCTACTTCCACTCGTACGATCCCCAGAACCAACCTTTCAGCAGTTGCACGGCAGGCTGTACTCCCGGCGCGGGTGTGGTCACAACTTTCAACAACGATGTAGGGACGCTTAAACTTACTTCCGCTCTGTCACCGACTTTCGTGAACGAAGCTTTAGGATCGTTCATTCGCAATACCGGCGTTCTGGTGAGCCAAGCCACTCAGACGGCGCAAACCTTCGGCATTACTCCCGGCAATCCGAATTATCCGCTGATGCCGACCATCACCATTAATGGCCTGTTCAGTCTGGGTGGAGGCGGTAACGATAATTCTTTCTCGGCGGTGAACACTTACGAGGCGGGTGACCAGATCTCGTTGACGCATGGACGGCATACTCTGCGCGCTGGCTTTGACTACCAGCGGCAGCAGTTCAACTTCAATGATCCAAACGTACTGCGCGGCTCCATGACCTTTCAGAGCTTTCCCGATTTCCTGCTCGGCTTGAACGCCTCACAAAACGGCAGCGCCTACAGCAATGTATTCAGCAGCACTGCGGCGCAAGGCAACTATTACAAGGCGTACCGCGCTTACGACATGGCGGCGTTCATTCAGGATGATTTCAAAGTGAATACGCGCCTTACTCTCAACATGGGTCTGCGCTGGGAGTTGAACGGCGGCGTAAGCGAAGCTCACGGTAACATGAGCAGCGTTTTTCCGAGCCTAGTTCTGAGTAATCCTCCCCCGACCGCCGCCGGTTCTTTCGCCGGATATGTTGTTCCCTCGAATTATCCTTATACG